>NZ_JBWKTH010000045.1:0-40534 GCF_059420225.1 Pseudomonas sp. GW821-FHT04D07
CCCGCGAAGAACGCACCGCGGTGTATCAGGCACACCGCGTCATCGTTCTTCGCGGGCAAGCTCCGCTCCCACAGGTGAATGCCCCACGAATGTGGGCAGCCTTCAGAATTTCGCGGTCGCCTGCACCACCACGCCGATCACGCAGCACGCCTGGCTAACCGCGATCTTTGGCCAGGTCGGGTTCAAAGGCTTGAGGTAGGGCTGCCCGCCCTCCTCCATCCACTGGCGGAAAATCGCCTCCTCGCCCTCGTGCAGGCGGGCAATCACCAGGCTGCCGACCTCGACCTCGCGGTCCGGGTCGACCAGCACCATCATGCCTTCGGGCACACTGGTACCGGAGGGCGCGGTCATCGCATCGCCCACCACCTGCAACCAGAACGCCGCGGGGGCGTAATGATCGGTCACCTCGTAGCGCCCGGCATGCTCACCCGTGACCAAACCCGCCACGGAGGCGGCCGCGCGCCAGTCACTCACCGGGTAGCGAAACGCCGAGGTGATGTCGTAGACCTGTTCGTCCCGGTCCTCGGGTGCCTGAGCCGCCACCGCGCGGTCGCGAATCACCAGGACCACCTCCAGGTGCCCGAGGCCGAGCGCCTGGAGAACCTTGTTCATCATCACAAGATCAGGCTTGCGCCTTTTGTTGAGCCAATGACCGACTCCGCCCTGGGTGATATCCAGACGTTCGCCAAGTTTTTCCTGTGAAAGGCCGAGCTCTTCGAGCTTGGCTTTCACCAACGCTATCCATTTATCCATGGACGAAACAATACGGGGAGTATTCCGCCGCTCAATACACAAAATGTATTGTTTGTGACAAGCATAGCAGTACCAATAGTACTAATCTTCAGAAGCTGACTTGAACTTCCTCTGAAAGGCAGGCCCTTCATGACTTCCATCACGACAGAAAGCCCTCGAACCGACTCGAAAAGCCCGCTCGCGTCCCTCAAGGATCGCGCCGCCGCCCAACGTGCACTCGACTATTATTTGAAACCAACTGTTTCAGCAGCCGCTTGCGCGGCGAACACCAGCGATGACCCCCTCTACCCGAAGCTCTTTGCCGTGCGCGATGACCTGGATATCGAGGACGCCATGATCCAGGCCTCAGACCTGCTGCGCTGCGCGTCGGCGGCCGCCTACGAAGCCGCGAACAGCGCGAACCGCGACCTGGGTTGTTCGGTGGTGTACATGATCGACATGGCCAAGGCCCTGGTGGACCGCGTCGTGCAAATACAAACCCGCACCGCGTGAACACACCACGCCCAAGCGCTTTGCCGCGCGAAGACCGGCTCTGGGGAGAGAATCGGGGAAATGATATCCGCGAAGAACGGGAAAAAACTTGACTTTCAAATGATAATGATTATTATTGCAGTCAGCTGATCGCGAGATCGGTCGATAACCCGGAGACCTTAGGTCGGACTCCTGGATTATCTCCTCATCAGGCTAATCACGGTTTTTGACCCGGCTTTTTGCCGGGTCTTTTTTTGCACCCGATTAACTGACGGGCTTGGCTTCAGGCTAATTGAAGACAGGTACGCTGCCACAGCCATGACCTCGCGCCTCGGCGCAGAGCTGCATCGAGGTGTACAGTAGCAGCCACAAAAAGCCTCTTCAGGTACTCGACGATGCCCGTGGTTCTACCTTCTCTGAAAATCAGCAGCGACTTCGACAGCGGTAATATCCAGGCACTGGACACCAGCAACCCACGCCACCTGCTCCTGGCCATGGAGCCGGATACCCGCAGCCAGCATTTCCAGTGGTTTCACTTCAAGGTCGAAGGCCTGCGACCGGGCGAAACCTATGCCTTCGAACTGAGCAATGCCAGCCAGTCTTCCTACAACAAAGCCTGGACCGGCTACCGCGCCGTCGCTTCCTACGATCACCAGAACTGGTTCCGTGTCGACACCCGCTTCGACGGTGAAAGCCTGCATATCAGCCTCGTGGCCGAGCAAGCGCAAGTCTGGTTCGCCTACTTCGAACCCTACAGCCGCGAGCGCCATGACTGGCTGATCGAACAGGCCGTGACCCACGCCGGCATCGAGTTGCTGGAGGTCGGCAAAAGTGCCGAAGGCCGGGAAATCCAGCTGTTGCGCAAAGGCAACGGTGCCGAAGGCCGGCGCAAGGTCTGGATCATCGCCCAGCAGCATCCGGGCGAGCACATGGCCGAATGGTTCATGGAGGGCGTGATCGAGCGCCTGCAACAGGAGGACGACGCCGAACTGCGTGACCTGCTGGCCCGCGCCGATCTGTACCTGGTGCCCAATATGAACCCGGACGGCGCCTTCCACGGGCATCTGCGCACCAACGCCATGGGCCAGGACCTCAACCGCGCCTGGCAGAACGCCAGTCAGGAAATCAGTCCGGAAGTCCTGTTTGTCCAGCGGCAGATGGCCAAGCATGGCGTCGATCTGTTCCTGGATATCCATGGCGACGAGGAGATTCCCTACGTGTTCACCGCCGGCTGCGAAGGCAACCCTGGCTACACACCCCGTATCGCCCAGCTGGAAAGTCGCTTTCGCAGCCATCTGAGCGCGCTCACCGTGGATTTCCAGACCACCCACGGCTACACCCGCGACCTGCCCGGCCAGGCCAATATGACCCTGGCCTGCAACAGTGTCGGCCAGCACTTCGACTGCCTGTCGCTGACCCTGGAAATGCCCTTCAAGGACAATGACGACGCCCCGGACCTGGCTACCGGCTGGTCCGGCCAGCGTTCGAAACAATTGGGCAAGGACGTGCTCAGCAGCGTCGCGGATATCGTCACGCAACTGCGCTGAGGCGCCGCCGGGTGCGCCCGGGGTCTCAGACCATCCCGGCTGGTAGCGCTTCGCCCTGCGCCACCAGCCGCGCAATCAGCCATGCCGCCGCCGGCCCCGGCGGTGTGTCGCTGCGGTAGATCGCATCGAAGCCATAAAAGCCGCCGCGCAGATCCGGCAGATCAAGCTGCACCAGCCGCCCACTTACCAGGTCCTCGGCCACCATCGGCGCCGGCATGTTGCCCCAGCCCACCCCTTCGCGCAGCAGCATCAACTTGGAACCCAGGTCCGCCAGGCGCCAGGTGCGGGTGCCGAGTACGCCAAATTCCTGGTTGCGGGTCAGGGTCGAACGATCCGACAGTACCAGTTGCACATGGTCGCGCCCGGCACCGGGCAGGTTTACGCCCTGGGCCAGGGCGTGATCGGCGGCCGCCACGGGAATCAGCTCGACGCTGCCCACCCCGACCCGATCCAGGCCTGCCAGGCCGCGGTTGAAAAAGCCGCTGACGCCGACGCTGGCACGTCCTTCCAGGACCAACTGCGCCACCGCGCCCAGCGCCTCCACATGCAGGTGCAGCAACACCGTGGGGAACTGCGCGCGAAAACCCTTGAGCACATCCACCAGGCGCGCCGCTGGAAACATCACGTCGACCACCAGGTGGACTTCCGCTTCCAACCCCTGCAACAGCCCGCGAACCTTGGCGCGCAAGCCGTCGACGCCGCTGTAGATACTGCGCGCCTCGGCCAGCACGGTACGTCCGGCATCGGTGAGCTGCGGCTTGCGGGTCAGCGTGCGATCGAACAACTGCACGCCAAGCTGCATCTCCAGGTTGGCAATGGTGTAGCTGATCACTGAGGTAGCGCGGCTGAGCTTGCGCGCGGCACCGGCAAAACTGCCGGTTTCCACCACGGTCAGGAGCACCCGCAATTGATCGAGGGTCGGTGTTCCGGGATTGGCGGGCATGGGCTTGGCTCCTGAAGATGTTCGATATTTTCGAACCTGATCCTCGAAATTATTCGGCTATTGCGTACGTTACCGCGATGGCAGACTACTCACCACTACGACGCACCATGGTGGTCGCGTCGCTTCTACAGGTATCTATCCATGTCAAACGCTAGCCCTGCCAACGCCAACTCCGCACTCCACAGCCCATCCGACAGCGCCAGCGCCGCCGGCGCCATTGCCCTCGCCGGACGCATCCTGCTGGCGGCGATCTTCCTGCTCTCGGGTTTCTCGAAGATCGCCAACCCCGCCGGCATGATCGGCTACATCGAATCGGTGGGCCTGCCCCTGCCACAGCTGGTCCTGATCGCGGCGATCGTCGTCGAAGTCGGCGGCAGTCTGTTGTTGATCCTCGGTTACCGTACCCGTGCGGTGGCCCTGGTCATGGCGCTGTTCAGCGTGGTCACCGCCCTGGCGTTCCACAATCACCTGGGCGACCAGAACCAGTTCATCCACTTCTTCAAGAACATTGCCATGGCCGGCGGTCTGTTGCAGGTTGTTGCCTTCGGTGGCGGTCGCCTGAGCCTGGATGCCCGTCGCAAAGCCTGACCGGGTGGTTATAAAACGAGACCTTGGCCTCGCCGCGCCGGACACGATGTGCAAGGATGCCCCCTTGCACAGCGTTGTCTGCCGGCCCGCCAAGGATTTTTCATGACTGCCCTCACCTCCCACGCCCTGGTCAAACCGGGGCGCCTGGAACAGATGTCGACCCGTATCGCCTTCTTTATCGCCGGTTTCGGCGTGGCCGCCTGGGCGCCACTGGTGCCCTACGCCAAGGCCCGTGCCGGGCTCGATGAAGGCACCCTGGGGCTATTGCTGTTGTGCCTTGGGGTCGGCTCGATCATCGCCATGCCGGTGGCTGGCGCCCTCGCCTCGCGTTTCGGTTGCCGGCGAGTGCTGAGCATCGGCACCTTGCTGATCTGCATCGCGCTGCCACTGCTGGCCACGGTCAGCTCGATTCCCTGGCTGGTGACCAGCCTGTTTCTGTTCGGCGCCGGGCTCGGCTCGGTGGACTCTACCGTCAACCTGCAAGCGGTGATCGTCGAGCGCGCCAGCGGCAAGACCATGATGTCGGGCTTTCACGGGCTGTTCAGCCTTGGCGGGATCTCCGGCGCCGCCGGGGTCAGCGCGCTGCTGGGCCTGGGACTGTCCCCCCTGGGGGCCATCGGCGTGGTGATCGTGTTCCTGCTGGCGGCGCTGTTCAAGGCCGCCCCGCATCTGTTGCCCTATGGCAGTGAAAGCACAGGTCCCGCGTTTGCCGTGCCCCATGGCGTGGTGCTGTTTATCGGCCTGTTGTGTTTCGTGGTGTTCCTTGCCGAAGGCGCGATGCTCGACTGGAGCGCGGTGTTTCTCAGCGCCGAACGCCAGGTCACGGACGCCTACGCAGGCCTGGGCTATGCGGCTTTTGCCCTGACCATGACACTCGGACGCCTGACCGGCGATGCCATCGTCCGACGCCTGGGAGCACAGCGAGTGATTGTCTACGGCGGGCTGACTGCCGCGACCGGCCTGGCCCTGGCCACGCTGGTGCCGGCCTGGGAGGCGGCGCTGATCGGTTATGCGCTGGTGGGCGCCGGCTGCTCGAATATCGTGCCGGTGCTGTACACCGCCGTGGGCAAACAGAAGGTCATGGCGGAAAGCATCGCCGTGCCGGCGATTACCACCCTGGGGTATGCGGGGATTCTGGCGGGACCGGCGGCGATCGGCTTTATCGCCCATGCCAGTTCATTGAACCTGGCCTTTATGGTGATCGCGGGGATGCTGGTAGGGGTGGCGGTCAGCGGGCGAATCCTGCGAACCTGAGAAACCTGTAGGAGCCAGCTTGCTGGCGATCCAGGCGACGCGGAGTGACAGGACACCGCGTCGATATCATCGCCAGCAAGCTGGCTCCTACAGGATGGGGTTACCGAAGGTCCGGTATCAGAACCCTACACTGGCCTGCACAAAGAAGGTCCGTGGCTCACCCACGTAGATCCCCGCATTGTTGTCGCTCGACCGGGTGAAGTACTGCTGGTCGAAGACGTTACGCACCCCCGCACCCAGTTTCAGGTTCGACAACTGCGCGCCGAAGTCATAGGCACCGCGCACGTCCCAGGTCATGTAGCCCGGAATGTTGCCGTACTGGCCGTCAGCGGTCGGCTGGGTGATGTAGTTGCCGTTGAAGCTGCCGTCAGCGTTGGTCCCGGTCCCCGGCGCCCGCTGGGAAGACTGGGCGAAACCGTCGAGGTTGTAGGTCCAGCGATTGACCGCATAACGCAGGCCGACATTCAACACTTCCCGCGAGTACAACGGCAGGTCACGGCCCTTGAAGCCCGGAATATCGCCCTGGGACGTCGCCTTGGTATAGGTGAAGCCGGCATTCGCGGTCAGACCGTCGAGCGCCGGGTTGACGGCCGACAGGTCGTAATGCGCGCAGGTTTCAATACCGCGGTGCGCGGTGGCGCCCAGGTTGGTCCAGCCGACATCGTTACTGACGTATTGCAGCTCATCGGAGAAGTCGATGTAGAACAACGTCATTTCACCGCCCCAGGTGCCGTTGTCATACCGCGTGCCCAGTTCGTAGGTCTTGGCCTTTTCCGGTTGCAGGCCATTGGCCGTGCTGTTGCCATTGCCACCCTGGGCAATCTGGAAGTACTGCAGGCTGCCGAAGGAGGTTTCGTAGTTGGCGAAGACTTTCCAGGCATCGGAGAGGTGGTACATCACGCTCAGGGCCGGCAGCGGCTCGTTGCTGTCGACGCTGCGGAACTTCTCCTGGACCGGCATGTAGTTGGTACCCGGCACCGCCCGGTCATGCCAGTTGCTGCTGATACGCTCGAAGCGGATACCCGGGGTGATGGTCCATTTGCCGATATCGATCTTGTCATCGATGTAGAAGGCATTGGCTTCGGTGCCGCCAGTGCGGTCCTGGTAGATGTGCCCGTCGGAGGTCGGTGTCACGGTCGGTATGCCGTTGACCAGGGCCACGCGGCTGGTGGCCTCATGCATGCCTTCCTTGAGGTAGCGGTAGCCGACGCTGACTTCCTGGGTGCTCGGCCCCAGGTCGAAAACGTGGGACGCCCGTGGCTCGATGCCAAAGGTGTAGTAGCTGCGCGGGTAGGCGCTGAGGGTCTTGAGGTCGCGGGCGGCGATAGTGCTGCCACGGAAACTGTCGCTGTAGTAGGTCAGCACTTCGACCTGGGTCTGACTGTCCACCTGCCGCTTGTACTTGAAGGAAATATCCTTGCGCCGCCCGGTGAAGTTGTCGTAGTTACGCACCGACTGATACGGGTTGGCATTGTACTGCTGCTGGGTCAGGCCGCCGGGCATGTCCGCATTGGCATCGTAGTCATGCAGGTTCAGGGCGAAATCGTCCTGGTCGGTCGGCGCCCAGTGGGTCTTGAGCAGGACATCGTTAATGTCGTTGCCGTTGTTGCTTTCGCGATAGCCCTCGCCCTTCACGCCGGAATACAACAGCGCCGCGCCGAAACCGTTATCCGCGGTACCACCGAGGAAGGCCGTGTCGAGATGCTTGACGCCGCCGTAACGCGAGGTTTCCAGGGTGCTGCCGATCTCACCGGAAAACTTCTCCGGGATCGCCCGGGTCACGAAGTTGATCACGCCACCGACGTTTTGCGGCCCATAACGCACGGAACCGGCACCGCGTACCACGTCGATGCTGTCCAGGTTGCCGACCGACACCGGGGCCATCGACAACTGTGGCTGGCCGTAAGGGGCGAACGCCGCCGGCACGCCGTCGATCAATACGGTGGACCGTGGCGACAGACGGGACGTCAGGCCCCGCACACCAACGTTGAGGGAAATATCGCTGCCGCCGGTACCGTTGTTTTCCTGCACCTGCACACCAGGCACGGTACGCAGTGCGTCCTTCACGTTCATCGCGCCCTGCTCGACCATCGCCTGACGGCGGATCACGGTCCGCGCACCCGGATGGTTCTGCACAATCGCCTGGTCGGCATCACCGAGCCAGTCACCCACCACCTTGACGTCCAGTGGCGCCAGTTCCAACGCACCGGCGGCGACCGGGGCGGCGGCGTGCAAGGTCAGCGAACCGTCCTTGAGCTCATAGTCCAGGCCGCTGCCGCGCAGCAGCACGTTCAGGGCTTCTTCCGGCGACAGGTTGCCGTTGACCGCCGGAGCCTGCTTGCCGGCCACCAGTTGCGGGCTGAAAAACACTTGCAGAGAGGTTTGCTGACCCAACTGGCTCAAGGCCGATGCCAGGGGCTGGGCCTGGATATGAATGGCCGAATCGGCCTGAGCCGCTTGGCTCAGGGGGGCAACGACACTGACCGCCAGCGCCAGGGCAAAGGCCTGGGAGCTGGGCAGTGCGTTGCGGATCGCCTGGTAAAGCGCGTTGGGTGTGTTGTTCACGTCTGACCTTGTCCTGTAATTCGCAGATGCATGCGATTGTTAATGCAAACCAGTTGCAGTTGGACAAGAAGACGAAGAACTCGAAAAAAACCTGAATTTATTTTGCAATTATTTCCTGGGCACCGTCGGCACGGGTCCTGATAGCCACCGGCAGGATGCTTGGCAAGGCCCTGAGCAGGGCCTCGGTATCGTTGACCTTGAACACGCTGGTCAGGCGCAGATTGCCCACGGCCGGCGAGGCAACGCCCAGGGGCTTGTCCCGATAACGCGAGACTTCCTGTACCACGTCGCTGAGGCGGGCATTGTTGAAGACCAGCTTGCCGCTGCGCCAGGCGGTGAGTTCGTCGGCATTCACCGATTCGGCCGCGGCGACCCGGCCCTGCTCATCAACCCGGGTGCCCTGGCCCGCCGTGAGATTGACGAAATCCCCGTCCGCCGCATCGCGGCCCTGGACCCTCACCGTGCCCGCCTCGACCACTACGCGGGTCTGCGCCGGATCGCGGCGCACATCGAAGCGCGTGCCGGTGACCGTGACCTTGCCGACCCCGGCCTGGACCACGAACGGCCGGCTGCTGTCGTGCTCGACACTGAACATCGCCTCGCCCTGCTCCAGCTCGACCTCACGGCGGTCACGCTGGTAATGCACGCGAACCCGGCTGCGGCTGTTCAGGTCGATGATCGAACCGTCGGGCAAGGCCACCTGCCGCCGCTCACCGAGCACGCTGGCAAAGGTCGCGTCATAGGGCGCCGGATGATTCAGACCGCTGAAAAGCCCCAAGCCCAAAGCCACCGCCACCACCCCGGCGGCCACCGCATAACGCAACAACGGCCGGCGTTTGGTCCGCGCCGGCGGCCCCTCGCAGAGCGCCTGCAAGCGCGCCTGGGGCAGCAGGTCGGTGGCGCTCCAAAGTCCCTGGAGCACGTCGAACTCATCCTGATGCAACGGATGTTCATGGCGCCAGGCGTCGAACTCGGCCTGTTGCCCGGCGCTCAACGGCGCCTCCTGGACCCGCACGAACCAGGTGGCGGCCTCATCGCGAACCGTGGCGCTATCACGATTCTCCATCATGCAAAATCCTTGTAGGAGCGAGCTTGCTCGCGATAAACGTCAACGATAACGCGGGGCCTCTGACCCACCGCAGCGCTCTGGAGATCATCGCGAGCAAGCTCGCGCCTACAGGTAGAAGAGCACAGAAGAGTCATTGATCGGCCCCATCCAGGCGCTCGCGCAGATGCCGCAGGGTGCGGATCATATACTTCTCCACCATGTTCCTGGACAGTCCCAGGCGCTCGGCGATCTCCGCCTGGGTCAGGCCCTCGATCTTCTGCCAGACAAAGGCCTTGCGACAATTGACGGGCAACTCACCCAAGGCCCGCTCGATGGAATCGGCCAGCTGGATGGCATGCATGAAATGCTCTGGATCGCCGGTGGGCGGCGCGCTGTGGTGAATCGCTTGCAGTTCCAGGGGCCCGCGCCGGTCTTCGCGGCGATAGGTATCCACCGCGATATTGCGCGCGGTCTGGTGCAGGTAGGCCCGTGGTTGCTCGACGCCGCCGGCCTGGCTTTCCAGCACCCGCACAAAGGTATCGTGGGCCAGGTCCTCGGCCTGCTGACGGTTTCTCAGCCGACGGGTCCAGGTGCCGATCAACTCTTCGTAATGCTCGAAAAAACCGGGTCTGCGGGGTGGCTGGAGATTCATGGCGATGGGCTATGAAGGCGGGCGCTAATAGTAATGCTTCTTATTAATAGCCGCAATTCATTCCAACGCCCACCACCTCGGCCACAGGCCGCTGAAGCCCATCAGGCCCAACCTCGGACAAGATTGCATTACAACTTTGTCATTGTCCTGTTCGTTAGCTGTTGGAGTTGCCTTGTTACTGTGAACTCACTGCCAGATAACAGGCAGTCCACCGTAAATAGGGAGATACTGCCATGAAACTGTTCATTCTCGGGTTCGCCACCCTCCTCACCACCGGTTCAGCCTTTGCCTATACCACCGACACCTCCGCGGTGATCCACGACAGTACCGGTTTCCTTGTCCACCTGGACGTTGCGAAAGTCATCTCCATGACCGACCTCTCGGATCAATGTGGCGTCATTCCGGCCCGTCTTGATTACCTGGATCATCAGGGACGGGAACATATGCTGGACTATCCAGTTCAAGGACGTTGCACGAACGAGAACTGATGGAATGCTTTTGCCGATGACTGTCCGTGAGCAGGCAATACCCAAGGCAACCTGATGACAGGGCTATACTTGCGCTACCTGCTCGCGGCTTTCAGGTCCGTTTTTTGTGGATCGAATACCGAAACTGAACCAAGGTCATTCTCATGAACATCCTTGTAGTAGAAGACGAGCCCAAGGCGGGCAATTACTTACTCAATGGTCTGCAGGAGCTGGGATACTCCGTCAGCTTGGCCCGCGATGGCGCCGAGGGTTTATCCCTGGCCCTGGAAACGCCTTTCGACGTCATCGTGCTGGATGTGATGATGCCGAAGATGGACGGCTGGGAAGTACTGCGCCGCCTGCGCAAGGAAGCCGATACGCCGGTGCTGTTCCTGACCGCGCGGGATGACATCGCCGACCGAATCAAAGGCCTGGAGCTGGGGGCCGACGACTACCTGATCAAACCCTTTTCTTTCGCCGAGCTGGTCGCGCGCCTGCGCACCCTGACCCGCCGCGGTCCGACCCGGGAGGAAGAACAACTGCAGATCGCTGACCTGCAGATTGATGTACTCAAACGCCGCGTCACCCGCGCCGGCGTGCGAGTGACGCTGACAAACAAGGAGTTTGCCTTATTGCACCTGCTCGCCACGCATCAGGATCAGGTGCTGTCTCGCTCACTGATAGCCTCCCGGGTCTGGGACATGAACTTTGACAGCGACACCAACGTAGTGGATGTCGCCGTGCGACGCCTGCGCCTGAAAATCGACGACCCTTTCCATCTGAAGCTGATCCACAGTGTGCGGGGCATTGGCTACCGCTTTGATACACAGCCATGAACCGTCGCCATTACTCCCTGACGCTGCGCCTGGCGGTGGTGTTTGCCTTGCTGGCCTTCGCCCTGCTGGCAACCACCGGCGTCGCACTGTACCGCGAGCTTGAACGCGAACTGATACGCCGCGACGAGTCCACCCTGGTCTACCGGGTAGATCAGCTGCGTAACGTTCTCAATGGCAGCAATACACTGGAACTGATCAGGACCAAACCCGTGCTGTTTCAGAACATGCTGGGCAATCGCGAGTCCGTACTCACGATTGGCGTTCCAGGGGAAGCCCCTTTGCTAACGGTCAATCCCAGTGATATCGATCTTCCCGACCTCACTCCCGTGGCAATGGACCATCCCCTGACACTGACAGATGTACAGCATCTACCCGCCGTGAACGGTACTCCCTTCGCGGCCATCTCCGCGAGTATCGACTCAGGCAAGCTGAAAGTGACCATTGGCTGCCTGATGACCGAACGAACCGCGGTGCTCGCCAGCTATCGTCTCAGCGTATACGCCCTCGCCAGTCTCGCGGCCATTGTCCTGGCGCTGGCTGGATATGTAGTGGTTCATCGCGGTTTGTTGCCCCTCAGACGCCTGGCGCAGCAAGCCCACGGTATCGGCATTGGCAATTTGACAGAGCGACTTGACGGCCGAGGCGCCCCGAAGGAGTTGCTCCCGATGATCGACTCTTTCAACACCATGCTTGAGCGGCTCGCCAAGGGTTTTGCGCAACTGAGTCAGGTCTCGACTGACATGGCTCACGAACTACGCACCCCCATCAACAACTTGCTGGGTGAGACCCAGGTCGCCATGCAGCAGAACCGCAGCACGGAACATTACCAGCAGTTGCTCGCCTCCAACGTCGAAGAACTCGAACGCCTGGCACGCATGCTCGACAACATGCTGTTCCTCGCGCGTACTGACCCGGGTAGCGCTCGTGATCAGCGCCAGGAGCTGGGTGCCGCCGACGAACTGGAACGCGTAGCCGATTACTTTGAAGGTCTGGCCGCGGACGTCGATATCACCATCCGCGCGGAGGGCGAAGGCCTTATCTGGGCCGAACCAACGCTGCTACGCCGCGCCTTGGCTAACCTGTGTGCCAATGCGATAAAATATGCCACACCTCATTCCGAACTGTTGATCCAGGCCACACCGTCCGAGGCGGGTATCAATCTGCGCGTGCGCAACTACGGGACAACCATCCCGGCGGAACATCTTCCGAAATTATTCGAGCGTTTCTACCGCGTCGATCAATCACGCGAGCGCTCAGCCCAGTCCAATGGCCTGGGGCTTTCGATCGTAGCGACTATCATGCAGCTGCACAGTGGCCGCTACAGCGTCACCAGCGAAAATGGCGTGACCTGTTTCGAGCTATTTTTTCCCATACGGGATCAGCAAGAGCGCCAGGCCGGCGTTCAAACCGGCCCAGACGCCCCTCGCCTCAGCATCGTCGCGAAGCACCCTTCCCCCGGTTGACCTTCATCGAACTTCCACAGCAAGCTCGGTGAATGGCCAGCAGGCCAACCATACCGGTCGCGCCAATCAGGACAATGCACAAGCTCTACTCCGACGGCCACTCGGACGATACCGAGTCAAAATCGGCAGCGCGACTGACCGGCTTCCAGAGCCGCATTGCCTCGTAGCGCGACTTTTCCTCCACTTCGACCGCGTGAACAGCATCCGATCCCAGCAGCAAACGCGCGGGTAGCGTTCAACGGCGTCGCGTGATCCGTCAGAGCGCGAAGCTGTCGATAATCGCCTGTTTGACCAGCAGCACCGCGCTATCCGTCTGCGCATGGGTGCGCCAGCCCAACTCGATGGGATAGTGCGGCAGGTCGATGGGACAGGCGAGCATTTGAATATCGCATAACTGCGCGATCGCCCGGGCGGCATGGGTGGGCAAGGTCGCGACCGCCGACGAGCCCTTCAACAGGAACGGCAATGCCGCGAAATGCGTGGTGGCGGTCACGACCTTGCGGCTCAGGCCCCGCGCCGCCAGCCCCTCATCGACAATGCCGATAAAGCCTCCCGATGAAATCAGGATGTGCTCGCGAGCGACGTAATCCTCCAGATCGAGGGCCGTCTTGTCACCCAGGCTGCCGCGATCCACCAGGCAGGCATAACCGCCCTCCCCAAGCAGATGCCGACCCAGTAGCCGATTGGGGATGCCGCCCGCGGTAATGGTCAGATCGAACTGACGCTCCATCAAGGCATCGACGGCGATCTGGCTGTGGGTCTGGCGAAAGATCAGCCGCAGGTTTTTCGCCCGCTGCGCCACGGTTTCAATCAACTGGCGGCCCAGGGCAATTTCAAAGTCGTCGGACAGGCCGATGGTCACCGAGCGCCCCTCATAGCTGGCCAGGGTCGGCTGGACCAGGGAAAAGCTCTGGCGACATTTGTTCAAGGCATCGGAAATCACCGGCTTGAGCTGGTTGGCGATCAGGGTCGGCGCCAGGCCCCGGCCGGTACGCACAAAGAGTGGGTCGCCGTACATCGCGCGCAGACGATTCAAGGCGGCACTGACCGCGGACTGGGTCAACCCGAGCTGCAAGGCCGCGCGACTGGCGCTGCCCTCGTCATGCAGGGCCTCGAAGACCTTGAGCAGGTTGAGATCGGTGCTATTGATATTCATCCGAGTTGTACTACTTGCCAATGAAGGCGCCTAGATTAATACATTATCACTGCCGTTTATCCCCAAGGCATCGCTCCCACCTCAGCAGTAAAAATTGCTGGAGCCTTTACCGTCGCAGGGGCACCTTGGGCCGAGGTCAGTCCTTTTTGGAATGATCCCTGGACCTTAATTCGTTTGAACCCGCCCCCCACCACCCGCAGAATTCAGCCCACGTCCAGTCATCCCGATTTTGCGGAGAACCACCCGATGAGCACCGCTGTCTTCGCCCACCCTGACGAAATTCGCGCGAATTTTTCCCGTGCCATGTCGCAGATGTACAAGACCGAAGTGCCGCTCTACGGTGCGCTGATGGAGTTGGTCGCGCAGATCAACGAGCAGGTGCTGAGCGACAATGCCCAGGTCGCCGACAGCCTGCGGCAGACCGGCGAGATCCGCCGCCTGGACATGGAGCGTCACGGTGCCATTCGCGTCGGTACGGCGGCGGAACTGGCCACCCTGGGCCGACTGTTCGCGGTGATGGGCATGCAACCGGTGGGTTATTACGACCTGACCCCGGCGGGCGTGCCGGTGCACTCCACGGCTTTTCGCGCGGTGCACGAAACGGCCTTGCAAGTCAGCCCGTTCCGCGTCTTCACTTCACTGCTGCGCCTGGAACTGATCGAGGAAGACGGACTGCGGGAATTCGCCGAGTGGATCCTGAGCCGACGGAATATCTTCACCCCACGCACCCTCGAGCTGATCGAAAAGGCCGAGATGAATGGCGGCCTCGATAGCGCCGATGCCGCCGAGTTCGTCCAGCAGGCGTTGGAAACCTTCCGTTGGCACAACAGCGCGACAGTGTCGCTGGCCGAATACAAGAAGCTCAATGCCCAACATCGCCTGATCGCCGACGTGGTGGCGTTCAAGGGGCCACATATCAACCACCTGACCCCACGCACCCTCGACATCGATGCGGTGCAGGCGGCCATGCCAGGCAAGGGCATCACCCCCAAAGCGGTGATCGAAGGTCCACCGCGCCGCGAGTGCCCGATCCTGTTGCGCCAGACCAGCTTCAAGGCGCTGGAGGAAGCCATCACCTTTATCGGCCAGGACGCCAGCGAAACCGGCAGCCACTCGGCCCGCTTCGGCGAAATCGAACAGCGCGGCGCGGCGCTGACGCCCAAGGGCCGGGCGCTCTACGATCGCTTGCTGAATGCTGCACGGGATGCGCTTGGGGACTTTCCCAACGAGGCCAATGCCGCGCGTTATGACCAGATCATGGCGAACACCTTCAAGGCCTTCCCCGATAACTACAGCGAGATGCGCAAGCAGGGCCTGGCGTACTTCCGCTATTACCCGACCGAAAAAGGCATCGCCGCGCGCAGCAGCGAACTGCCGCTGCGCGAGCTGGAAGCCTTGATCGAGGCTGGCCAGGTGAGTTTCGAGCCGCTGGTGTATGAGGACTTCCTGCCGGTCAGCGCGGCCGGGATCTTCCAGTCGAACCTGGGGGATGACGCGCAAGCGCATTACGCCGGCAGTTCCAACCGGGAGCAGTTCCACCGGGCGCTGGGGCGTGAAACCATCGATGAATTGCAGCTGTATGCGGCGACGCAGCGGCGTTCGTTGTTGGCGTGTTCGACCCGGTTGAATATCGCGCCGTTGGTCTGACACATTCGGGTGAGCGCCGCGAACCTGTGTAGGAGCCGGCTTGCCGGCGATGGCGGCCGATCAGGCGATGCAAGTCTCACTGGCCTCATCGCCAGCCAGCTGGCTCCTACAGGGACCGCGTTCGGACCGGGCCTGCTATAGCGCCTGCTCGGCCATCAATTCGTTGAGCGCCACCACCAGCGGCGCCCGCACCGACGCGCGCTGCCAGACAATCCCCAGGGTGCGAAACAACCTGGGCCCCGGCACTTCCCAGCGGCGGACACCCTGCGCCTCGTGATTGGCCGCCGGCCGGTCCGGCACCAGCGCCACCCCCAGTCCCTCGGCGACGAACTTGACGATGATGTCGATGCCATCCAGCTCGAACTGGGACTTGGGCTTGAGCCCGTGACCTTGCAGATAGGCCTCCACCAGCTTGCCGCCGACCACCTTGCGGCTGAAGCGGATAAAGGGTTGCGCGACGATGGTCGCCAGCACATCCTCGACCGGCAGCGTCGCCGGGGTGATCAGCACCAGCGGTTCCTCCACCAGCGCCATCCACTCGCAGCTCTTGGGCAAGGCGAACAACGGGTGCACGATCAGCGCCGCGTCCAGGTCGCCACTCACCACCTGCTCCATCAACTCCTGGGAGTTGCCGGGCTCGATATAGATCTCGATCTCGGGATAGCGTCGGCGCCATTCATGCAGCGCCGGCGGCAGTAACTGCATCAGGGCATATTGGGTCGCCCCCAGGCGCAAGGGCCCGACCGGCAGCACACCGCTGGAGGCACTGGCACACAGGTCGCGGGCTTCGCGGACAATCAGCCGGGCCCGTTCGACGATCCGATGGGCCGCCGCGGTCGGCTTCACGGTATGGCCGCTGCGTCTGAGCAAGGCGTTGCCGAGCTGCTTTTCCAGGGCCTTGATCTGCTGGGCCACGGTAGTCGGCGCCAGGTCCAGCTGGCGCGCCGCCGCGGCGATGGAACCGCAGTCGATTACTGCCAGGAAGGTTTCGAGAAATTGAGTATCCATCCACGGATTTTACGTTGTTCAACAGCGTGAACAAGCGCTTTTCAAGGGACGTGGAAAACCGCAAATTAGGCCTTTGCACACCCAGGAGCGCGACATGACCTCACAGCCCATTCAACTGGCCGATATCGAACAGGCGGCCCGGCGTATCCACGGGCACGCCGTGGAAACGCCATTGCTGGAATTCCACAGCCTGAATGAACGCTGCCAGGGCCGGGTACTGGTCAAGCCGGAAGTGCTGCAAAGAACCGGCTCGTTCAAGTTCCGTGGCGCCTACAACACCCTCGCCAGCCTGAGTCCCGAAGAACGCGCGCGTGGCGTGCTGGCCTTCTCGTCCGGCAATCACGCCCAGGGCGTGGCCTGCGCGGCCAAGTTGTTAGGAATACAGGCGACGATCCTGATGCCCAGGGATGCCCCGGCCTTGAAGATCCGCCGCACCCGTGAATATGGCGCCCAGGTGGTGCTGTTCGATCGCGAGACCGAAGACCGCGAGGCCATCGCCGCGACGTTGACCGCCGAAAGCGGCGCTGTGCTGGTCAAGCCCTACGACGACCCACGGGTCATCGCTGGCCAGGGCACCCTGGGGCTGGAAATCGCCCGGCAGGCCCGGGCGCTGAGCCTGCGTCCCGAGGTGGCCCTGGTGCCCTGCGGCGGCGGCGGCCTGATTGCCGGAGTCAGCGTGGCGCTGCACAGTCAGATTGCCGAGATCGCGGTGTATGCGGTGGAGCCGGAGGGTTTCGACGATACCGGGCGCTCCCTGGCCGCAGGCAGCCGGCAAAGTATCGCGCCGGGCGGCCAGTCGATCTGTGACGCGATCCTGACCGCGACCCCGGGCGAACTGACCTTCGAGATCAATCGCCGGCTGCTGCACGGCGCGCTGACGGTGACCGATGCCGAGGTCCGCTACGCCCTGAAATGGGCGTTCGAGCACCTCAAGCTGGTGGTCGAACCGGGTGGCGTGGTCGGCCTCGCCGCGCTGCTGGCCGGGCGCATCGCGCTGGACGGTCGCTGCGCGGTGGTGGTGTTGTCGGGGGGCAATGCCGACCCGACGCTCTTCGCCAATGCACTGCTGACGAACGATTGAGCGGTGCCAGGGGGGAGCGTCGACCAAGCGCTGCCGCGCTGATCGGCTCAACCGCCGTCAGGCCTTCCCTTCCAGCGCCTGCAAGCGCCGATACAGCGTGCGTTCACTCATCCCCAGGGTTTTCGCCAGCTCGCTACGCGGTCCGGCGAACATCTCCAGGGCGTGGGCCAATTGCTCCAACTCGTTGCGCCCACGCCGCCGTTGCACAGTCGCCAGCGCTGTTTCACGGCGCAGTTCGGCGGGCAGGTCGGCCAGCCGAATCACGCCATCGTCGGTAAACAGGCGCGCCCGCTCCAGCACATTGCGCAGTTCGCGGATATTGCCCGGCCAGTCATGCAGCCCCAGGGCCTTCATCGCCGGCGGATCGATACGCGGCACGGCCGCCGGCGCCAGGCGCTGCAACAGGCTATCGATCAGCAGCGGCAAGTCGTCGCTGCGTTCGCGCAAGGCCGGCAGGCGAATCGGAAAGGCGCTGATGCGGTAGAACAGGTCCTGGCGAAAGCTCCCGGCCGCGACCATGTCCTTGAGCGGCTTGTGGGTCGCGCACACCAGGCGGAAGTCCGAGTGCACGGTGCGCAAGCTGCCCACCGGACGAAAGCTGCCGGACTCGATCAGGCGCAGCAATTTGACCTGCATCGCCAGCGGCACCTCGCCGATCTCGTCGAGGAACAGCGTGCCGCCATGGGCCGCTTCGGCCAGGCCGATCTTGCGCTGCACGGCGCCGGTAAAGGCGCCCTTTTCGTAACCGAAGAGTTCGCTTTCCAGCAGGGTTTCGGTCAGGCCGGTGCAGTCGACCACTACCAGCGGCCCGCCAGCCCGCGGACTGCCCTCATGCAGGGCGCGGGCAAAGAGTTCCTTGCCGGTGCCGGACTCGCCTTGCAACAACACTGGAATCGGCGACGGCGCCGCCCGCTGCAAGGCGCTCAAAGCCTCCTTGAACGGCGCCGAGCGACCGACCAGGCCCTGGTGCTGCGGCTGCGCCGAGGCCACGGTGACGGTATTCAAGCGTTCGACATAAGCGACCACCTCGCCCTGCTCGTCCAGCAACGGCCGCAATTCCACATCGACATGCTCGGGACCACGCGGCGTGTGGTGAATATGCAGGACCCGCTCGGGCAGGCGGCTTTCGTGAGCCTTGCGCATGGGGCAATGCTCGCCGGCCTGGTCGCAGGGCACCGCGAACTGGTGCGAGACCCGAAAGCATTTCGCCCCGACATGAGGACGGCCCTCGACCCCGAACTGGCGCTGGTAGGCGGTGTTGGCGGCGACGATGTTGTAGTCGGTGTCGAGGACGATGGTCGGCTGGTGGTCGTGTTCCAGATAAGACACCAGGGCCCGCATATCGGGCCGGGAAAGGTCGGTGGCAAGGATGGTCATGGCAACTCCCGGGTGGACGCAGGAGCTTAATGCATGCAGGTGCTTTCTGCCATTAGCTGCCACGGACTGCCAAAATAACTGCCAATCGACCTGACAAACGCTGGTAAACCATAAAACTTCGGCAAATACGTTGATATAAATCAGCATTCATTAGCAAAAAATCAAAATCATAGTTTGGCATGCTTATTGATCCCCTTGTCAGACAGGGACGGGAGATTGAATGCACCACCTAACCTGTAGGAGTAGAGCTTGCTCGCGAAGCTTTTGGCGTTCTCAGGGCCCCCTTCGCGAGCAGGCTAGGCTCCTACAAGACCGTGTGAGCCCCATACCCGCCGACGACATCCGGAGTACACAATGACCTTTGGCGACAAGCTAGCCGTAGAAGCCTTTTTCGATCCCGACACCTGGACCATCAGCTACCTGGTGCTGGACACCAGCACCCGCCACTGCGCGCTGATCGACAGCGTGCTCGACTACGACCCCAAGTCCGGGCGCACCCGCACCGAGTCGGCTGACCGCCTGATCGCCAGGGTCCACGAACTGGATGCACGGGTGGAGTGGATCCTGGAAACCCATGTACACGCCGACCATCTCTCGGCGGCGGCCTACCTGAAGGAACAGCTGGGCGCCAAGGTCGCCATCGGCAGCCATATCACGGTGGTCCAGCAGGTATTCGGCGAACTGTTCAATGAGGGCCGTGACTTCCACCGCGACGGCAGCCAGTTCGATGTGCTGCTGAGCGACAGCGCCGAGTTCAACATCGGCAGCCTGAAGGCCCGGGCCCTGCATACGCCAGGACATACCCCGGCGTGCATGAGCTACCTGATCGAGTCCGGCAACGATCTCGTCGCCTTTGTCGGCGACACCCTGTTCATGCCCGACTACGGCACCGCCCGTTGCGATTTCCCCGGCGCCGATGCACGTACCCTCTATCGCTCGATCCGCCAATTGCTGGCGCTGCCGCCGCAGACCCGGCTGTTCATGTGCCATGACTACCTGCCGGGCGGCCGCGAACTGCGCTACATGACCACAGTGGCCGAACAGCGCGCGGACAATATCCATATCCACGAGGGCATCGACGAAGACCACTTCGTCAGCATGCGCGAGGCCCGCGACGCCACCCTCGACATGCCGGTGCTGATGCTGCCGGCGGTGCAGGTCAACATGCGCAGCGGCCACCTGCCCGAGCCGCAAGACAACGGCGTGCGCTACCTGAAGATTCCGCTCAATGCCCTCTGAACCAGGACCCGACACCATGTCTTCGACTGCCGTTTCCCATCACCAGATCCTGATCGTCGGCGCCGGCGCAGCCGGTATCGCCGTAGCCTCCAGCCTGCTGGCCCGAGCGCCGGACCTGGATATCGCAATTATCGACCCGGCCGACACCCACTATTACCAACCCGGCTGGACCATGGTCGGCGCCGGGGTATTTCGCCCCGAGTCGACCGCCCGGCCCATGGCCACGCTGATTCCCCGTGGCGTGCGCTGGATCAAGGCAGCGGTCAGCGCCTTCGGCCCCCACGGCCACGAAGTGGTCCTTACCGACCAGAGCCGGGTCGGCTACGAACAGTTGATCGTCTGCCCCGGCCTGAAACTCGACTGGGCGGCCATCGACGGCCTCGAAGCGACCCTCGGGCGCAATGGCGTGACGTCCAACTACCGCTACGACCTCGCGCCCTATACCTGGAAGCTGGTGCAGGCACTCAAGGAAGGCGAGGCCCTGTTCAGCCAGCCGCCGATGCCGATCAAATGTGCCGGTGCGCCACAAAAAGCCCTGTACCTGTCCTGTGATCACTGGCTCAAGGCCGGGCGTCTGGAGCAGATCAATGCGCGCTTCTTCAACGCCGGCGCGGTGCTGTTCGGCGTGGCCGACTATGTGCCGGCGCTGATGGAATATATCCACAAATACGCGGTTGACCTGCAATTCGGCCACAGCCTGGTGGCGGTCAACGGCCCGGCCAAACAGGCGACCTTCGCCCGCACCCTGGCCGATGGCACCCGGGAAACCCTGGTCCGCTCGTTCGACATGCTGCATGTGGTGCCGCCGCAAGTGGCCCCAGACTTTATCCGGGCAAGCCCGCTGGCCGACGCGGCCGGCTGGGTCGATGTCGATCCGGCCACCCTGCAACACCGACAGTTCGCCAATATCCACGGTCTGGGCGACGTGACCAATACCAGCAATGCCAAGACCGCCGCCGCCGCGCGCAAGCAGGCGCCGGTGGTGGCGAACAACGTGCTGGTGGCCCTCGGGCGTTTGTCCCGGCAAGCCAGCTACGACGGTTATGGCTCCTGCCCACTGACCGTGGAGCGCGGCAAAATCGTCCTCGCCGAATTCACCTACGGCGGCAAGCTGGCCCCGACGTTCGCCCCCTGGCTGCTGGACGGACGCAAACCGACGCGCCTGGCCTGGTGGTTGAAGGAACGGATCCTGCCGCCGTTGTACTGGCGCGGCATGCTCAAGGGCCGGGAATGGTTGGCGCGGCCAACATTGACGGCGGCCAGAACGCAACCATGAACGAACATCTGTTGCTGGGGGCGGGACTGGGCACGCTGATTGGTGCGATCCTGGCTCTGACCGGGGCCGGTGGTGGCATCCTCGCGGTGCCGTTGCTGGTGTTCGGGCTAGGCTTGTCGATGGCCGAGGCGGCGCCCATCGGCTTGCTCGCGGTGGGCCTGGCGGCGAGTGTCGGGGCCTTGCTCGGCTTGCGCCAGGGCATTGTCCGCTATCGCGCGGCGGCCTATATCGCCGGGGTTGGCGTGCTGCTCACCCCCCTGGGCCTGTGGCTCGCCCATCACCTGCCCAACGAGCCGCTGGCCCTGGGGTTTGCCGCGGTGATGGTCTATGCCTGCGCTCGGATCTTCCTCAAGGCCCGCAAGGAGTTGCAACACGGGCATCCGGCGTCGCGACCGGGTTTTCAGCCATGCGTGCTGAATCCCCTGCAAGGCCGGTTGCGCTGGACCCTGCCCTGCGCCCGAGCGCTGACCGTCACCGGCATGCTCTCGGGATTGTTATCGGGGTTGCTCGGGGTCGGTGGTGGTTTTGTTATCATCCCGGCGCTGACTCGCTACAGCAACCTGGACAGCAAGAGCATTGTTGCCACGTCCCTGGCGGTGATCGCCCTGGTGTCGCTGGGCAGCGTGCTCACGGCGACACTGTCCGGGGCGATGCACTGGTCAGTGGGTGGGCCGTTTGCGGCGGGGGCGGTGCTGGGGTTGGTACTCGGACTCCAGGTCGCCAGGTATCTGGCCGGACCGCGGTTGCAGCAACTGTTCGCCCTGGTCGGGGTGATCGCGGCGCTGCTGTTAGCATTGGCGGCACTGGGGATTTCGTTCTAAACCATAGGCTTTTGGCGATCTCGAGGACCTCTTCGCGGCGGTCCGGCGTCCCGGTGAATCCTGCTCCCACAATGTTTGGTGTCAAACCGAAAGCTCGCATACGACCGAAGATCCAATGTGGGAGCGGAGCTTGCCCGCGAAGCTTTTGGCGACCTCAAGGGCTCCATCGCCGGCAAGCGGGCGCCTACGGGTCAGCGGGCAGCCTTCAAGCCGATATTTTATTCCACCGGCAGCTTGCGGAACCCCACCGCCAGACGGTTCCAGCTGTTGATGGTATTGATCGCCAGGGTCAGGTCGACCATTTCCTTCGGGCTGAACTCGGCGCTCAGCAACGCGTAGTCCTCATCCGGCGCATGGGTCTGGGAAATCTGCGTCAACGCCTCGGTCCAGGCGATCGCGGCACGTTCGCGCGGGGTGAAGAACGGTGTTTCACGCCAGACCGACAGACAGTGCAGGCGACGTTCGGTCTCACCGAGCTTGCGTGCATCTGTGGTGTGCATATCGACGCAAAAGGCACAGCCATTGATCTGCGAGGAACGCAGCTTGACCAGCGACTGCTCCAACGGCAGTTTGCTCACCGCACTTTCAAGCGCCAGCATGGCTTTGATGGCATCGGGCGAAGCCGTGTAGAAATCGACACGAACACTCCCCTGCCGAGCCCCGATATGGAATTGCACATCAGCCTCAACGGTACTCGCGACCTGGCGAAACAGATCACCGAACAGCTGCGCGAGGCCATTTCCCGGCATATCGGTTTCTCCCGTGGGGTCCGCTGCAGCAGCGATGACCTGCTGGTGACCAATGGCGCACAACAGGCCCTCGACCTGGTTGCCCGGGTGCTGGTGGAGCCGGCTTGCACGGTGGTGGTGGAAGACCCCGGCTACCCGCCGGCGCGCCTGCTGTGGCAGATGACCTAACAGCGGCGTGATGGCATCAGTCACGCGCCAGCACGTTGATGATTGGGCAGGTCGCAGGGTTGTCGCCGGTATTGCATTGCAATACCAAGCCCCTCAGCGCCTGCCGCATGGCCGCGAGGTCTGCCATCTTCTGCTCGATAACAACCAGCTTGCGCTCGGCCAGCACCCGCGTCTCGTTACAAGCATATGCCGCGTCGAGGGTGAGCAACGCAGCCACTTCATCCAGGGTAAACCCCAACGCCTGCGCTCGCTTGATGAAGCGCACGCGCTTGGCCAGTTCCTGCGCGTAACGTCGATGACCGCCCAGCGGCTTGGGCGGCTCGTCCAGCAAGCCACGCCGCTGGTAGTAGCGGATGGTCTCGATGTTCACCCCGGCCGCTTCCGCCAGCTTGCCAATGGTCATTTCAGTTGCCATCACATTTTCCTTGATTCCGTACTCAGGTACGGGATTTAGAGTAGCACTTGGGCAAACGGACTCAAGGAAATCGGCATGCGACAACTCACCGGAAAAGGCTCGCTGATCGCGGGCGTGCTGGCCGCTCTCGGCGCGTCGCTGTGCTGTGTCGGGCCGCTCGTGCTGCTGGGCCTGTTGGCCGTGCCGTGGCTGGCCCCGTTGTTCTACTGAAAGGAAATTCCCATGCGCAAACTGCTGATTGCTCTACTGGCCAGCATGCCCCTCGCGGCGCTGGCCGCCACCCCGGAAACTGTCACGCTGGCAGTGCAGAACATGACGTGCCCTATGTGTCCGTTCACGGTCAGGAAGTCGCTGGAAAAGATTCCCGGCGTCAGCGCGGTCAAGGTCGATTTCGAGAAAAAGACCGCCACCGTCCTCTATGACCCCGACAAGGCCCAGCCAGAGGCGTTGACCCAGGCGACAACGAACGCGGGGTACCCCTCCAACGTACAGAAGTGATGCCCCTATGAACGCCGTCATTCTCGAATCCGTGCTGACCTGCCCGCACTGCGGTCATATCCAGCAGGAAACCATGCCCACCGACGCCTGCCAGTACTACTACGAGTGTCCGAGCTGCAAGGTATTGCTGCGCCCCACCCCTGGCGACTGCTGCGTATTCTGTTCGTTCGCCTCGGTGCCGTGTCCGCCGATCCAGCAACAGCGTGGGTGCTGCGACGGTTAGGTCCGCGGGATGCAGCGCCAGGTCGACGAGCAACCTGAGCCGGCGTCCGCAATGCACACAGCAACCACGCTTCAGACTTGGGTTTCGGCAACATGGGAACACCCAGCAAAGAGTCCCCGTCCTCAAAACCGTTGAGCATGGACTTCCATTTGTCCCGCCATTCACCACGCCCCGAAGACTGCGTTCCATCTGCATCCCGGAACAGCACAGGCACCACCGTATCCTCAGACTCTCGCGCCAGCTCACCGGCTTTGAGCGCGAGACGCCGAGCGTTCTCGTAGTAGTAACCGGTTTCCTTGGCTGTGCGCTTTCCAGGAACCGATAGTCGGCGTCCACTGTGTTTCGGCTCCACAACCAACAACTCTGTTTTATGAACGAAATGCACAGCCTGAAAGTCGAGCAACGAGTACTGCACAACATCCTCGACCAGCTTGTCCAGAATCAGTTGAACCCCTCGTCGGGCAATATTATCTTCCAGATAATTCAGGATCATCGGGCTGTGGGTCGTCACCATAACCTGTCGATCCAGCCCCACCAGATAATCCAGCAAAAACTCGATGAGTTCGGGGTTTATACCGTTTTCCACCTCATCAAAGAGTATGAAGCCATGCGCCGACAAGGTTTCGGCCAAGATCGCCATCAGGCGCAACATGCCATCGTTCATATGCCGGGCTTGAGTGCTGAAACTGCCTGAGCTGTAGCTTTCCTGTATCCCCAAGGACTTCCAGCCGGAATTGAGGGATTTGAGTTCGATTGACTGAAGGTGGGGGTAGTTTTTCTTCAGCATCGCCACCAGCGCGCTGAGTTGACCGGGACTCAGTTGATGCACGAACGCCGATAGCTGCTCACCGGCAAAACCCAATCCGCCCTGACTACCACGCGCCTGTTTGCGCAAATACTGAGGGGACAGCGCATCCAACGAAGTGATACCAGCGATAAATCGTTTGAACGGTAAAAAGCTTTTTGGCAGCCGCGACTCTTTCAACGCGGAGAGAATGGACCCCTGATACTCAAATTCAATGGGCAGCGGAGAGTTGTCTCTACCACTACCGTGAACACTCGTTTCATGAATAGAAAACCGGCCATCTGAAACGCGTATCGCATCTTGATCAACGATCCACGACTCTTCGGTGCAGCGTAATAATGTCCGATTGAAGCTGCCATTCCACGTTGCCAGCTTACCGGCAAACTCACACTTGATCTCAAAGCTGATCCAGCGACTTGAAATTATCGATCCAGAACTCACGAAGACGTATGCCGCCCTCAAGCGGGAGGACATCCTCCGATCGTTCATTGTCGATATCGCGCTCACCCGTCATGACTGTTCCTTGATCTGAATCGCGGCCAAAAGCGGTCAATATAGGTCAGCAGAGCTGACCTCTCAAGCTGATTGACTGCTTCATTCTGTAACACCGGCAGATAGTATCGTCACTCAGTGCTCAATCACGGTGAAGCGCTAGGTCCGACTGCGCAACCACTGCATGAACCCGCGTTTTTCCGCCGGCTTGGGCACTTCGCGGGTGAAGTTCTGCACCGCGCTCAAGCGCCGGTCGAGCAGGTTTTTCATGGCCTCGCCGATGTCGTGCCGGGCTTCCAGACACGGTTTGAGGTACTCGTTTTCAATGCGGTACAACACGCAGTCGGTCTTGGCGGTGAAATCCGCCACCACCGCCTTGTCGGCCAACACCCCGGCCTCGCCGATCACCTCGCCCGGTCCCATGCGCCCGGCCTCCATCGGCACGCCGCCGCGCAACAGCGTCACCGAGACCACCCCCGACTCGATGATGAACAGATGATCGCTGACCTCGCCCCGCGCCATGATCTCGCTGCCAGCACGGAACGTCTGCGCCTGCATGTTCTCGCTGAACGTGTCCTTCTCCTCCGAACGCAAGGTGGAGAAAATCGAAGAGCTTTCCAACAAGCGTCGCGGCCGCGATAAATTCACCGGGAGCGTACTCTCCCCGCTGGACAGCAGGCTCACACCCGACGCGCGCAGGTGTCGGAATGCCAGGTCGTAGAGCTGATTGCGCACTTCACGCTTCTCGCCCATGGACACCACAAAACCGCTGATTTCATATTCAGCACCCTCGGCGCTGGAGCTTTTCAGCGTCACGCAAGGCGCCGGGGTCGGCAGCAAGGCACGACAGCCGAGCATCGCGCGCTCCAGGGCATCGATCACCACCTGGGGCCGGGAATGCGGACTGACCTGCACGCTGATGGACAGGCCATGCATATCGCTGGGGCGGCTGAAGTTGACGATCTTGGCCTTGGCCGCGAGGGAGTTGGGCACCACCGCCATGCTGCCCTGGGAGGTCTGCAAGCGGGTGGCGCGCCAATCGATATCGATAACCCGGCCTTCGGTGCCATCGATGGACACCCAATCGTCGACCTGATAAGGCTTGGTCGCATTCAGGACAATCCCGGAAAACACGTCGCTCAACGTGCTCTGCAAGGCCAGGCCGACAATGATCGCCAGGGCCCCGGACGTCGCCAGCACCCCCTTGACCGGCAGGTCGAGCACATAGGCCGCCGCCGCGACAATGGCGATCAGGAAGATGATCGCCCCGAGCACATCCTGCACCAACCGCCCGGCATGCCCGACCCGCTGCATCATCACCGTGCCGAGCAGGACCGTCAGGCTCCGCGCGCCGAACAACCACCAGCCAATCTGCAAGCCGGTGGCCGCCAGGTGCCGGGGGATGTCATCCGGCCAGGGCGCGGTCTGCAACGGGTTCATGCCTTCGTTGAACAGCAGCAGGCTGAACAGCGAGAACACCGTCAGGCGCACCGCCAGTTTCCAGGTGTCGCTTTTGCTGCCCATCAGGTGCCACAACAACAAATCGACCACGATCAGCAGAAAAGCGCAGGACAAGGGATGTTCAGACAACAGGTCAAGCATCGAGCCACTCCATGAAAAAAACCGTCGGCGCGGCGAAGATCGCACAGAACGGCGTCATGGAGTTATAGCTTTATATTCGTGGCGGCGGAGCGGCCCTCGGGGAACCAGGACCGCTTGACCACGTCAGTCGTGCATCTGCCCGAAACGACCCGCCTGGAAGTCAGCAAAGGCCTGCTGGATCTCGGCTTCGCTGTTCATCACAAAAGGGCCGTGGCCGACAATCGGCTCGTCGATCGGCTCGCCGCTGAGCAGCAATACCATCGCATCGATATCGGCGTGCAACGACACTTCTCGACCGCTCCGCTCGAACACGACCAACTGCCCCGGTTGCGCCAATTGCTCGCCATTGACCCGCACGCTGCCGCGCAGGACCACCAGTACCGTGCTGCGACCTTCATGCAGGTCCAGCGTCAGGGTTTTCCCGCCGGCCAGGCGGATATCCCACACATCCATCGGCGTGAAGGTCCGCGCCGGCCCCTGTTGGCCGTCGAACTCGCCGGCGATCAGGCGCAGGCTACCGGCCTGGTCCTTGAGGGCGATCCGCGGAATATCGCGGTCGAGAATGCCCTGGTAACCGGCCGCCGCCGACTTGTCCCGGGCCGGCAGGTTGACCCACAACTGAACCATTTCCAGCCGCCCGCCGCGCTTGGCGAAGGCTTCGGAATGAAACTCCTCGTGGATGATCCCCGCGGCGGCGGTCATCCATTGCACGTCGCCCGGGCCGATCACGCCGCCGGCCCCGGTGGAGTCGCGGTGCTCCACTTCACCGTCATAGACGATAGTCACGGTTTCAAACCCGCGATGAGGGTGCTGACCGACACCACGGCGCTGCGTGGTCGGGGTGAAATCGGCCGGTCCCGCGTGGTCCAGCATCAGGAACGGGCTGATGTGCTGGCCCAGGTTGTCATAGGAAAACAGCGTGCGCACCGGAAAGCCGTCGCCGACCCAATGACCCCTGGGGCTGGTGTAGAGACCAAGAATCTTTTTCATGGGTACCTCCATCAATATAAGGCACAGCTTAGATTCAACCGATATTTGGCGCTAGACGGCGAAAAACAGCTTCATCGTTCTACTGTCAGGACGACCCTCCACGAATCCGCGGGATGCTGGATTAATTTATATTTCGGACATAATATGGATTTAAATATTACGCCCGTAATTTTTTAACTAATCAGGAGCCGCCCATGCAGACCCCCAACCGCGACGTCACCCTGGCCCAATGGATCGCCGAGGAGCAGGCCATGCGCGAGCGCCTGCAAGGCCCTGGCAGCCTGACCCTGGCCGAGGTCAGCCAACTGACCCCGGCGGAGTTCTTCAACGGCATCGGTAGCGGCGAACTGCCCTCGCCGCCGATCGGCAGCTTGCTGGACTTTATCCCCATCGAATGGTCCGAGGGGCGCTTCGTCTTCCAGGGCACCCCGGACACCCGCCACTACAACCCGCTGGGCAGCGTCCATGGCGGCTATGCCGCGACCTTGCTCGACTCGTGCATGGGCTGCGCCATCCATACGCGCCTGCAAAAAGGCCAGGGCTATACCACCCTGGACCTGCGTATCAGCTATGTCCGGGCCCTGACCGGCAGCAGCGGACCGATCCGCGCCGAGGGCACGATCGTCCACCTCGGGCGCTCCACCGCACTGGCCGAAGGGCGGATCTATGACGCCGATGGCCGGCTTTATGCCACCGGTTCCACCACCTGCATGATCCTTCAACCGCGCGGCTGAGAGATCACCGCCCCTCCCTGTAGGAGCCAGCTTACTGGCGATAGCGCTCTTGAGGACACCATCGCTGCGGCGCGGCGTCCCGACAAGCCAGCTCCAAGGTGAGGTGACGTCCAATTAAATTACAGTCATCATTCAATACAGCAGGAGTTTCGCCATGACCTCCATCGTGATCGCCGGTTACGCCCGGTCCCCCTTCCAGTTCGCGAAAAAAGGCGCGCTGACCGATATCCGCCCCGACGACCTCGCCGCCCAGGTGCTGCGCGGCCTGGTGGATAAACTCGATGTCGATCCCGCCGACCTTGAAGATCTGGTCATGGGTTGCGCCTACCCGGAAGCCGAGCAAGGCATGAATATCGCCCGCATCGCCAGTTTCCGCGCCGGCTTCCCCGACAGCCTCGGCGGCGCGACGATCAACCGCTTCTGCGGCTCGTCCATGAGCGCCGTGCACTACGCCGCCGGGCAGATCCTGCTGGGAGCCGGCGACGCCTTCCTCTGCGCCGGGGTGGAATCCATGACCCGGGTGCCCATGGGCGGTTTCAATATCTCGCCGAACCCGACGCTGATGCGCGACCACCCCGAGGTGTACATGCCCATGGGCTACACCGCCGAAGAAGTTGCGCGCCGTTATGGCATCGGCCGGGCCGAGCAGGAAAGCCTGGCGGTCGAGTCCCATGCCAAGGCTACCCAGGCTCGCGAACTGGGCCACCTGGCCGAGGAAATCATCGCCATCCAGACGCCGAATGGCTGGGTCAACGAAGATGGCTGCATTCGCCCGGGCACCAGCCTCGAAGGCCTCGGCGGATTGAAACCGGCGTTCGACGGCAGCGTCACCGCCGGTACCGCCTCGCCCTTGACCGATGGCAGCGCCGCCGTGCTGGTGTGCAGCGAAACCTTCGCCCGCGAGCGGGGCTTGCCGATCCTGGCACGGATCAAGGCCGTTGCGGTGGCCGGTTGCGCCCCGGAGATCATGGGCATGGGCCCGGTCCACGCGACCCGCAAGGTGCTGCAACGGGCCGGCTTGCAGATCGGCGATATCGACCTGGTGGAAATCAACGAAGCCTTTGCCAGCCAGTCCCTGGCCTGCCTGCGTGAACTCGATCTGGACCGTGGCCGGATCAACCTCGACGGCGGCGCCCTGGCCATCGGTCATCCCCTCGGAGCCACCGGCGCGCGTATTACCGGCAAGGCCGCCGCACTGCTGCGGCGCACCGGCGGGCGCTATGCCATTGCCACGCAATGCATTGCCGGCGGCCAGGGTATAGCGACACTGCTTGAGGCCGTAGAGTCCTGAACTAACGGGGCACCGCCTCAGATCAACTGGTTGCGCTTGGCGAACTCCGCCAGCGCCACCACCGATTTCAGATTGAGCTTGTCGATCAGGCGGGTCTTGTAGGTGCTGACCGTCTTGTCGCTGAGCAACATCAGTTCGCTGATGTCCTTGTTCTTCATCCCCCGGGCGAGGTAGCGCAGGATGCTCAGTTCGCGGTTGCTCAGACTGTCGATCAGCACCGGTTCCGAAACGCTGGCGCCTTGGCCTTGAGCGTGCCCTTCCAGACGCGGAAAGAAGCTCTTGTTGAGCATGACCGCCTGGATCGCCAGGCGCAGTTCGATCAATTCGGCGGTCTTGGAGATATAACCCATGGCGCCGGCGCGCATACAGCGCTCGGAGTAGAACTCCGGCGCCTGTTCGGTGAGCACCACCAGCTTGCTCGGCAGGTGCAGGTCGGTGAGCCGTTTGATCGCCTCCAGGCCATCGAGCCGGGGGATATTGAGGTCCATGACAATCAGCTCCGGCGACAACTCCCGCGCAAATTGCACCGCATCGACGCCATTATCGGCCTCGGCGACGACCTTGAACCCCTCCTTTTCCAGCAAGACCTTGATGGCCATGCGAATGAACGGGTGATCGTCAACTATCAGGGCTGTGCGCATTACAAATCCTCAAGAAGTACGCCAGCCACTGCTTGAGACGGGAACGTGCTTGCATCGAAAAAAATGGAGGGAAATAGCGAAATACAGTATAGGAAAACTCTCAATTTCTGCTGTGGCTGGGCGGTGGGCAGGCGGCCATTTCGGCCTGTGGCTGTCATGTTCAGGGTATGAGGGCTGAACAAGGTCGGCCACTTTAGCGGGAGGTCTCAGGAGCATCTGTAGGGAAAATCCCAAGATACTCGTCGCTTCCAGGAAGCTTGCACTTGTCGCGCAGCGTGGGGCTCCGGCTGGGCGGTGCCCGCGAAGGTGTCTTCAGTCGGTGGTACTTGGACTCCAGAACGCCTGCTGCACCATGCTCGAGGTCGACAGCCGCGCCACCAGCGCATCGAGTTCGTCGCCGTCCACCGAGGTGATCGCCAGGGTCGCTTCGATTTCCACTTCCTCGTCGCCGAAAGGCCGCACCTCGACGTCGCTGGCCGGGTAGTTGCTGCGCTCCAGCTCCTTTTCCAGCAACGACAGTACGGTCTTCTGCTGAGCCCGCCGGACGATCAGGTAGATGTCATCGCGCGCCGCTCAGTTGGCCTCCCACTGACGCATCCGCATGCGAGCGTGTTTCATGGCATTGACGATGTGTTTTTCCACCAGGCTGCGGGAAATGCCCAGACGCTCGGCGCCCTGGCCACCTACAAATTCCCCCGTCTCTGGGTAAGGCCCTCCCGAGGTCCACTCTGGGAATTGAACCGTCGCACCAGTGGCCCTGTGCGCTGTGGGATTTTATCCAGAACTACATGGATACCCGCAACCCGCTACCCGATCTACCGCGCTACGAGGAATACCGCCACCTCGACCCCACCACCGCCGATTACGACCGCCTCTACGCCCGCCCACCACGCCTGTGGATCGACATGGGCGACGAGCTGTTCAAGGCCTACGTCCAGGACATGCTGATTCGCATCGACAACATCACCACCCTGCAACGCCCCAACCGAATGGCCCGTCATGTGGAGTATGTCGATTGAGGCTTGAGCGAGACGTAACGAGTATCAGCACTTGCTCTGGGTCGAGCAGGCGGGAAAATAACAAATTTACCTAAGTCGAATGGGATCAACCTTGATGACCAAAGCCCTGTGCCCGCGCGCGGTGCCTGCGGGCTTTGTGTTCTGGAAACGCACCAGCACCGCCAGGATTTACACCCGGGCGACGCTTTGCATCAGGCGTTTTTCAGCAGAGAGGCTTCAGACCGCCCGCAACGGCATGGTCAGCTCGACCCGCAGCCCGTCGGGACGGCTGTCGAAGTGCAGCACGCAGCCGCAACGCTGGACTATGGCGTTGACAATCGCCAACCCCAGACCGCAACCGCTGCTCGTGCTGTTCCGCCAGAAGCGCTGGGTCAGGTGTTGCAGATCGTCCGGGGCGATGCCCGGGCCATGGTCGCGCACCTGGAAGCGCACGCGGTTACCGATGGTTTCTATATTCAATTCCACCGGGGCATCGCCCGGGGTGTGACGCAGGGCGTTGTCCAGCAGGTTGCGCAAGGCGGCGATGGACAGGGTCGAGGGCATTTCCAGCGGGGCCGCGGAGAAGTTTTCCGCGAGGTGCAAGGCGATCCGGCCACGGTCGCCATTGGCCGAATCCTGGATTGCCAGGCGCGCCACCTGCTCGGCATTGCACTGCACGCCGTCGTCGAACGACAGGCTGCCCTCGACCCGCGCCAGCAGCAGCAACTGCTCGAGGGTCCGATGCAGGCGGTCGGCACCAGCCTCGGCGTGGGCCAGGGACTGGTCACGGGCCGCGCCTTCAGTCATGCGCGCCACTTGCAGGTGGGTCTTGATCGCGGTCAGCGGGCTGCGCAGTTCGTGGGCGGCATCGCCGGTCAGGCGGCGCTCGCGCTCGATGGTCTTGCCGATGCGCTGGAACAGTTGGTTCTGGGTGTCCAGCAGCGGCTGCAATTCACGGGGCAGCGGCTGTACCTGCAAGGGTTCAAGGGAATCGGCGCTGCGCCGCATCAAGGCGTCGCGTATACGGTTGAGCGGCGCCAGGCCCTGGCCGATCCCCAGCCACAGCAGGCACAGGCACCCCACCAGGGCCACGCCGACCGGCACCGAGGCCGCCAGCAGCACCGAAAGGTTCAACGCCTCGCGCTCCACCTGGCGGTCGGCGGTGGTGATGTGCACATCGCCGCGCACCAGGGTGAAGCTGCGCCAGGGCGCGCCGTCGATCATCTGGTCATGGAAACCGGCGGTCTGGTCGTCCAGGGCCTGCTCCGGGTTATTGTGGCTGCGGGCCAGGATCTCGCCGCGCAGGGAGCTGACCTGGCAGGCCATGCCACCAGGAATATTTAGCTGTTCAGCACTGAAATGCGTACCGTCGCCCTTGCTCGAAATCGGCGGCAGTTGTTCCAGCAACCCGGCGACCATCCGCGCCGAGGCCACCAACCGCTGGTCGAGGGAAAACATCATCTGGTGCCGCAGGTCGCTGAGCATCCAGGTCGCGGCCAGGGCCCAGATCAGGATGAATGCCGCGCCGATGGTCAGGCTCAGGCGCAAACGCAGGCTCATCATGACGCGGCGTCCTCGTTACCCGCCGGGCCCAGTCGATAGCCCAGGCCGCGAACGGTCTCGACGATGCCGTTGCCCAACTTGCGGCGCAGGTGGTGGATATGCACGTTCAAGGCATTACTCTCCAGCTCGTCGCTGAAGCCATAGACGCTGTCTTTCAGTTGCTCGCTGGAGAGGACCCGGCCGCGGTTGTGCAGCAGCGCCTGCAGCAGCGCCTGTTCGCGTCGCGAGAGGTCCACCGGCTGACCGCCGAGCAGGGTCACGCGGCTGCTCGGGTCGTAGCTCAGGGCACCGTGCTCGATCAGGTTGACGCTGCGCCCGGCCACGCGCCGCAGCAGGGTTTGCAGGCGGGCGAAGAGTTCGCGCAGGTCGAAGGGCTTGAGCAGATAGTCGTCGGCACCGGCCTGCAGGCCATCGACCCGGTCGGTGACCGAGTCGCGCGCCGTAAGGATCAGCACCGGTATCTCCAGGCCCTTCTGACGCAGTTGCGCCAACAGTTTCAGGCCGTCTTCATCGGGCAGGCCAAGGTCAAGTACCATCACATCGAATTCCGCGGCGCGCAACATGGCCCGCGCGGCCGCGGCGCTGGCGACATGCTCGACGGTCATGCCCTGGGCGGTCAGACCGGCCTTGATGCCGCTGGCGATCAGCTCGTCGTCTTCGCAAACCAGTACGTGCATGGGGATACCTGCGCAAATGTGTCGATTGGAACGCAAATGGATTAAGCGGCGATTATGCCGCCAATACCCGCAGAATAGTTAGTCGCCGGGAGCGGCGGCGAGGAGGCTCGCGCCCACCGTGAAAACGCCACACAATCTGTAGGCGCCGGCTTGCCGGCGATGAGGCCCTGGAGTCCGGCATTGATCTCAGGGGCGCCATCGCCGGCAAGCCGGCGCCTACAAAAGTCCGTGTACAACCCGGATAAAATCGAGTTAATGATCGGTTAATCGCCTGCTTGCAGGCTTGCCCTACTTGCCACGGTTCTAAGGCTTTTTTATGCGTTGGTTGTTGACCTTTGTTTTTGTCCTTTTCGCAGGCCTGGCCCAAGCCGGTAACGATCCGTTCGCGGTAAAAAAGCCGGATTTCCTGCCCGTCGACAAGGCGTTTACCTTCAGCGCCGAAACCCTGCCCTCCGGGCAAACCCGGCTGTATTGGCAGATCGCCGACGGTTACTACCTCTATCAGAAACGCCTGAAGCTCGACGGCCTCGACCCGACCCAGCGACCCGCGCTGCCCGAGGGCGAGCACCACAGCGACGAGTTCTTCGGCGACCAGCAGGTCTATCGCAGCGAGCTCGAACTGCTGATCCCGGCCGGCGCCAGTGGCAAGGTCAGCGTGGGCTGGCAAGGCTGCGCCGACGCCGGCCTGTGCTACCCGCCGCAAAGCCAGGTTGTCGAGCTGGCCGGTAAAGCCACGGCCGCAACAGCTCAGGGCCAAGGCCCGGCGCAAGATCAATCCCTGGCCGCCAACCTGCAGCACAACACCCTGGGCTGGAGCCTGCTGGCTTTCTTCGGCCTCGGCCTGCTACTGGCCTTCACTCCATGCATGCTGCCGATGCTGCCGATCCTCGCCGGCCTGGTGGTGGGCAGTGGCGCCAGGCCACGGCGTGGTTTAGCCCTGGCCGGCAGCTATGTGATCTGCATGGCGCTGGTGTATGCCGCGCTGGGTATGCTTGCGGCCCTGCTCGGCGGCAACTTGCAAGCGTTGCTGCAACAACCCTGGCTGTTGGGCAGTTTCGCCGCGCTGTTCGTGGTGCTGGCCCTGCCGATGTTCGGTTTCTTCGAACTGCAATTGCCGGCGGCCCTGCGTGATCGCCTGCAACATGCCGGCAGCGGCCGGCGCGGCGGCAGCCTGGTGGGGGCCGGGGTGCTCGGCGCGCTCTCCGGCCTGCTGGTGGGTCCGTGCATGACCGCCCCCCTGGCCGGCGCCCTGCTCTATATCGCCAAGAGCGGCAACATCGTCGAAGGCGGCCTGGTGCTGTTCACCATGGGCATCGGCATGGGCTTGCCGCTGCTGCTGTTGGTGACCGTGGGCAACCGGTTCCTGCCCAAGCCGGGGTCCTGGATGGATCGGGTCAAGGCGGTGTTCGGCTTCCTGTTCCTCGGCACCGCCGTGCTGATGATCCGCCCGGTGGTCAGCGAGTCACTGTGGATCGGCCTGTGGGGCGCGTTGCTGCTGATCGTCGCCTGCTCCTGCGTCTGGCAACAGACCCGGCAGCCAGGCCCCACTGCCCTGCTGAGCACCTGTGCCGGGGTCCTGTTCGGCCTCTGGGGTTCGCTGCTGGTGGTCGGGGCGGCGGGTGGCAGCACCGAGCTGTGGCAACCGTTGCACGTCTATACCGGGGCGGTCGCGGTCAACGGTGCGAGCGCAGCCCACGATGCCTTTGCCACCATCAATGACCCGGCCGTCCTGCAGCGTGAACTGGACACGGCCAAGGCCCGGGGCCAATGGGTGCTGGTGGACTACTACGCCGACTGGTGTGTGTCCTGCAAGATCATGGAGAAACAGGTGTTCGCCCAGACCGAGGTGCAGGCAGCCCTGGGCGATGTACGGCTGCTGCGCCTGGATGTGACCAACGACAACGCCGCCAGCCGCGAACTGCTCGGCCGTTATGAAGTGCCAGGGCCACCAACCCTGCTGTGGCTCGCACCGGACGGCCAGGAACGTCGGGGCAGCCGGATGACCGGCGAAGTCGACGCCAAGGCTTTTCTCCAGAACTGGAACAGCACACGGAATGCTCGCTGATGCTCACCCTGACCCTCGGTACCTTCGCCCTGTCGATCAACCACCTGCTGTTGCTGCTCGCCCTCGCCCTGGCGACGCTGGTGGGCTGGTGGGTGGCGAAAAGGGGCGGGGAAAACCCGGAGTCGGTGCTGTTCGGACTGTTCATGCTGGCCATGCTCATGGCGCGGATCAGCTTCGTGATCGCCTACTGGGCGTACTTTCGCGACGACCCGTTGCAGATGCTCGACATCCGCGACGGCGGTTTCCTCGCCTGGCCGGGGTTGCTGACGCTGTTGCTGGGCGCCGTATTTTTCTGCTGGCGGCGTCCGGCCCTGCGCCGGCCACTGGGTTTCGGTCTGGGCAGCGGCTTGGCGCTCTGGCTGCTCGCCAGCCTGTCGATGACCCTCTACGAACAAGGCACGCACCTGCCGGAAATCACCCTGCGCAATGCCCAGGGCCAGGAGGTGCAATTGAGCAGCTACCAGGGTGGCCCGCTGGTGATCAACCTCTGGGCCACCTGGTGCCCGCCATGCCGGCGGGAAATGCCGGTGCTGCAAAAAGCCCAGCATGAACGCCAGGACGTGACCTTCCTGTTCGTCAACCAGGCCGAAAGCATGCAGAGCGTCAGCACCTTCCTGATGACCCAGGGCCTGAACCTGAACAACGTGCTGTTCGACGGCAGCGGCAAGCTGGCCCAGAGCGTCGGCTCCATGGCCCTGCCCACCACCCTTTTGTACAACGCCGAAGGCCGCCTGCTCGACACTCACCTGGGCGAGTTGTCCGAGGCCAGCCTGGCCCGGGCCCTGGAAAACTTCGCTCCGCCCAAATCCACTTCGGCCGTACCGGCCACAGCAAGGAAACCGCTATGCCCTTCAACCGCCACCTGCTGAACCTGAGCCTGAGCACCGCACTGGGCGCGTTGCTGCTGCAAGCGCCTGTGTTGCAGGCCGAAGAACTGCCCGCGCCGCTCAAGAGCATCGAAGCCAAGGGCGCGAAAATCGTCGGTAGCTTCGACGCGCCGGGAGGCCTGCGCGGGTATGCCGCCCAGTACCAGAACCGGGGCATGGCGCTGTACCTGACCGCCGATGGCAAAAACGTGATCGCCGGCAACCTGTATGACGCCGACGGCAACGACCTGAGCCAGGCACCGTTGCACAAGCTGGTGTATGCGCCGATGGCCAAGCAGGTCTGGGGGCAGATGGAGAAGAGCAACTGGATCGAGGACGGCAAGAAGGAGGCACCGCGCACCGTCTATCTGTTCAGTGATCCGAACTGCCCGTACTGCAATATGTTCTGGGAACAGGCGCGGCCGTGGGTCGAGTCCGGCAAGGTGCAATTGCGCCACATCATGGTCGGGATTATCCGCGAGGACAGCGCGGCCAAGGCGGCCGCGCTGTTTACCGCCAAGGACCCGCAACTGGCCTTGCATGACCATGAAAAGGCCGGCAAGGGCAGCAAGCTCAAGCCGCTGGCGACGATTCCGGCGGATATCCAGGCCAAGCTCGATGCCAACATGAAGCTGATGGAAGACCTGGAACTGTCGGCTACACCGGCGATTTTCTATCTCGATGAAAATGGCGACCTGCAGCAGCAACAGGGCGCGCCGTCACCGGACAAGCTGCTGAAGATTCTCGGGCCGAAGTGATTCGCGCACAGGCATCGGCGAGCCGAGCCTGACGCCATTTTTTGCACCGAAACACCGTACCTGTAGGAGCCGGCTTGCCGGCGATAAGCCCCCTGAGTTCGGCATTGATCTCCAGGCGTCATCGCTGGCAAGCCAGCTAGGGGGTTATTGACCCGCCACCGGAGCCGCCACCGGCATCACCGTGATGCGATAGGGCTGGAAAATTTTCAGCAGTTCGCCGTTGTCGTGCAGGCGCTGCAACAGTTTGCCGAAGGCCTCGCTGCTGATGGGCGCCTGCGGACGCAGGATCGCGTAGTGGTGATAGACCTGATCGATACGCTCGGAGATCAACAGTTCCTTGGCCACATCCGGGTTGCGGATCAGGTAATCGGACAGGTAGGAACGGGTTACCAGAGCGATATCGGCCCGCCCGCGCAGCACCATCAGCAGGTTGGCGTCATGGGAGTAGGTCAGGGTGGCGTTGTAGGTGTCGGCGAGGAACTTGGGCTCGGCGTTGAAGTTGGCGAACTCATAGTGATAACCGCTGAACAGGGCCAGGCGCTTGCCCTTGAGATCGGCAAAATAGCTTTCGTCGCGGCCCGGCTCGCGCTCGGCGACAAACACCTCGGCATCCTCCAGGCCCATGTCCACCGCGGTGTGCGGGATCTCCTGCCAACCCCAGGCCGGATTCTCGAAAATCGCCATGTCAGTCCGGCCCTGCTGCAGATCGCCGAAGCGGCGCGGAATCGAGGTCGGCACCAGGCTGAATTGGTAGTCGCTCTGCAGCTTGTTCAAAGCCTCGGCCAGTTGCGGCAACAGACCGGTATCAGCACCCTGCTCGGGTCGGATGGTGTAGGGCGGGAAATGCGCGGCGCCGATTCGAACCAGTTGGGCCGCCGAAACCGGCAGGACCACCAGCGCCGAGAGCGCCAACAACAGGATCAGGGAAACCGTGCGCGCTGGCAGGACGTTCAAAGGCACACACCTCAGGAGAAAAATCGTTACATCAAACTAGGCGGTTTTCCCAACTTAGACAACTTTCCGCCCGTTAATTAATGACTTGCGCAGCAATCTCATGAGTCTTTGAGAATCAACATCAACGCCTCTTCGGCCAGTTGATCCAGCGTCAGGCTGCCCTGGGGGCGAAACCAGGTGGTGGTCCAGGACAAGGCGCCGGTCAGGAAGCGCCGGGTGATAAACACGTCGCCCTTGATATAGCCGGCATCGTGGGCTTCGCCCAGCACCTGGAGCCAGATCTGCTCGTAGAGATCGCGCAACGCCAGGACCTTGGCCTGCCCTTGCTCGGACAATGAGCGCCATTCATAGACCAGCACCGCCATGGCTTCACCAGTGCCCCCCATGATCGACTGCAACTCACAGCGGATCAGCGCCAGCACCCGTTCGCGCAGGCTGCCGGCTTCGGCCAGCGACGCGCGCATCAGGGCGGTGTTATAGACAATAGTCTCCTCCATTACCGCACGCAGGATTTCATCCTTGCTTTTGAAGTGATGGAACAGGCTGCCGGACTGAATGCCGATGGCACTGGCCAGATCGCGCACCGTGGTGCGGTCGAAACCCTTGTTGCGAAACAGATGGGCCGCGGTCTGCAGCAGCTTGCCGCGGGCACTGTCCGGATCGGTCAGTTGCCCGGCGCTGACCAGGTCGCGCATGACGCGCTGGGCTTGTTGCTCGTTCACGGCTTTTTCCTCATGACTCTGCTGCATCCCACCTCCCTGCCCACTGTAGAAGGGTGGTTGCGCGCAATTTAAGCCCACAAGGACAGCCAAGCAAGCGCTTGGGGTAAACCGACCGACGGGACTTACAAACCGCCCAGGTGTTTTTCGACAACGTGCCGGTCCCCCAGCGCAACCGCATCGGCCAGGAAGGCGTGGGCTTCATGATGCAGATGTTGCAGTTCCAGGAGGAGCGGCTGTTCGGCGCGGCAAACATGATCAAGGGGCTGGAGGTGATGAAAATCGAGCATCCACTCAAGGCCGGGGTGGCTGGCGTGGTCCGGCGGCTACGGGTTGTCCACGGCGATCAGGTAAAAAACCGCCAGATCCTGCTGGAAGTCGAATAAGCCGCTAGGCGGATCAAGCGCCTTTGGCTACGCTTGTGTCCGACTAGGATGCTGTATTCGGAGCTTGAGATGCCCCACTGGCTGGTGATTGATCTGGAAGCCACAACGGATGATGGGGGCTGGCCGGTGGCCGAGATGGAAATCATCGAAATCGGCGCCACCCTGGTCAACCGTGAAGGCCGCGAGCTGGACCACTTCCAGCGTTTTGTCAGGCCGCTGCGCCGACCGTTGTTGACCCTGTTCTGCCGCGAACTGACCCATATCAGCCAGGCCCAGATCGACAGTGCCGCGCCACTGGGCGAGGTCTGGCCGCTGTTCGAACGCTGGTTGGGCCGGCATCAGGCCCAGCTGGAAGGCTGGGCCAGTTGGGGCGACTACGACCGCCGGCAGTTGGAGCAGGACTGGCGGCAACTGGGCTTGTCCAGCGCCCTGGGCCAGGTGCCGCATATCAACCTCAAGCAGCGCTTCGCCAAGGCGCGGCGCCTGGAACGGCCGCTGGGCCTGAACGGCGCCTTGCAACTGGCCGGGTTGCAATTCAACGGTCAGCAGCACCGGGCGCTGGAGGATGCACGCAACACCGCGCGCCTGCTGCCGTTGAGCCTGCCGAACTAAACACACCTTCCCGGTGGGAGCACTTGTGGGAGCACTTGTGGGAGCACTTGTGGGAGCACTTGTGGGAGCACTTGTGGGAGCGGAGCTTGCCCGCGAAAGGGCCCTCAAGACCGCCAAGAGCTTCGCGGGCAAGCTC
>NZ_JBWKTH010000046.1:0-36530 GCF_059420225.1 Pseudomonas sp. GW821-FHT04D07
GCCGGCGATGGCATCCGCAAGATCGCCATCGCCGGCAAGCCGGGCTCCCACAGTGACGGTGTTCAGCCTTGAATAACCCGGTACGCTCTCAAGAGAGCATCACCCGGGTCAACAGCACTTCGGCCCGCCCTTGCCGCCATAACGGGCTTCCTGGCGTTCCCGAAAGAACGCCTCGTAGGTCATGACCGGTTTGTCCGGGTGCTTGTTCTGCATATGCTCGACGTAGGTGTCGTAGTCGGGCATGCCAACCATCAGGCGCGCGGCCTGACCGAGGTACTTACCGAGGCGACTCAGGTCGTTGAACATGCTGGCATTCCTCTCTTACGCATCAGGCACGGCCTGGAACGGGGTTTCTTTGTCCGTGCGTTCCTTGTTGCCCCAGGCCGAGACACCGACCTTGATGGCATAGAACAACACACTGAATACCACGAACAGGAAGAGTGCCGTCAAGGCCGCGTTGGTATAGGCATTGAAAATCACGTGCTGCATCTGGCTGATGTCCTTGGCCGGCGCAATCACTTGCCCTGCCTCCAACGCTACGCTGTATTTCTTCGCCAGGGAGAGGAAACCGATAGCCGGATTGGCGTCGAACAGCTTGATGAAGCCTGCGGTGGTGGTACAGATCAGCAGCCAGGCGGCGGGCAGCAAGGTGACCCAGATATAGCGTTGGCGTTTCATCTTGATCAGCACCACGGTACCGAGCATCAGTGCGATACCGGCCAGCATCTGGTTGGAGATACCGAACAGCGGCCACAAGGTGTTGATGCCGCCCAGCGGGTCAATTACGCCCTGGTACAGCAGGTAACCCCACATGGCCACGCAACCGCCGGTAGCGATCAGGTTGGCGGTCCATGACTCGGTGCGTTTGAGCGCCGGGACGAAGGAGCCGAGCAAGTCCTGGAGCATGAAACGTCCGGCACGAGTACCGGCATCCACCGCCGTCAGGATAAACAGCGCTTCGAACAGGATCGCGAAGTGGTACCAGAACGCCATGGTGTTTTCACCCGGCAGCACATGGTGGAGGATCTGCGCGATACCAACCGCCAGGGTCGGTGCACCGCCGGCACGGGACAGCACGGTGGTTTCACCGATGTCCTTGGCCACGGCCAGCAGGGCGTCAGGGGTGATCGCGAAGCCCCAACTGCTGACGGTCTGTGCCACCGTCACCACATCACTGCCAACCGCCGCCGCCGGGCTGTTCATGGCGAAGTACACGCCCGGCTCGATCACCGAGGCGGCAACCATCGCCATAATGGCCACGAAGGATTCCATCAGCATGCCGCCGTAACCGATGTAACGGGCGTTGGTTTCCTTATCCAGCAGCTTGGGCGTGGTCCCGGAGGCAATCAGCGCGTGGAAGCCCGAGACTGCGCCGCAGGCGATGGTGATGAACAGGAACGGGAACAGCCCGCCTTTCCAGACCGGGCCGGTACCGTCGACGAACTGGGTCAGCGCGGGCATTTTCAGCACCGGCATGGTGATCAGGATGCCGATCGCCAGGGCGATGATGGTGCCGATCTTGAGGAAGGTCGACAGGTAGTCGCGCGGCGCCAGGATCAGCCACACCGGCAATACCGCGGCGACAAAACCGTAACCGACCAACATCCAGGTGATCTGTATGCCCGTGAAGCTGAAGGCCTTGGCCCAGACCGGATCGGCGGCAATCTGTCCGCCCAGCCAGATCGAGCCGAGCAACAGAAGCACGCCGACAATCGAGATCTCACCGATGCGTCCCGGGCGGATGTAGCGCATGTAGACGCCCATGAACATCGCAATCGGGATGGTCGCCATCACCGTGAAAATGCCCCATGGGCTCTCGGCCAGGGCCTTGACCACGATCAGCGCCAGCACCGCGAGGATGATGATCATGATCAGGAAGCAGCCGAACAGGGCGATGGTCCCCGGGATGCGACCCATTTCCTCGCGGACCATGTCACCCAGGGAACGGCCGTTGCGGCGGGTAGAGAGGAACAGAACGATAAAGTCCTGCACCGCACCGGCCAGCACCACGCCGGCGATCAGCCACAGCGTACCGGGCAGGTAGCCCATCTGCGCCGCCAGCACCGGCCCGACCAATGGCCCCGCGCCAGCAATGGCCGCGAAGTGGTGACCGAACAGAATGTGTTTGTTGGTCGGCACATAGTCCAGACCGTCGTTGTTGAGCACCGCCGGCGTGGCCCGATTGGCATCGAGCTGCATGACATTGTTGGCGATGAACAGACTGTAGTAACGATAGGCAACCAGATAGATCGCCACGGCGGCGACCACAATCCACAAGGCGTTGATCGCCTCGCCGCGGCGCAAGGCCACTACGCCCAGGGCGCACGCTCCAACGATCGCCAGCAGCAGCCAGGGTAAGTGGCGTAGCAGGCTATTATTATTTTTCATTTTTATATTCCAGCCAGAGAAGACAAGAAAGACAGCTACCTTGAGTTTAGCGCCTACAGGGCCAAAGGCCATACCTGACAGGGGTCGAGAATGACTTTTCTGCCTTGGCGCGATAGCTAGCGATGGCCCCCAACGATAGCCCACGGTCGCACAAGTCGTGTGCTATCCGGCTATCCATCGCAAGCCGGCTCGCTGCCGCTGGCTGTGGCGGCTATAGTCAGGGGATTCGTACAGGAGCCACGTTATGAGCGACTCGCATTCCAATCGACGTCAATTCAAACGCATCGATTTTGACGCCGATACCACCCTCAGTCAGGGCTCTACCGTCTGGTCGGCGCATCTGCTCGACCTTTCGCTCAAGGGACTGCTGCTGCAGCGGCCCGGGAATTGGGAAGACAGCAACGAAGGCATCTTCCGCATCGACATTCGCCTGGCGGCGAACGCCCATGTCGAAATGGATGCCGAACTGGTGCACCGGGAAAAAGACCACCTGGGCTTCAAGTGCCTGCACATCGGCCTGGAGTCAATCCAGCACCTGCGGCGCCTGATCGAGCTGAACCTCGCCGACGCGGCGGAGCTTGAGCGGGAACTGGGCGCACTGATCGAACTGTAAACAAAGCCCCTGCCCCTCAGCGCAACCTGTAGGAACATGGCAGCTTGCTGCTGATACGCAAAATTAATGTGGGAGCCGGCTTGCCGGCGATGGGGCCCTGAAACCTTGTATCGTTCTAATGGACGTCATCGCCAGCAAGCCGGCTCCTACAGTTCAGGTCTCGGGATCGTTCAGGGAAACGCCGACCGCTGTGGAAAATCGCTCTCGGTGTCCCAATACCCCTCCTCTTGCCGCGACGACAATTGCCAGGCGCCGTCCTGGAAGCGATAAGTGCGGTAGATGGTGACAAACTCTTCGTCCTCGCCCGCCGGCGACGATGACACCTGCTGGATCTGTGCCACACCGTCTGCCGCCGGCGCGCCGACCTGCCAGGCCGCCTTGCCGGTCTGGGCCAGGAACAGCGCTTCGCTCTTGCCCTCCGGCGTCCGATAGACCGTGGTATTGAGCTTGCCCGCTGACGGCATCAGCACCTGGGTGGCCGGACCGCTGTAAGTGCCCATGGGCGCGGTTTCATCGATGGTCAGGAAAAACGCCGGGGCTGGCAGGCCCGCCAGCGGTGCTTTCTCGACGCTGGCCAGCGGGTAACCCAGGCTTTTGCTCTCCAGCGCCTCACCGGACGCCGCCAGCAAACGCACCTGGGCCTCGACCAGCGGGGCTTTTTCGATATCCGCCGCGAGGACCTCGTCCTCGAGGTTTTCCGGGTCCGCGCCGTTGCCCCACAGGTCGCGATGCAGATCCGGGCTGATCCGCACATCCTCGAGGATCTCCAGCACCTGGCCATCATCGATCGGCAGTTGCTGGGCCACGCGATAACCGGCGGGCACTTGCGCCGCCGCTCCCGCCAAGCCACACCACGCGGTCAATCCCAACAGCAGCACGGCAGAGCCGATACCTTTCATCCCTTGACTCCCTTATGTCGATTGATGGGTGAAGCGATCATTATTCGAACAACGCATCCAAGGCCTGCTCCAACCGCGCGACCGCGATGATCACCAGCCCCGGCGGCGCCTCTTTCGGCGCATTGCCCTTGGGCACGATGGCCCGTTTGAAACCGTGCTTGGCCGCCTCTTTGAGGCGCTCCTGGCCGCTGGGCACCGGACGTACCTCGCCGGACAGACCGACCTCGCCGAACACCAGCAGGTCATGAGGCAAGGGTCGATTGCGCAGACTGGACATGATCGCCGCCAGCAACGCCAGGTCCGAGGCGGTTTCCAGGACCTTGACCCCGCCGACGACGTTAAGGAACACATCCTGGTCGTGGGTCGGAATCCCGCCATGACGGTGCAGGACCGCCAGCAGCATCGCCAGGCGATTCGGATCCAGGCCGAGGGTGACCCGGCGCGGGTTGGCCAGGTGACTGTCGTCCACCAGCGCCTGCACCTCCACCAGCATCGGTCGGGTGCCTTCCCAGGTGGCCATGACCACGCTGCCCGGCACTTCTTCCTGGGCCCGGGTGAGAAAAATCGCCGAGGGGTTGGAGACTTCCTTCAGACCACGATCGGTCATCCCGAACACGCCCAGCTCATTGATCGCACCGAAACGGTTCTTCACCGCGCGCAACAGGCGCAGGCGACCATCGGATTCGCCCTCGAAATACAGCACGGTGTCGACCATGTGCTCGAGTACCCGCGGTCCGGCCAGGGCGCCTTCCTTGGTCACGTGACCGACCAGGAAAATCGCCGTGCCGCTCTGCTTCGCATAACGCACCAGCAAGGCCGCGCTTTCACGCACCTGGGATACGCCGCCCGGGGCCGATTGCAGTTGCTCGGTGAAGATGGTCTGGATCGAGTCGATCACCATGACCTTGGGCTTTTCCACCCGGGCAGTGGCAATGATGGTTTCGATGCAGGTCTCGGTCATCACCCGCAATTGGTCCTGGGGCAGGCCCAGGCGCCGGGCGCGCATGGCCACCTGCTGTTGCGACTCTTCGCCGGTGACATACAGCGCCGGCATGCGCATGGCGAGATTGCACAGGGTCTGCAGGAGAATGGTCGACTTGCCAATGCCCGGGTCGCCGCCGATCAGCACCACTGAACCGTCCACCAGGCCGCCACCGAGCACCCGGTCGAGTTCCCCGGACGCGGTGGAAAAGCGCGGGATCTCCTCGACGCTGACTTCGGCCAGGGTCTTGATCTGCGCCTGTTGCCCGGTCCAGCCGGTGCGACCGCTGGGCGGCGCGGCACCGCCGCTTTCCACCAGGGTTTCGGTCAGGGTGTTCCAGGCCCCGCATTCGCCGCACTGGCCGGCCCACTTGGGAAAGGTCGAGCCGCACTCGGTGCAGCCGTACATGCGCTTGGCCTTGGCCATCTGAACCCCCAGGCAAAACCGCGATGATAGCTCAGCTGGCGCCGATCAGCGCGGTGTAACCCTGGGGGGGGTGGCGAACTCCAGGTCCCAGTTACCGTCGCGGGTATAGACGGGCCATCCTCCACCAAGGCGCGTATTTCGCGCGATTGATGGCACTTTGAAAACTTTCCCCCCGGCAATCGGCCGATTACACCAGGCGCAACCGGCCCCACGCGCACAGCAAGATGCGCTTGGCTCCATTACACTGCGCTTACTCCACTCATCTGTAACAAGGAATAACCTATGAGCGTGCTCAGTGAGTTCAAGGCCTTCGCGGTCAAGGGCAATGTGGTCGACATGGCCGTTGGTATCATCATCGGGGCCGCTTTCGGCAAGATCGTTTCGTCGTTTGTCGGCGATGTGGTGATGCCACCGATCGGGCTGCTCATCGGCGGAGTGGACTTCGGTGCCCTGGCCATTACCTTGAAAGCCGCCGACGGCAATGTGCCTGCCGTGGTACTGGCTTATGGCAAATTCATTCAGACCTGCATCGACTTCATCATCGTCGCCTTTGCCATTTTCATAGGGGTCAAGGCCATCAATCGGCTCAAGCGCGAAGAGGCGGTAGCCCCGACCCTGCCGCCGGTCCCGACCAAGGAAGAGGAGCTGCTGGGCGAGATCCGCGACCTGCTCAAGGCGCAGGCCAACAAGCCCTGAAGCCACACCGCATGCTCTTGTAGGCGTCCGGCTGGCCAGCACTGGCGATCTTGCGCACGCCAGCGCCGGCCAGCAGGACTCCTGCAGGTTCGCGGGTGTTCAAAAGCCGGTATTGCAAATTTCCCAAGCGTTTTTGCAGGCCCCTCCGCCTACCAGTAATTCTCCACCGCCACCTGTCCGGGACGCCGGCTCAGACTGAGCTGCAAGCCCCGTTGCTTGAGCAGCGCCCGGGTGTCATCGATCATCTGTGGGTTGCCGCACAGCATCACCCGCGAATGCTCGGCTGACAGCGCCACACCCGTCACCCGTTCCAGCTCGCCGCTCTCGATCAACTGGGTAATGCGCCCATTCAACAGCCCCGGGCACTGCTCACGGGTGACCGTTGCAATGAACTGCAGCTTGTGCCCGTGCTCAGCCAGGTAATCACGCCCGGCCAGGCCGGCGATCAGCTCCTGATAAGCCAGCTCGGCCGCCTCGCGGACACTGTAGACCAGGATGATTCGCTCGTAGCGCTCCCAGGCCTCGAAATCCTGCAGGATCGACAGGAACGGTGCGATACCGGTACCCGTGGCCAGCAGCCAGAGGTCACGCCCGCCGACAAAACGGTCCAGAGTCAGGAAGCCGAACGCCTGCTTGTCGACCAGCAAGGTGTCGCCCTCCTGCAGGCGACTCAGCTCGCTGGTGAACTCACCCTCGGGCACAACGATGGAAAAAAACTCAAGGAACTCGTCATGGGGCGAGGACACCATCGAATAGGCGCGCCACACGACACTGCCGTTGGCTTTGCTCACGCCAAGGCGGGCGAACTGACCGGCCTGAAAACGAAAGCCGGCATCACGGCTGGCCCGCAAGGTGAACAGGCTGGGCGTCAAGGGCTGGACCCCGAGCAGGGTCTGGCGGGTGAACTTCTCGGCGCTGGCGGTCATGACGCTCTCCGTGAGGCAGTGAACGTCAGTGTCGCGCAAAGAGCCGCGGAGAAACACCGATGGTTTGTAGTGGTATAGGATTTTTAAAAAGCTGTACATATTTAAAGCACACGTACATGAACCACTGAAAACAACAACTTATGTATATATATTTACCCCGCACTCAATACACATTCACAAACAGACACTTAAACAGTGTCTAAAGGTAGCACTTCCAGTGCCAGCCTGCCACCCAAGAACAATTTCCAAAATGATAGCAAAACGCCCTTAACCACAGTACAACAAGCGATAACTGCGGAATTTTAAAGACTATAAAAATATCGCCCAGGGGCCAAAAATATCGGCTGCCAAGGCGGATATTTCCTACACTACTTCCGTCACCTTCGACCGTTACACGCAATCACGGAAGGGCACTTCAATGGAGAACTGGCAGGATAATCAACTGCATCAGCTCATGAGTGAAAAAGAAGAACAGGCAATCTTCAACGCAGTTTTCAATCTGGCCGTGCAAATTGGCTTCACCTACGCATCATTCAGAATAACCACCCTACTCGGAAGCCACCCAACAAACAGCACACACTTCAACAACTACCCAAACGAATGGAACAGATGCTATCAACGCAATAACTACCAAACGATCGACCCGCTGGTGTTCCACTGTCATCGCTCGGTATTCCCGATCCTCTGGTCCCCGGAGGTCTTTCAATCCACGCCAACACTCTGGAGAGACATGCAAGAGCATGGGTTGAGACAAGGATGCTCACAGTCAGTCCATGACGTTCGCGGCATCGTCAGCACCTTGAGTCTGGCGCGCAATTCGGTCCCGATTACCACCGATGAGTTCTACAGCAAGGCCGGGCAAGTCCTCTGGCTGTGCAACTGGCTGCATTCAGCGCTGGCAGACAAGCTGCTGCCGACCCAGAGGTCGGACACCAGCTACCCGTTGTCGCCGCGCGAAGCCGAGATCATGAAGTGGACCGCGGAAGGCAAGACCGCCTCCGAGATTGCCGACATTCTCCACCTGACAACGCGTACCGTGGGCTTTCACATGAGCACCATCATGAGGAAGTTCGGGGTCAACAACAAAGCTTCCGCCGTCTTGTGTGCCGCCAAATCAGGGCTGCTTTTCTGAACGAGCATGGAGCACCCGGGCAGAAGGACCTGCCCTCAGAAGAAACAGGCAATCCGCGCTAAACCCACGTAAAATCCTTCAATTCTCTAATTCCCGCTTGTCCTGTCCCAACCTGTGACGAGGCAACATCGACGCTCCAGAGCCCCCCATGCCCCTGCTAGAAAGCCCGTTTGCCCGACTCGACCTGATCCGCCAGCCCGAACAACAGAACGAGCCGCTGCAAGCCTTCGATGCCGCGGATGAGTACCTGCTCGCCCATCTGGCGCAGCAGGGTGTGTCGGCCGAAACCCGGGTGCTGGTGCTCAACGACAGCTTCGGCGCCCTGGCCAGCAGCCTGGCCGGGCATGTCCGGGTGACCAGCAGCGGCGACTCGTTCCTCGGCGCCCTGGCCCTGGAGAAAAACCTGGTGCGCAACGGCCAGCTCTTCGATGCGGTGCCTCACGTTCCCGCCAGTGAGGCCTGGGTCGGGCCATTCGACCGGGTGTTGATCCGTGTGCCGAAGACCCTCGCCCTGCTGGAAGAGCAGTTGATTCGCCTGCAAGGCCATCTGGCTCCGGGTGCCCAGGTGGTCGCCAGCGCCATGATCAAGCACCTGCCCAGGGCCGCCGGCGATCTGCTGGAGCGCTATATCGGCCCGGTACAGGCGTCCCTGGCGGTGAAGAAGGCCCGCCTGCTGATCGCCATGCCCGAGGCACGGGAGCCGGCAGTATCGCCCTACCCGACGCGCTACCGGCTCGACGAGCCCGCCATCGAGTTGCTCAACCACGCCAATGTGTTCTGCCGCGAAGGCCTGGATATCGGCACCCGCGCGTTCCTGCCGCATCTGCCGGACAACCTGGGTAGCGCGCAGGTCGCGGATTTGGGCTGCGGCAATGGCGTACTGGCCATTGCCAGCGCCCTGCAAAACCCTCAGGCCCAGTACACGCTGGTGGACGAGTCGTTCATGGCCGTGCAATCGGCGCGGGAAAACTGGCGGGCGGCGCTGGGCGAGCGCGAGGCGGTGATCAGGGCTGACGACGGCCTGGCCGGGCAAGCGTCGCAATCGCTGGAGGTGGTGTTGTGCAACCCGCCCTTCCACCAGCAGCAGGTGGTCGGCGACTTCCTCGCCTGGCGGATGTTCCAGCAGGCCCGTGAAGCCTTGGTGGTGGGCGGCGCATTGTATATCGTCGGCAACCGTCACCTGGGCTATCACAGCAAGCTGGCGCGGTTGTTTCGAGGCGTCGAACAAGTGGCGGCGACGCCCAAGTTCGTGATTCTCAAGGCGCGCAAATAATCGCAACCCACCGAACTCTAGCGCCGTACCACATGTGGGAGCGGTGCTTGTCGGATCGCCGCACCGCCGCGAAGCTTTTGACATACTTGAGGGCCTCTTCGCGGGCAAGCTCCGCTCCCACAGGTACCGGCGACCGCGTCCAGACTAGTGAGTGGTCAACCCCGCCGCATTCATGAACAGCCGCATCAGGCTGGCGACCACGAACAGCGCCAGCACACTCCCCGTCCAGATAATCACCAGCCAGCCAATACGTTGCCAGAGCGGTTTCTTTTCCGCCGCCTCGATTTCGTGCAAAGAAGGTTTGCCTGTCATGAGCCCAATCCTCGTCGTTCAAGCACGATGGCGTGTCTAAAGCACGTCACCGCCAGCCAGCCCGCCCCCGCCGGAGCGGGCACAGAGCGCTAGTGATAACCATCCTCGTGGGTCACCTTGCCGCGAAACACGTAGTAGCTCCAGAAGGTGTAACCCAGGATGAACGGGATGATGAACAGCGTCCCCACCAGCATGAAGCCCTGGCTTTGCGGCGGCGCGGCGGCGTCCCAGATCGAGATCGACGGCGGCACGATGTTCGGCCACAGACTGATGCCCAAGCCGCTGTAACCCAGGAAAATCAGCGCCAGGGTCAGCAGGAACGGCGTGTAGTGAGCATTGCGCGCCACCGCCCGGAGCAGACCGTATAGCGTTACCAGCACCAGGATCGGCACCGGCAGGAACCAGAACAGGTTCGGCAGGGTAAACCAGCGCGCGGCGATTTCGGCGTGGGTCAGCGGGGTCCAGAGACTGACCACCCCGATCACCGCCAACACCACATAGGCCAGCGGCCGCGCCAGGTTGTGCATCTGCTCCTGCAACTTGCCCTCGGTCTTCATGATCAGCCAGGTGCAGCCGAGCAAGGCATAGGCCACCACCAGCGCCACGCCACAGAACAGCGTGAAGGGTGTCAGCCAATCCAGCGAGCCGCCGGCGAACTGGCGGTCGACCACCGGAATGCCATCGATGAAAGCCCCCAGCGCCACCCCCTGGAAGAAGGTCGCGGTCAGCGAGCCGCCGATAAAGGCCTTGTCCCAGATATGCCGCTTGTGCTCCTTGGCCTTGAAGCGAAACTCGAAGGCCACGCCGCGGAAGATCAGCCCGATCAGCATCAGGATCAATGGCAGGTAGAGCGCCGACAGCACCACCGAATAAGCCAGCGGAAACGCGCCGAACAAGGCCGCGCCGCCGAGGACCAGCCAGGTCTCGTTACCGTCCCAGACCGGCGCGACGGTGTTCATCATCACGTCGCGGTCGCGGTCATCCTTGATGAAGGGGAAGAGAATGCCGATCCCCAGGTCGAAGCCATCCATGACCACGTACATCATGATGCCGAAGATGATGATCACGGCCCAGATCAGTGGAAGATCAATACCCATGACTCAGTTCCCCTTGTTCAGATGGTGAACATCTTCGGCGCCATCATCGGCGGCGGAGAGCGGACGGGCCGGTGTCCGTTGCTGGCCGGGACCACCGTGGCTCGGCTCGGCACCTTCGTCGATTTTCGGCCCTTTGCGCACCAGGCGCATCATGTAGCCCAGGCCGGCACCGAACAGCGAGAAATACACCACGACGAACAGCACCAGGGTGATGCTCATCTGCACCAGTGTGTGCCCGGACGAGGCATCCGCCGTGCGCATCAGGCCGTAGACCACCCAGGGCTGGCGACCGATTTCGGTGGTGAACCAACCGGCCAGGATCGCGATCAGCCCCGAAGGTCCCATCCATAGCGCCAGGTACAGAAAGGTGCGGTTGCTGTAGAGGCGGTCACGCTTGCGCAGCCACAGGCTCCACAACCCGGTGAAGATCATCAGGAAACCCAGGCCGACCATGACCCGGAACGACCAGAACACAATGGTCGAATTCGGCCGGTCTTGCGGCGGGAACTCCTTGAGGGCCGGTACCTGCTTGTCCAGGCTGTGGGTCAGGATCAGGCTGCCCAGGTAGGGAATTTCCACGGCGAAGCGGGTCTTCTCGGCCTTCATGTCCGGCAGGCCGAAGAGAATCAGCGGAGTCGGTTCGTTGCCGAGGTTTTCCCAGTGACCTTCGATGGCGGCGATCTTCGCCGGCTGGTGCTCGAGGGTGTTGAGACCGTGGAAGTCACCGATCACCGCCTGGATCGGCGCGACGATCAGCGCCATCCACATGGCCATCGAGAGCATGGTGCGGATTGCCGGATTGTCGCGGCCGCGCAACAGGTGCCAGGCCGCCGAAGAGCCGACGAAGAACGCCGTCGCGACAAAGGCCGCAGTGGCCATGTGCATCAGCCGATAGGGGAAAGACGGGTTGAACACCACCGCAAACCAGTCCACTGGAATCACCCGGCCGTCGATGATTTCGTACCCCTGGGGCGTCTGCATCCAGCTGTTGGACGAGAGAATCCAGAAGGTCGAGACCAGCGTACCGATGGCCACCATCACCGTGGAAAAGAAATGCAGGCGCCGTCCGACGCGGTTCCAACCGAACAACATGACGCCAAGGAAACCGGCTTCGAGGAAGAAAGCCGTGAGTACTTCATAGGTCAACAGCGGCCCGGTGACCGCGCCGGCGAAATCGGAGAAGCGACTCCAGTTGGTCCCGAACTGATAGGCCATGACCAGCCCGGACACCACCCCCATGCCGAAGTTGACGGCAAAGATCTTCGACCAGAAATGGTACAGATCACGGTAGGTATCGTTGTGCGTCTTCAGCCACAAGCCTTCGAGTACCGCCAGGTAACTCGCCAGGCCGATAGTGATCGCCGGGAACAGGATATGGAACGAGATGGTAAACGCGAACTGGATTCGGGCGAGATCTAACGCCTCCAAACCGAACATAATGCTTCCTCTGGCAGGTATTGATCCGGATCAATCAACGTTGAAAGAGTAGTCCCATTCCGACGAGCTGCCTGCGTGGTCTTTTGCCGCGTGACAGGTTGTCTCAGCTCAGTTGCCGCTCTGCTGCGCAAAAAAAATCCGCGCAACTCAGCAACTTCTTATTACACCCAAATGATAACCTCTGCTTTTCCCTCCCCCTCGACCGAGCCCGCGATGCCCGACCCCACGCCGTTGCTGTTGCGCCACCACCGCCCGTTCCTGGCCTTCTGGCTGGCGCGGATCTTTACCGCCAGCGGCTTCCAGATGCTCACCGTGGCGATCGGCTGGAACCTCTACCAACTGACCGGCAATGTGCTCGACCTGGGCCTGGTGGGGTTGGTGGAATTCGCCCCGCGGGTGCTGTTCATGCTGCACACCGGGCATGTCGCCGACCGCTACGACCGGCGCAAGGTCGCAGCACTGTGCCAGACCTTGCAGGCGCTGATCGCCCTGAGCCTGGCCATCGGCAGCGCGACCGACCACGTGACCCGGGAAATGATCTTTATCCTGGCGTTCCTGCTGGGGGCGGCGCGCTCTTTCGAAATGCCCACCACCCAGGCGCTGTTGCCGTCCATTGTGCCGACCGCCCTGTTTCCCCGCGCCGTGGCCGCCGCGCAGTCGGCCCAGCAACTGGCGACCATCGTCGCCCCGGCCCTCGGCGGCTTGCTCTACGCCCTGGGCAGCACCTGGGTCTATGGACCCACCGTGGCCCTGTATGTGATCGCCTGCCTGCTGATGCTCAACCTGCCGGCGCGGCAGACCGCCCTGAACAAGGGCAAGGCCACCCTCCACTCGCTGTTGGCCGGGATTCGTTTTATCCGCAGTCGTCCGGACATTCTCGGGGCCATTTCCCTGGATCTGTTCGCCGTGCTGCTGGGCGGCGCCACGGCCTTGCTGCCGGTGTTCGCCAAGGACATCCTGCTGACCGGCGCCTGGGGTCTGGGCCTGTTGCGCTCGGCGCCGGCGGTGGGCGCGTTGCTGATGTCGCTGTGGTTGGCGCGCTTCCCGGTGGAGCGCAAGGTCGGGCGGATCATGTTCAGCGCCGTCGGCGTGTTCGGCGTGGCGACCATCGCCTTCGGCCTCTCGACCTCGTTCTGGTTCTCCCTGGCGGTGCTGGTGCTGCTGGGTGCGGCGGACATGATCAGCATGGTGATCCGCGCGTCCTTCGTACAGTTGGAGACCCCGGACGAAATGCGCGGCCGGGTCAGTGCCGTGAACGGGCTGTTTATCGGTGCGTCCAACCAGCTCGGCGAGTTCGAGTCGGGGCTGACGGCCCACTGGTTCGGCACCGTGCCCGCCGTGGTAATGGGCGGTATCGGCACCCTGCTGATCACCGGGAGCTGGATGAAGCTGTTTCCAACCCTGACCCGGCGCGATCGCATGCACGAAGCCCCTGGCCAACCGGCGGAAACGACCGGGCCTGCGAAAGTCGCTTAGTAGGCGGCGATTTGAATTTCCGCACCCTTGGTCTGCACCGGCGCCGTCAGCGAACGATCGGCGACGACGAAAGTGCCGACCTGCTGGCTGTCCAGCTCAAACACATAGCTGAACCGGTAACCCACCACCTTGCCGGTGGTGCAAGGCAGGAACGGCCGTTGGAATTCGCAGAGTGAACTGCGCGAGGCATAGGGCAGCGGTACGCCATTGAGAAAGGCCTGCGGACCATGACCATAGCCCGACTCCACCACCGTCACGGTGATCGGCCCGCGATGGGCGCATTGGGTTTGCCTGCGACCGTCGGACACGTCCTCGATACAGCCCTGGGACACCACGGTGTAGATGGCCACGCCGATCAGCGACTGGGCCGGCGCGGCGGACACCGTCAGCACCGTGCTGGCCATCACCAGGCCCAGGCACAGGACCAGACTCTTCACTCGACTGCTCATAAATCCCTCCGAAAGGAGCGTGCAGTATGCCTGATGGACCCGGCGACAGCATGGCCGCGCCGCCAGCGCCGAAGTTTTTTGCTGATGTCCTGGCATCTTGCTTGCAACGCGCAGCCAACCGGCACAAACCACTGGTATGATGCGCGGCTTTTTTCCACAGACAGAAGCACATCAGGCCGCTAGAGTCTGTGCTTGGCTGTTTGCGGATCGATTCATTCACGGCGCCGAGTGCGCCACGGGGGAGCAGAGATGCTGGAAAGGCTGTTTCAACTCAAGGCACACAACACCAATGTGCGCACCGAGATACTCGCGGGCGTTACCACCTTCCTGGCCATGGCCTACATCCTGTTCGTCAACCCGAGCATCCTCGGCGAAACGGGCATGGACAAGGGCGCGGTGTTTGTCGCCACTTGCCTGGCCGCGGCCATCGGCTCGACGGTCATGGGCCTGATCGCCAACTACCCGATCGCTCTCGCGCCGGGCATGGGCCTGAACGCCTTCTTCACCTATACCGTGGTCCTGCACATGGGCCACACCTGGCAAGTCGCGCTGGGGGCGGTGTTCATCTCGGCGGTGTGCTTCTTCCTGCTGTCGATCTTCCGTATCCGCGAATGGATCATCAACAGCATCCCGCTGCCGCTGCGCTCGGCGATTGCCGCCGGTATCGGCCTGTTCCTGGCGCTGATCGCCCTGCACAACGCCGGTATCGTGGTGAGCAACCCGGCGACCATGGTCGGCCTCGGTGACCTCAAGCAACCGGCGCCGATCCTCGCCACCCTGGGCTTTGCCGCCATCGTCGCGCTGGATGCGCTGAAAGTCCGTGGCGCGGTGCTGATCGGCATCCTCGGCGTGACCATTGTCTCGATCCTGATGGGCTTCAGCCCCTTCGGCGGCGTCATCTCGGCACCGCCGTCGCTGGCCCCGACCTTCCTGCAACTGGACATCAAAGGCGCGCTGAACATCGGCCTGGTCAGCGTGATCTTCGCCTTCCTGTTCGTCGACCTGTTCGACAACTCCGGCACCCTGATCGGCGTCGCCAAGCGCGCCGGGCTGATGGGCAAGGACGGCCATATGCCGAAAATGGGCCGGGCACTGATCGCCGACAGCACCGCGGCCATGGCCGGCTCGCTGCTGGGCACCTCGACCACCACCAGCTACATCGAGTCGGCGGCGGGCGTCAGTGCCGGCGGGCGGACCGGCCTGACCGCCGTGGTGGTGGCGGTGCTGTTCCTGCTGGCGCTGTTCTTCGCCCCGCTGGCCGGTAGCGTCCCGGCGTTCGCCACCGCACCGGCACTGCTGTTCGTCGCCGTGCTGATGACCTCGGGCCTGGCGGAAATCAACTGGGATGACATCACCGAAGCCGCACCGGTGGTGGTCACCGCCCTGGCCATGCCCTTCACCTATTCCATCGCCAATGGCATCGCGTTCGGCTTCATTGCCTGGACCGCGATCAAGCTGCTGTCCGGTCGCGGTCGCGAACTGAACCCGGCGCTGGTGATTCTGTCGATTCTGTTCGTGATCAAGCTGGGCTGGTTCAACGCATGACTTTCGATTCCAACACTTACACCGCTCAGCTCGAAGACAAGGTCGCGCGCTTGCGCGACCTGCTGGCGCCATTCGATGCACCCGAGCCACGGGTGTTCGACTCGCCGCTGCAGCACTTTCGCCTGCGGGCGGAGTTCCGCCTGTGGCGCGAAGCCGGTGAGCGCCACTACGCGATGTTTTCCCAGGACGACAAACGTACCCCGATCCTGATCGAAGACTTCCCCATCGCCAGCCTGCGCATCAATGCGTTGATGCCCAAGCTCAAGGCCGCCTGGCAAGCCAGCGCGCCCCTGAGCCACAAGCTGTTCCAGGTGGAGTTCCTGACCACCCTGGCGGGCGACGCGATGATCACCCTGTGCTATCACCGCCCGCTGGACGAGCACTGGCAGACCGCCGCCGAGCAGTTGGCCGCCGACCTTGGCGTCAGCATCATTGGCCGTTCCAAAGGCAAGCGCGTGGTGATCGGCCACGACTACGTGGTGGAGAAGTTCGAGATTGCCGGGCGCACCTTCAGCTATCGACAACCGGAGGGTGCCTTTACCCAGCCCAACGGCACGGTGAACCAGAAGATGCTCAACTGGGCCTATGAAGCCCTGGGTGAGCGTTCCGACGATCTGCTGGAGTTGTATTGCGGCAACGGCAACTTCACCCTGCCGCTGGCGACCCGGGTGCGCAAGGTGCTGGCCACCGAGATCAGCAAGACCTCGGTGAGTGCGGCCTTGAGCAACCTCGACGAGAACGGCGTGGACAGCGTGACCCTGGTGCGCCTGTCCGCCGAGGAACTGACCGAGGCGCTGAACGAGGTGCGGCCGTTCCGGCGCCTGCACGGCATCGACCTGAAAAGCTATGAATTCGGCAGCGTGTTCGTCGACCCACCGCGTGCCGGCATGGACCCGGACACCTGCGAACTGACCCGACGCTTCGACAATATCCTGTACATCTCCTGCAACCCGGAGACCCTGGCGGCGAATATCGCGCAACTGCACGATAGCCACCGTATCGAACGCTGCGCGCTGTTCGATCAATTCCCCTGGACCCATCATATGGAATCCGGGGTATTGCTGACCCGTCGCTGAGGCCGTCAGGGATATCGACACCGCCACATCACCTGTAGGAGCCGGCTTGCTGGCGATGCGATCTGCTGAGCAACATCGCCGTTGCCGGGAGAATCGCTATCGCCAGCAAGCCGGCGCCTACAGATCGGGTTCCAACCCAAAGATATCGTCCTGTTCAGTCCCTCACAAACCCGAACAACTCCGCCGCCGTGTTGCACAGCAGATGCTGACGCAGTGGCGCGGCGCAGGCCAAACGGCGCAGGCAATCGAGTTCCGAGTCGAAACTCACCTCGTGCTCATGCTGGGTATGCGGCCAATCGCTGCCCCACAGCAAACGGTCCGGCCCCAGGGCTTGCAACATCAGCGACAAGGCCTTTTCCGCGAAATGCAGGTTTTCCATCGGCGTCCCGCCCAGCCGGTAGATGCCCGAGACCTTGATCCACAACCGCCCGCTCTGACCCAGCTCAAGCAGACGGGCAAAAGCCGCTTGCCCGGCCCCAAGCCGTGCATCGGGACGGCCGAAATGATCGACCACCACCTTGCACCCCAACGCCAGTAGCGGCTTGACCAAGGCCGGCAGATCCTCCAGTTGGCGATGCACTTCGACATGCCAGTCGAGGCGCCGCAAATGCTCGAAAAACACCTGCCAAGATACTTCGGCAAAGTCCGGCAACGGCTGCCCCATCAGGTTCAAGCGCACGCCCGCCACACCGAGCGCGGCCATCCGCGCCAACTCGTTGAAGGCAATATCGCGCTCGACCACCACCACGCCCCGCAATCGCTCGGGCGCCTGCTGCAACGCCGCCAGCAAGTAACGGTTGTCGCTGCCGAGAAAACTCGGTTGCACCAGCACCCCGTGGCTCAGGTCGTTTTCCCGCAAGCGTTCCAGATAGGTGGCCAGGGTTGCATCGTAGTCCGGCGCATAACGGCGCACGGTGGCAAGTCCCAGGCCACGCTGGAAAACATGGGCATGGGCATCGATGCCGTGAATCGGCAATGGGCAAGTCTCGGACATGGAACTCATCTATGGAAAGGTTGAATACAACCCCTGTAGGCGCCAGCTTGCTGGCGATAGCGATTTTCCAGGCGACGGCGATGTCGCTCATCAGATCGCATCGCCAGCAAGCTGGCGCCTACAGGGGTTTTGCCGTTCTCAGGATAACTGGCTGACATTGACGCCCTTGGCCGGCACAGTCTCCGTCGCGACCGCCTGCAAATTACGCCCTTTGGTCTCCGGCAAGGCCAACGCCGCCAGCACCGCCACGCCGTAGGCGATCCCCGCATCGATGCCGATGGCCGAGCCGAGGGACATCGACTCGCTCATATGCCCGACCATGAACGGAAACACCGCCGACAACACACGTCCGAAGTTGTAGCAAAAGCCCACGCCGGCACCGCGCACATCCGCCGGATACAGTTCATTGAAGAACGAACCCAGGCTGGCCGGGATCCCGGCGGCAAAGAAACCCAGGGGAAAGCCGAGGAACAGCATCTGCGTGTTGCTCAGCGGCAGGAACAGATAACACTGCACCGTGACCACGCAGCAGAAGGCGAAAAGGATGATGTTCTTGCGCCGGCCGATGCGGTCCAGCAGCAGGCCGCTGACGATACAGCCGAACCAGAACGCGACGATAATCACCGCCAGGTAACCGCCGGAACTCAATACCGAGAGGTTGCGTTCGGTCTTGAGGAAGGTCGGCAGCCAGGTCATCACCGCGTGGTAGCCGCCGTGCGCGCCCAGGCCAAGGATGCCGCCGAGCAGCGTCACCCGCAGCAACTCGGGACGAAAGATCGCCGCCATCGAGGCCAACAGGCCGCGGCCCGCGGCCTTGGCCTGACGTTGCGTGCCATCAGGCTCGACCACGCTGCGCCGCACATAGATCACCAGCAGCGCCGGCAACAAGCCCACCAGGAACATCACGCGCCAGGCCATGGCCTCGGGCACGAAGGTATAGATCAGCGTGAACACCCCGACCGCCACGCCCCAGCCGATTGCCCAGGCGCTCTGTACCGCGCCCATGACCTTGCCGCGGAACCGGGCCTGGATGGTCTCGGCCATCAGCACCGCGCCCGCCGCCCACTCGCCGCCGATGCCGAAGCCTTGCAGCGCCTTGACCACCAGCAACTGCTGGAAGCCGCTGACAAAGGCCGAGAGGAAGGTGAACAGCGAGAACCAGAGAATCATCCATTGCAGCGTGCGGACCCGGCCATAGCGGTCGGACAGCGTGCCACCGAGCCAGCCACCAATGGCCGAGGTCACCAGGGTCACCCCGCTGACCAGCCCGGCATCGCCCTTGCTCAGGGCGAAGGCGGCGATCAGGGCCGGGATCGCCAGGCCAAACATTTGCACTTCCAGTGCGTCCAGGGACCAGCCGCCAAAGCAGGCCCAGAATGTCTTGCGCTCCCTCGAAGTGATGTCGCGATACCAACTGAACATGATTTCTTATCCTTATAGGTAAACGGGAAAGCGCCCCGGGCTCAGCGAATCTCGACGCTGTAGCGGAAGTGGCTGGCATGACCACGGGAACGCCGCCATTCCAGCGGCTGGCCGGCGTAGTCGCGGGCCAGCCGCTCGATCACCACCACCGGGCTGTTGGCCTCGATCTGCAACAGCCGCGCATGCACCTCACCCACGGATTCAGCGGTGAGGGTTTCCTCGGCACAGGCAACGACCTGACCACACAGCTCCTCGTAGATCGGATAGAGCAGCGGCCCCTGGCGGCCCAGGTCGGCGCTCAGCAAGGCCTGGAACGGCGCCTTGGGCAGCCAGATTTCCTCGGCCAGCACTGGCGTGCCTTCCAGCAGTCGCAGACGGACCAGGCGAATCACCTCGGCCTCGGGCGGCAGCCCCAGGGCCTGGCTGACCGCCGAGGGCGCGGGCAGGACGTCGATATTGAGGATTCGGCTCTCGGGTACCTGGCGTTCACCGGCCAGGGTCTGGAAGCGGAAAAAGCGGAACAGCGAAGACTGGAACTGCGGACGGCGGATAAAGGTGCCGCGGCCTTGATGGCGCTCGAGGACGCGCTCTTCCACCAGTTTGTCGATGGCCTTGCGCACCGTGCCGATGGACAGCTGGTACTCGCCGGCCAGCACCGCTTCGGTGGGAATCGCCTCGCCCGGACGCCAGCGGTTGTTGGCTATTTGCCGAGCCAGTTCGTCGCGCAGACGTTGATAAAGGGGCAGGCGTTCATCGCTGGAAAGGGCATTCATTTTTGTAGTTATCCAGTCATCTATATGAATTTTTGCCGAGTATTCGCCTGGAATGGAAACGCGTCAAGCACTCAGCCGATCACTGGTTGAACCCCGGCGCTGAAAGATCTCCCGGGGACTGTTCGCTGATCGAACACTAAACAGCACGGTTTCTTCCTGGCGTGCTCTGTTCATTTGACTTGGATTAACCAGTTAGTACATTTTACCCTCGCAGACCTGATCAGCTTGCGGTCCAAGCCAAAAACAACAACGGAGATTTCCTGATGCCCCCTATCGTCCTGGTGCTCAACGGCCCGAACCTGAACCTGCTCGGCGTGCGCGAGCCAGCGACCTACGGCCACGAAACCCTGGCGGATCTTTCCGCCCTGTGCGGTCGCGCGGCCACTGAGCTGGGCCTGACCGTGGAATTTCGCCAGACCAACCATGAAGGTGAACTGCTCGACTGGATTCACGCGGCCCGTGGCCGTTGCGCCGGGATCGTCATCAATCCCGCCGCTTGGACCCACACCTCGGTGGCGATCCGCGATGCGTTGGTGGCCAGTGAGTTGCCGGTGATCGAAGTGCACCTGTCCAACGTCCACGCCCGCGAGCTGTTTCGCCATCACTCATTCGTATCGTCCATCGCCACCGGGGTGATGTGCGGGTTCGGCAGCCACGGCTATCGCCTGGCACTGGACTATTTCAGCCAGAAATTGAAGGGATAAACGTAATGTCGCAAAACAACAGCAAAAGCGTATTGGCGGGGCTGATCGGTGCCGGCATCCAGGCTTCGCGCACGCCGGCCCTGCATGAACGCGAGGGCGATGCCCAGGGGCTGCGCTACCTGTATCGGCTGATCGACCTGGACCCGTTGCAGCTGGACAGCAATGCCCTGCCCGAGCTGTTGCTGGCCGCCGAACGCATGGCCTTCACCGGCTTGAACATCACCTTTCCCTGCAAGCAGGCGATTATTCCGTTGCTCGATGAACTGTCCCCGGAGGCTAGGGGGATTGGCGCGGTAAACACGGTGGTGTTCATGGACGGCAAACGGGTGGGTCACAACACCGACTGCCTGGGGTTTGCCGAAGGCTTTCGCCGGGGGCTCAAGGGCGTCGCGCTGGAGCGCGTGGTGCAGATGGGCGCCGGCGGCGCGGGTGCGGCAGTGGCCCATGCGCTGCTCGGCGAAGGTGTACGGCAACTGACAATTTTTGATGTGGACAGCCGCCGCGCACAGAGCCTGGCGGATAACCTCAACCAACATTTTGCCGGCTGCCGGGCCAGGGCCGGGAGCGACTTGCCCGCGGCCATGGCGCAGGCCGATGGCCTGGTCAACACCACGCCGATGGGCATGGCCAAGCTGCCCGGCATGCCAGTACCACGGGAGCTGCTGCACGCCGAACTATGGGTCGCGGAGATCGTCTATTTCCCGCTGGAAACCGAACTGCTGCGCAACGCCCGGGCCCTGGGTTGCCGCACGCTGGACGGCGGAACCATGGCGGTGTTCCAGGCGGTCAAGGCCTTTGAGCTGTTCAGCGGGGTAACGGCGGATTCGCAGCGGATGCTGGAACACTTTCACAGTCTGTAAGACTCACCTGGCTGGGCCCTTGTGCAAAACCAGGCTCAGCCAGATCAGGACTTGGGTATTCAGGCCTGCAAATACCTCAATACCGATTCACAAATCATCTCCCGATGCCGCGCCTTGATCTGCTCGTCCGAGAAGTCGAGCTGGAAGATCTCGCCAATGGTGTGGCGGTTCGAGACCCGATGGAAACAGAACGAACTTATCAGTATGTGGACGTCCAGCGGCTCCAGGCCACTGCGGAACAGCCCCTGCCGCACACCACGCTGGAGGATCTCGCCCAGGGCGGTCAGGATAGTGACGTTCAACGAGCGAATCGCCTTCGATTGCTTGACGTACTCACCCTTGTGGATATTTTCGATGCTGACGATCCGGACGAAATCGACGTTGCGGTCGTGGTGATCGAAGGTAAATTCCACCATCCGCCGAATCGCCTCCCGCGGTTCGAGCGCTGTCAGATTCAGACGGCTTTCGGTGCTGCGAATATCGCCGTAGAGCTTCTCCAGCACCTCGACGTACAGCCGCTCCTTGCTCCCGAAGTAGTAATAGATCATCCGTTTCGAGGTGTGGGTCCGCTCGGCAATCGCATCGACCCGCGCGCCGGAGAGTCCTTGCTGGACGAACTCGACAATCGCTTCCTGGAGGATGTTTTCGCGGGTCTTCTCGGGATTGTTCTTGCGACTCTTGCGCGGCACGACGGGCGGCGCGTCGGTCGTGGCGGTAAGTTCTGAAGTCATCGTCATTATGGGCTCGCGGCCTTCTCAGCAGATGCTGGTGATTATGAGCACAATCTCTTGTAGGAGCGAGCTTGCTCGCGATGAACGCAAGCACACCGCGTTTTTCCAGTTACCCAGCGTTATCGTTGGCCTCCATCGCGAGCAAGCTCGCTCCTACAGGGGAGGCCGCCAGGTCAAAGCCGGGCGTGACGCACCCCACCACTGCGGGACTTGGCCATCGCCGCCAGGCGCACCGCGACGTTCGCCGCGCCATACCCGGCATAACCGTTACGCCGTTGCAGTATCTCGAAGAAGAAGCGCCCCTCGAACGGCTCGGTATACACGTGAAACAGCTCGCCACCCTGGGCGTCGCGGTCATAGAGCACGTTGTAGTAGGCCAGCTCGCTGAGGAACTCATCGTCGAAATCGAAGCGCGCCGCCAGATCGTCATAGTAGTTGAGCGGGATATCCAGCAACGGCACACCCGCCTCTTTCGCCCGACTGACCTCGGCGAAAATATCGTCACAGTCAAAGGCAATATGATGCACGCCGGAGCCGCGATAGCTCGACAGCGCATGGGAGATCGCCGTGTTGCGGTTCTCGGAAATATTCAGCGGCAGGCGAATCGAACTGCAGCGGCTGCGTAGCGCCCGGCTTTTTACCAGGCCGTAAGGGTCGGGCAGCACCACTTCATCGTCGGCTTCGAAATCCAGCAGGCTCTTGTAGAACAGCACCCAGCTGTCGAGGCTGTCGGCGGGCAGCGCCATCGCCATGTGGTCGATGCGCTTGAGGCCGGCGCGCGAAGGCGTGACGGGCAACAGGTGGAAATCGTTGGCATAGAGTTTCTGGCCGGTAGCGTCCTGGTCCACCAGGTAGATCAGGCTGCCATCCGGTGCCCGCACCGCCGCCAGTTCCAGTTCATTGGGACCAACCAGGCCACGATAGGGTTGCCCCTTGTAGGCCACGGCCCGGGCCAAAGCGCTGGCGCTGTCGTTGACCCGGATCGCCGTGGCGCACAAGGACGGACCATGCGCCTCGAAGAAGCTGTGGGCGAAGGAATAGGGTTCGGAGTTGAGGATCAGATTGATATCGCCCTGACGCAGAAGACTGACGCTTTTCGAACGGTGCTGCCCGGCCTTGGCAAAGCCCAGGCGTTCCAGCCAATGGCTCAGCTTGGCGCCCAGGCTTTCATCCACGGCGAACTCGAGAAACTCGATGCCATCGTTTTCACTGACCGCTGGCGCAGAGAACAGCACGTCCAGATTGACCGGCGGTTCGCCCTCCTGCGCCAGGCGCTCGCGGGTTTTCTCTTCCAGGTACAGCAACGAACGCAAGCCATCGGCGGCATTCGCCCGCGGCGGCGCGGCGCGGAAACCGTCGTTGAAGATTTCCAGGGACAGCGGCCCGGTGTAGCCACTCTTGATGATCGGCGCGAGAAAGCCCGGCAGGTCGAATTCACCCTGCCCCGGGAAGCAGCGGAAATGCCGGCTCCATTCCAGCACGTCCATGGCCAGGATCGGCGCGTCGGCCATTTGCACGAAGAAGATCTTGTCGCCCGGAATCTGCGCGATGGCGCTCGGATCGCCCTTGAGCGACAGGGTATGGAAGCTGTCGAGCAACACCCCGAGGCTCGGATGATCGGCCTTGCGGACGATCTCCCAAACCTGTTGGTAGGTATTGACGTGCCGGCCCCAGGCCAGGGCTTCATAACCGATACGCAGACCACGGGCGCCAGCGCGCTCGGCCAGCAGGTGCAAGTCATCGACCAGGATCTGCTGGTCGCCAACGCTGTCGGCCGACGCATTGCTGCACACCAGCACCAGGTCGGTGCCCAGTTCCTGCATCAGGTCGAACTTGCGCTCCGCGCGCTCCAGGTTGCGCGGCAAGCGCTCGCGGCGGCAGCCTTCGAAGTCGCGAAAAGGTTGGAACAGGGTGATGGCGATGCCCAGGTCGGCACACATCTGGCGGATTTCCCGCGGGCTGCCATCGTAATACAGCAGATCGTTTTCGAAGATCTCCACACCGTCGAACCCGGCGGCGGCAATGGCTTCGAGTTTTTCCGGCAAGGTGCCGCTCAGGGAAACGGTGGCAATGGAACGCTGCATATAACGACTCCCGACGGTGGGCATTTTTTATTGTGGCGACGACCTAAAGCCAGACACCGCTGTTGCAGGAGCCGGCTTGCCGGCGATAGCGGCCGATCAGGCGATGCAAGGCTTACCGGCCTCATCGCCGGCAATCGAGCGTCGACCGGCCACTCCTACAAGGGACTTCATCCAGCCGGCCTCAAGAGGTGAGCGAATTATTGATGCAGGGGAACCCGGACTTCAATCGAAGTGTACGAACTAGTTAGTTTTGTGTGCGATTATCGACCACAATAGCCCACGGCGAATTGACGGTTTTTCGCCCACTGCGCACCATCGTCCCGGCCAAGGCAATGCTTCAAACGCTGCAGAAACACACCCAGACAATTCCAAAAAACGGGTAATCGCTCATGCTCTCGACTTCACAAAGCTCCCCTGTCACCCAGGGCAGCACCCGCGGCGGTATCGCCGACAAGATTCGTGGCGCCATGGCTGTCGGCACCACCCGCTGGGGCATGCTGGCCCTGGTGTTTTTCGCCACCACCCTGAATTACATCGATCGCGCCGCCCTGGGTGTCATGCAACCCATCCTGGCCAAGGAAATGAGCTGGACGGCGATGGACTACGCCAACATCAACTTCTGGTTCCAGGTCGGTTACGCCGTCGGTTTCGTCCTGCAGGGACGCTTGATCGACAAGATCGGCGTGAAGCGGGTGTTTTTCTTCTCCGTGTTGCTCTGGAGCCTGGCGACCGGCGCCCATGGCCTGGCCACCTCGGCGCTGGGATTCATGGTCTGCCGGTTGATTCTTGGCTTGACCGAAGCCGCCAACTACCCGGCCTGTGTGAAAACCACCCGCCTGTGGTTCCCCGCCGGTGAGCGGGCCGTGGCCACCGGCATCTTCAATGCCGGGACCAACGTCGGCGCGATGTTCACGCCCATGCTGCTGCCATTGATCCTGCAGGTCTGGGGCTGGCAGGCGGCGTTCCTGTGCATGTCGGCGCTGGGCGGTATCTGGCTGGTGTGCTGGGGCCTGAAATACTTCGACCCGCAAGCGCATCCTTCGGTGAAGTCGTCGGAACTGGCGTATATCCAGCAGGAAGTCGAACCGGCCCAACCCGCCGTACCCTTCTCACGGATCCTGCGCATGCGCGGCACCTGGGCCTTCGCCCTGGCCTACTCGCTCACCGCCCCGGTGTTCTGGTTCTACCTGTACTGGCTGCCGCCGTTCCTCAACCAGCAATACAACCTGGGTATCAGCGTGACGCAGATGGGCATCCCGCTGATCATCATCTACCTGACCGCCGACTTCGGCAGTGTCGGCGGCGGCATCCTCTCCTCGTTCCTGATCGGCCGTGGGATCAACCCGATCCGCGCCCGCTTGCTGTCGATGCTGCTGTTCGCCTGCTGCATCGTCGGGGTAGTGATGGCGGCCGGTGCCAGCCACCTGTGGGTCGCCGTGGCCGCGATCTCCCTGGCCATCGGCGCGCACCAGGCCTGGACCGCGAACATCTGGAGCCTGGTGATGGACTACACCCCCAAGCACATGATGAGCACGGTGTTCGGTTTCGGCGGCATGTGCGCGGCCATCGGTGGCATGTTCATGACCCAACTGGTGGGCTACATCCTGACCGTCACGAACAACAACTACGCGGTGTTGTTCACGCTGATCCCGGCGATGTACTTCATTGCCCTGCTCTGGCTGTACTTCATGGCCCCGCGCAAGATCCCCAACCTCGCCGACTGACCCGCCCTCCGCCGAGGCCCGATTCCGGGCCTCTTCCGGTTGATCGAGCAGGCCGCCGCCACGCCCGACACGCCAAGATGCAGGCGGCCCGCCAGCAAGGGCAAAAAATGGAAGGCGACGGCGGCTTGCTGGTCCGCCAGGAGCTACAAGCCGATTGCCTGGCCGGGGTCTGGGCCTATCACGCGCAGCAACGTTTGAAATGGCTGGAACCCGGCGACATCGAAGCCGCCTTGAACACTGCCAACGCAATCGGTGATGATCGCCTTCAGCAGCAGGGCCAGGGACGTGTGGTGCCAGACTCTTTCACCCACGGCACCTCTGCGCAGCGGGTGCACTGGTTCAAGGCCGGCTTCGCCCAAGGGCAACTCAACCAATGCGATAACTTCGTCGCCAAGAGTCTGTGAATGAAAAAAATAGTCTGTCGGTCATTGTTGCTGGGGATGTGCGCTATCGGCGGGCAAGCCCAGGCCGCCGAACATGGGGTCAAGGAGGTCAGCCCCAATCATTTGAAACTCTCGGCCGGCGAGTTGAGCGTCGGGCTCAATCGCGACTGGCAAGGGCCGATGCCGGATGTAGAGCGGGTGTTGATCATCGTGCACGGGCGGCTGCGTAATGCCATGACCTACCTGCAAAGCGCGGAGACCGCCGCGGCCCAGGCGGGCCAGCAGCGCAACACCCTGATCATCGCGCCGCAGTTCCTCAATGAAAGTGATGTGCGGCGCAATCACCTGCCAGGCAACCTGCTGCGCTGGCAGGGCGATGACTGGATGGCCGGTTCGGAATCGACCGGGCCTTCGGCGATGAGTTCCTATGCGGCCCTGGATGAAGTCCTCGCGCGCCTGGGCAATCGGAAGAAGTTTCCGGCCCTGCGTGAAGTGGTCGTCGCCGGGCACTCCGGCGGTGGTCAGGTGGTGCAGCGCTATGCGCTGGTGGGGCATGGCGATACGCAGTTGGCCGGGAGCGGCATCAAGCTGCGTTATGTGATCGCCAACCCATCGTCCTATGCCTATTTCAACGCCCAGCGGCCGGTGGCGGGGTTCAATCCGTCGAGCTGCCCGGGGTTCAATGACTGGAAGTATGGCCTGCAGAACCTGCCGGACTACGCCAAGGGGCAATCACCGGCGCAGTTGGAGCAGGCTTATGTGCAGCGCGATATCACCTACCTGCTGGGGCAACAGGACACCGACCCGAACCATCCGGCCCTGGACAAGAGCTGCGGGGCGGAGGCCCAGGGGGCGTATCGGTTGATTCGCGGGCATAACTATTTTGCCTACCTGCAACAGCGTCATCCGCAAGGGTTCACGCAAACGCTGGTCGAGGTGCCCGGGGTCGGGCATAACGGCGATGGGATGCTGACTTCACCGCAGGGGCAGAAGGCGTTGTTTCAGCGCTGACGGTTTTCAGTGTGGGCAATGAGAGCAGCGTTGCCCGCACTGGCCTCTTCGCGGGCAAGCTCCGCTCCCACAGGTTTTGCGTACTGCTCAAAACGTGTGGGAGCGGCGCTTGTCGGGTCGCCGCACCGCCGCGAAGGCACGTTGAACTCATGATTTGTGTACGACACACCCCCTTGTGGGAGCGGAGCTTGCCCGCGAATAGGCCCTCAAGCCGAAAGCATCTGCCGAAGCGCCACACAATCCTCGGCATGCCAATCCGTCAGCTCCGGCCACGGGTTGTCCGGCAGGTTGACCAATATGGTCCGAGCCCCCGCCGCCCGCCCGCAATCCAGGTCGAAGCGATAATCACCGACCATCACCATCTCGCTCGGCGCCACGTTCCAGGCTTCGGCCAGCTTCAGCAAACCACCCGGATGCGGCTTGGGCGGTGCTTCATCACGGCCCAGCACATCGGCCTCGGCGAAACAGTCCGCCAAGCCAATCGCCTCCAGTGTCACATGGGCCAGCTCGCGGGCATTGCGCGTCAGGATACCCAGGCGATATCCACGCCCGGCCAACTCACGCACCAGCTCAACCGCCCCCACCGCCGGTTTCGAACCCAGCGCCAGGTCCCGTTCATGCTCCAGCAACCAGGCATGCTTGGCCGTGGCCTCAGCGGCCGGCAACGCCGCCAGATGCGTGAGGATGTCGTGTTCCGGCGGAATCGACAGGGCCACGCGAATCGCCGCGAAATCGTGCACGGCCACGGTCAGGGTACCGTCCATGTCGAACACCCAATGCCGTACCTCAGCCAGACTCATGCCCAATCCTTGCGATGACGGATCAAACCTTCCTGGGTCACCGACGCCACCAGCACACCGGCACGGTTATACACGCTGCCCCGGGAGAACCCGCGGGAGTTACCGGCCCACGGGCTGTCCATGGCATAGAGCAACCAGTCATCCGCGCGCAGATCGGCATGGAACCACAGCGAATGGTCAAGACTGGCGACCTGCATATCCTTCTGCCACACCGACTTGCCATGGGGCAGCAACGAGGTGGTCAGCAGACCGAAGTCCGAGGCGTAGGCCAGCAGGTATTTATGCAGCGCCGGCAAGTCGGCCAGTGCCCCGTCGGCGCGGAACCAGACGTACTTGACCGGGTCCGCCGGCTGCGGGTTGTAAGGGTCCTTCTCGGTGACCGGGCGGACTTCGATAGGCTTGGGGCACAGGAGTTTTTCACGCATGTGCTCGGGGATCAGGTGGGCGCGCTGCTGGGTGAGCTCCAGCTCCGTGGCCAGGTTCTCCGGCCCTACCACCTGCGGCATCTGGCTCTGGTGCTCGAAGCCTTCCTCGTCGTACTGGAACGAGGCGCTGCAGGTGAAGATCGGCTGGCCCTTCTGGATCGCCGTGACACGCCGCGTGCTGAAGCTGCCACCGTCGCGCACCCGGTCGACCGAGTAGACCACCGGCAGGCCGGCATCGCCCGGGCGCAGGAAATAACCGTGCATCGAATGCACATGCCGCGCTTCCTCGACCGTCTGGCTGGCCGCCGACAACGACTGGCCCAGCACCTGGCCGCCGAACAACTGGCGAAAGCCCAGGTCCTGGCTGCGGCCGCGAAACAGGTTTTCTTCAATCGGTTCCAGGGTCAGCAAGTCGACCAGGTCTTCCAGCACTTGGCTCATTCAAACGCTCCTCACACAGGGCAATACTGTTCACTTAACGACGAGATCAAGCCATCCGCGCTTGTGTGGCCAGCAGGCTGACCACAGGCCTTGAATGATACAGCCTTTGACGCCCCCGGCGGTGCGGCGGATCGGCCAACCCCGGGGTTATCCTTGCAAGGTGCGCAGCCATTGCGCGTGGCTGATGCGATAGAGCACGTGACGCCGCAACGGATGATCGTCGGCCAGATTCGGATGATCGAAGCCGGACAGTGGATCGTCATGCATGCCGATGGCCTGCATGACCTTCTGCGAGGCCGTGTTGCTCTCGCTGGTAAAAGCGACGATCTCGTCCAGGGACAGCCGCTCGAAGCCACAACGCAACGCGGTCCAGGCCGCCTCGCTGGCATAGCCCAGGCCCCAGTGTTCGCTGGACAGACGCCAGGCTATTTCCACCGCCGGGGTGAAGCTGGCCTCGAAATTCACCTGCATCAGCCCGGTCAGGCCGATAAAAGCCCCGCTGTCCTTGCGTTCCAGCGCCCAGAGGCCAAAGTCGTATTCGGCGAAATGCCCGCGAATCCGCCCGATCAGCGCGGCACTTTGCAGACGGTTGAGGACCGTCGGAAAATAGCGCATCACCTGAGGATCGGCACACATCCGGGCAAACTCCGGCAAGTCCTCGTCGCGCCACTGGCGCAACAGCAAGCGTGCACTCTCAAGTCGCAGTATCGGCCCCATCAACTCTCCCTCCGGATTCTTTCAACGCTGACGTCCTGCTCGTCAGTGTATCGCGCTGATAAGATCCTTCACTCCTTCCTACATGAATTCGCCATGCCGCTGCCTTTGATCTACCACGATGATTACAGTCCGGACTTTCCCGCGGACCATCGCTTTCCCATGGACAAATTCCGCCTGCTGCGCGATCACCTGGTGGACAGTGGCCTGACCCGGGACGCTGATCTGCTGCGCCCGCAGATCTGCCCTGTGGATATCCTCGCCCTGGCCCACGACCGTGGCTATATCGAGCGCTATATGGCTGGCGAACTGTCCCGTGAAGACCAGCGCCGCCTTGGCCTGCCCTGGAACGAGGCCCTGGCGCGGCGCACCGTGCGCGCGGTGGGCGGCTCGCTGCTGGCCGCCGAACAGGCGCTGGAACAGGGCCTGGCCTGTCACCTGGCGGGTGGCACGCACCATGCCCACTACGATCACCCGGCGGGCTTCTGCATTTTCAATGACTTGGCCATCATCAGCCGCTACCTGCTGGAAAGCGGCCGCGTGGGACGGGTGCTGATCTTCGACTGCGATGTGCACCAGGGCGACGGCACGGCGCGCATCCTCGAAGACACCCCGGACGCCATCACGGTTTCCCTGCACTGCGAGAAAAACTTCCCGGCGCGCAAGGCCCACAGCGATTGGGACATCCCCTTGCCGATGGGCATGGGTGACGCCGACTACCTCAAGGTGGTGGATGACGCCCTGAACTACTTGCTGCCGCTCTACCAGCCGGACCTGGTGCTGTACGACGCCGGCGTGGATGTGCACAAGGACGATGCCCTGGGTTACCTGAAACTGACCGATGAAGGCGTCGCCGCCCGCGATGAAAGTGTCCTGCGCCATTGCCTGGGCCGGGATATCCCGGTGGTCGGGGTGATTGGCGGCGGCTACAGCAAGGACCGTCGGGCCCTGGCCCGACGCCACGGGATCCTGCACCACAGCGCGCAAAAGGTCTGGATATCATCAGGTTGTCATTGAAGCCTGGGCTTACCCACAATGGCTGTGGAACCGCCTGTGGATAACCTGAGTGAAATGCGCTACAGGCCTTATGGGGAAAGGGCTGCGGAAGACTGTATGTTTTTCGTACAGCCGCTCTGAAGCCCGAGCCCACAGGAAGAATGCAATCCCTTGTAGGAGCCAGCTTGCTGGCGATGGCGCCCTTGAAATCGATGCAACACTCTAGGGCCTCATCGCCAGCAAGCTGGCTCCTACACGAGTCCGCGTCAAACACAGGATCGGGGGGACAACAGCAAGTCAGCCCCAAGGGTCCGCGTACACCACATGATCGGTGGAAAAACGTAGAATGCCCGGCTCGTTCAGCCAATTCGCCGCCCGCCATGACCCAGCCAGCCCCCACCCCCGTCCCCCACGTCGCCATTATCGGTGGCGGCCCTGCCGGTCTGATGGCCGCGGAGGTGCTGAGCCAGGCGGGTATCCAGGTCGATCTCTACGACGGCATGCCTTCGGTGGGGCGCAAGTTCCTGCTGGCCGGCGTCGGCGGCATGAACATCAGCCATTCAGAAGCCTACCCGGCGTTTCTCTCCCGCTATGCCGAACGTGGGCCATACATCGCCCCGCTGCTCCGTACCTTTGGCGCCGATGAACTGTGCGAGTGGATTCACGGCCTGGGGATAACTACTTTCGTCGGCAGTTCCGGCCGGGTTTTCCCCAGCGACATGAAAGCCGCCCCGCTGCTGCGCGCCTGGCTCAAGCGCCTGCGCGAAGCCGGGGTAGTTATCCACACCCGCCATCGCTGGCAGGGCTGGCGTGACGGCAGCCTGGTTATCCACAGCCCTGACGGCGAAAAAACCCTGCGGCCCGACGCCACGCTCCTGGCCCTGGGCGGCGGCAGTTGGGCGCGACTGGGCTCCGACGGCGCCTGGCTGCCGCTGTTTGAGCAACAAGGCGTGACGGTCGCGCCCTTGCAACCGAGCAACTGCGGCTTTGATGTCATGGCCTGGAGCGAGGTCCTGCGCGGCAAGTTCGCCGGTGCCCCACTGAAGAACGTCGCCATCGCCCTGCCCCATGGCACGCCGCGCCTGGGCGAATGCGTGATCACCGCCAGCGGCATCGAGGGCAGCCTGATCTACGCGCTGTCCGCGCCGATTCGCGAGCAGATCAACCAGGACGGCTGCGCGACCATCGAGATCGACCTGCTGCCCGGAAAGTCTTTGGACAAGGTCCAGGCCGCGCTGGCCAAACCGCGCGGCTCACGCTCGATGGCCAAGCACCTGCACAGCCAGTTGGGGCTCGACGGAATCAAGGCGGCGCTGCTACGGGAGCTGACCAATGCCGAGACCTTTGCCGACCCGACGCGCCTGGCCAATGCCATCAAGGCGTTGCCGCTGACGCTGGTCAAGGCGCGTCCGCTGGACGAGGCCATCAGCAGCGCGGGCGGTGTACCGTTCGAGGCAATGGACGAGCGACTGATGCTCAAGGCACTGCCCGGCGTGTTCTGTGCCGGCGAAATGCTTGATTGGGAAGCACCGACCGGCGGCTACCTGCTCACCGCCTGCTTTGCCAGCGGGCGGGTGGCGGGACAAGGGATGCTGGAGTGGTTGCGGCAGCGGGCCTGAGATTTGCCGGCGATGGCGGACTTGAAATCGATGCAAAACTCAAGGGCCTCATCGCCGGCAAGCCAGCTCCCACAATAGTTGTGCTGGTCTTACGGCTTGCGCTTGCGCGGCCCGGTATTGAACACAGGCACCTTGCGCACCGGCTTGATCGACTGCACCACATCTTCCGGCTTCTCGCCGCTGTCGACCCACTTGCCCAGGTTGCGCTTGCCACCGGCGGCCTTCGGTTTTTTCGGCTTCTTCGGTTTCTTGATCACACTGCCCGAGGCATCGGTGTCCGGCACCCGGTGATCCGGCTCGAAACCGGCTTCGTCCTGACGCTTGAGCGTCTGACGGGTCAGGGTCTCAATGGCCGACAGCAGATTCACCTCATCGGCGCAGACCAGGGAAATCGCCTCACCGGTGGCGCCGGCACGGCCGGTACGACCGATCCGGTGAATGTAGTCCTCGGCCACGATCGGCAGGTCGAAGTTGACCACCAACGGCAAGTCCTCAATATCCAGGCCACGGGCCGCCACATCGGTGGCCACGAGGATCTGGATCTCGCTCGCTTTGAAGCGGTCCAGTGCACGCTGGCGGGTGGCCTGGGGCTTGTCACCGTGGATACCGTCGGCATTGATGCCCAGGCCCTGGAGTTTTTCTACCAACTGGTCGACGCCATTGCGGGTCTTGGCGAACACCAGGACCTGCTTCCAGTGCTGCTTGCGCATCAGGTGCACGAACAGCTCCGGCTTGCGCTTCTTGTCCACCGTCACCAGCCACTGCTTGACGGTATTGGCCGCAACGTTGCGCGGGCTGACTTCAATGCTCAGCGGATCGTTGAGCATCTGCCCGGCCAGCAGGCGGATCGCATCGGAGAAGGTCGCGGAGAACAGCAGGGTCTGGCGCTTTTTCGGCAAGGCCTTGTAGATATTGCCCAGCTCTTCCTGGAAACCGAGATCGAGCATGCGGTCGGCTTCGTCGAGCACCAGGGTCTGCAACTGGTTGAACTTGAGGGCGTTCTGACGGTACAGATCGAGCAAGCGGCCCGGGGTCGCCACCAACAGGTCGACACCCTTGCGCAGCTTCATCATCTGCGGATTGATGCTGACGCCACCGTACACCGCGTAGGTGCTCAGCGGCAGGTGCTCGGCGTACTGGCGCACACTTTCATGCACCTGCTCGGCCAATTCGCGGGTTGGTACCAGGATCAGTGAGCGCACCGAGTTGGCGGTAACCTTTGGCCCTTCCAGGGTCAGCAACTGCAGCAGCGGCAAGGCGAAACCGGCAGTCTTGCCAGTGCCGGTCTGGGCCGCGGCCATCAGGTCGCGGCCGGCCAATACGGCGGGAATGGCCTGGGTCTGGATCGGTGTGGGGGTCTGGTAACCCAGAGTATCCAGGGCCCGCGTCAGGGGTTCGATCAGGCCGAGTGTGGCGAATGTCATGGAAGTACCGTCGGGAAAAGTGTCAGCGCCGTGAAGCAATGCGCGGCAGTTTACCCTGTCAGGCCTCTTTCGGCTTGCGCCACTGCGGTAAACCGATCAACACCACGGCGCTGATGATCACGCCCATGGCCATGCACTCCTGCCAACCGATGTGCTCGCCGGCGAACAAGATGCCCAACAACACCGCCACAGCCGGGTTGACGTAGGCATAACTGGTGGCCGCCGCCGGGCGCACATGCTTCAACAGGTACATATAGGCGTTGAAGGCGATGATCGAGCCGAAGACGGTCAAATAGGCCATGGCAATCCAGCCGTCGGTGGTGGGCATCTGGGTCAGGCGTTCGCCGCGGACAAAGCTGGCCAGCAGCAGCACCACGCCACCCACCAGCATTTCCGCGGCGCTGGCCATGCCGCCCTGAGGCAACGGCAGGTGCTTGCTCCACACCGAACCGAAGGCCCAGGTCGCCGCGGCCAACAGCAGCAGGCCGGCCCCCAGCGGGCTGGCTTGCAGGTTGGAGCCCATGTTCAGCAGGGCGATACCGATCAGCCCGAGCACAATCCCGGCCCATTCGAGACCGGTATTACGGTTGCCCCAGAAAAACCCGCAGAGCAAGGTAAACAGCGGCACCGTCGCCACCGTCAACGCGGCAACGCCCGAGGCCACGCCCATGTGTTCGGCGAGGGTCACCGCGCCATTGCCGAAACTGAGCAGCAGCACACCGATGGCCGCCGCCGCTTTCCATTGCTGCCAGGTCGGTGCCGGCACCCCGCGAAAGCGCTGATAGGCATACAGCAGAGTGCCCGCGATCACAAAGCGGATGCCGCCCATCATTAACGGCGGCCAGGATTCCACGCCGATACGAATGGCCAGGTAGGTCGAGCCCCAGATGAAATACAACGCAAAAAAGGCACCGATCAGCGGTAACGGAAAACGGCGAGGGGCAGGCATGGGGGGCAGATCCAGGCGGGACAAGGGAGGCTTATTCTAGGAAGGCGCCCGGCAAATAATAAGTTACAAAACCGTGTTATAAGGCCAGTACACTTTGCAAAGCATGGATATTCCGGGTTTCGACCGCTGTTTCGAAAGCCCGCGTCATAGAGAGCCTGTGGATGGATAAATACGACCGTTTGATCCTCGGTGAGCTGCTGGACAATGGCCGCGCCTCGTTCGCCGAACTGGCGCGCAAGGTCAACCTGTCCGCGCCGGCCGTGGCGGAGCGGGTGGCGAAGCTGGAAAGCAGCGGGGTCATCACCGGCTATCAGGCCAAGGTGGACCTGGCGAAGATCGGTTTGCCGATCCAGTGCGTGATCGAGTTGCGGCTCAACCAGCATGGCAAGCAGCAGCCTTACGACGATCTGGCGCAGATTCCGCAGATTACCGAATGCCATCGGGTGACCGGGGATCCCTGTGTGATTCTGCAGGCGGCGGTGGGGAGCATGGCGGAGCTGGAGCAGTTGATCAATCGGATTGCCCAGTTCGGCTTCAGCAAGACCTCGATTGTGTTGTCGAGCGCGATTGAGCGGCGGGTGCCGTTGGGGCATTTGGACATGAATGGGAAAGCGAAGGGCTGATAAACCGGGGGCGGCGTTCTGCCTGATAGTCCGTGTTTACCGGTTTTGGGGGCGCTTCGCACCCCATCGCGAGCAAGCCTGCTTCTACAGTACGGTGCCGAACACACAGGCTGTGCACGACACAAATCCTGTAGGAGCAAGCTTGCTCGCGATAGCTCTCTACCAGACGCTGCCACACCCACTGACCGGCACCACCTGCGGCATATCACGCAGCCGAATCCACGGTTCTTTCCGCCAGTGCAGCAGACTCAGCGCCCCACCCTCCCACTCCAGAATCCCAAGGCACGGCGCCTGGGTCAACGCCGGCTGCGGCTGACCGCGCAACATCGGCAGCACCTGATGCGTCAGCCATTGGCGCAGATGGCGATTCTCCGGCAGGTAGTGATAGACCAGCATCGCGTAGACACCGGATTCGCTGAGCATCAGGTGATCTTCAGATCGGCCGTTACCCTTGAGTTTCAATACCCGCCGTTGATCCGGGTCGAGCTTGATGGCTTTGCGTTCATGCCATTCGATCCCCATCAGATGCCCGATATCACGGGCACAGAACCAGGCCTCGTCATGCAGGAGCAAGGCGCGGAGTTTGAGGTGGTGGCGGGTGAAGATTTGCGCTTCGAAGCTGATGTCAGCTTGTATTTCGGGAATGGAATTTTCCATTGTGGATTACTCTTGGCTGTCTGAAAAAAGCTGCCAATCGTCTTCCTACGGACTTGGGTGGCAGCCGTACGCGGGGTAGGAACCGAGTCTTCAGACAACCCCGGCCACGCAGAAGCGTGCCCGCGCACGGCCACCGCGGCTGATTATCCGGGCATAAAAAAAGCACCGCAATCAGAAGGTGGACGCAAAGCGTCTGAAGAGATCAGCAAGGGTTCCTACGCCCTGTCACCGATTTGGCGATGACAGGAGAAAGGCTAACGTCACTGCCCCGCTCGGGAAAGACAGCACAGGTCGCCACCCGCAGTACGACATTTCCTAAAAAACACACGACAAAAGACCTATTCAGGAGCAATGCCAGTCAGTCAAGGAAACTTGTAACGGAGCGCGGTCTTGGGGGGGGGGGGGGGGGGGGGGGGGGGGGGGGGGGGGGGGGGGGGGGGGGGGGGGGAGGGGGGGGGGGGGGGGGGGG
>NZ_JBWKTH010000047.1:0-29726 GCF_059420225.1 Pseudomonas sp. GW821-FHT04D07
GCGCTGTCGAGGCGGTCCATGTTGGCTTCGGTGGCGTGGCCGGCGTTGGCGCCCTTGACGGCAACCTCGCCTTCTTCTTTGTCGAATTCGTCCCAGCTCAGCATGACGTGTCGTCTCCTGCGTGAGGGCCTGATGCCCGTGTGAAAAACACTGATGGTTGGCTTGTCACACGACCAATGGCCGCTTTGGATCTAAAGGATATGTTGCTTGCAGCAGCGGTTCGTGCACGCAAAAACATGGAATAGGTACGGGATGACCCCGTGTCGTCGATGGGAGAGGGCGCCGGGCCTTCTCCTGTGGCCTGTAAGAACCTGAATCAACGAGGGTTTGCAGCTCGATTCGACGCTTTTTCAGGCGCGAATGGATACCGACAGTATAAGGTTTTTGTCTGGGTGTTTCAGCCAGTTTTTGCCGGAAATGATCAGGGTAGGTGTGGGGCGGTCGTGGCGGTGGGGAGGGGCAGGAGGAACACCTTTGCCGCAAGAAGCGCTTCCTGCGGCGGGTGGTTTTGCAAGGCTGGATCAGGCCGGGATTTTAACCGTGGGAACAACCGTTACCCATGACGCGATATTCCATGATATGCCGGGTGCCTTGCGAGTCTTCATAGACCATGCGCGCCGGGACAACTTCGCAAACATCCGGAACTTCACTCATGGAGATAACTTTGTGAATGTCCGGGTGAGAACTGTAAGTGTACTCTTCCACCGGAACGGTGTGGCTGGCAACGTCGGTTGGAATCTCATCAGCCATGGCGGTTGCACACAGGCTGCTGAGGGCCAGAACGACTAGAGCTTTCATCTCGATTTACCTTCTTCGGGTCGTAAGGGGTCACGTAGCCCTTATGAGGCTACGTGTGGATCGGTGTTGATTTGAATTCGAATTAACGGCCTTCGTGGGGGCTGTCGCTAAGTTAATTCGCTGCCTTAGTTGGCGGAATGAATGTTAAGAGTCTACAAAACATTCATATAGAGGGGGTTTTGATAAAGACTATTGACAAAACCTGTAACAATCGTCGAAAAACGTCTCCTGGACCTGTTCCGCGAGTTATTTTCAGGATCCCGGAAATCGCTACAGGCCGCGTGCTTGAGACCTTGCAGCGGTTGAGCCGAGATTTTGCAGGGCTTTGTTACTACCATCGTCGAATGGCTCCATCGCGCAGGCCCGGCTACAACAGGGTCATAAAACAACAACATATCCACCGAGGTAAGAAAGATGAGTGCGGCTTCCCTGTACCCCGTTCGTCCTGAGGTCCTGGCGACTACGCTGACCGACGAGGCGACCTACAAGGCGATGTACCAGCAGTCGGTCGTCAACCCTGACGGCTTCTGGCGCGAACAAGCCAAGCGCCTCGATTGGATCAAGCCGTTCACCACGGTGAAGCAGACCTCCTTCGACGATCACCATGTCGATATCAAGTGGTTTGCCGACGGCACCCTGAACGTTTCCTACAATTGCCTGGACCGCCACCTGGCCGAGCGTGGCGATCAGGTCGCGATCATCTGGGAGGGCGACGATCCCGCCGACTCCCGCAACATCACTTACCGCGAGCTGCACGAGCAGGTCTGCAAGTTCGCCAACGCTCTGCGTGGCCAGGATGTGCACCGTGGCGACGTGGTGACCATCTATATGCCGATGATCCCCGAAGCCGCGGTCGCCATGCTGGCCTGTGCCCGCATCGGTGCGATTCACTCGGTGGTGTTCGGTGGTTTCTCGCCGGAAGCCCTGGCCGGCCGCATCATAGACTGCCGCTCGAAAGTGGTGATCACCGCCGACGAAGGCGTTCGCGCCGGCAAGAAGATCCCGCTCAAGGCCAACGTCGACGACGCCCTGACCAACCCGGAAACCAGCAGCGTCCAGAAAGTCATCGTGTGCAAGCGCACCGGTGGCACGATCAAATGGAACCCGCATCGCGATATCTGGTTCGAGGACCTGATGAAGGTGGCCGGCAGCGTCTGCGCGCCGAAAGAGATGGGCGCCGAAGAAGCGCTGTTCATCCTCTACACCTCCGGTTCCACCGGCAAGCCCAAAGGCGTGCAGCACACCACCGGCGGCTACCTGCTGTATGCGGCGTTGACCCACGAGCGGGTGTTCGACTACCGCCCGGGCGAGGTCTACTGGTGCACCGCCGATGTTGGCTGGGTCACCGGCCATACCTATATTGTCTACGGCCCGCTGGCCAATGGCGCGACCACCCTGATGTTCGAAGGCGTACCAAACTATCCGGACATCACCCGGGTGGCGAAGGTCGTCGACAAACACAAGGTCAATATCCTCTACACCGCCCCGACCGCGATCCGCGCCATGATGGCTCAGGGCACGGCGGCCGTCGAAGGCGCCGATGGCAGCAGCCTGCGCCTGCTGGGCTCGGTGGGCGAGCCGATCAACCCGGAAGCCTGGGAGTGGTATTACAAGAATGTCGGTAAGTCGCGCTGCCCGATCGTCGATACCTGGTGGCAGACCGAGACCGGCGGCAACATGATGAGCCCGTTGCCAGGCGCCCATGCGCTCAAGCCGGGTTCGGCGACACGGCCGTTCTTTGGCGTGGTGCCGGCGTTGGTGGACAACCTGGGTAACATCATCGAGGGTGCCGCCGAAGGCAACCTGGTGATCCTCGATTCGTGGCCGGGCCAGGCGCGGACCCTGTACGGCGATCATGATCGTTTCGTCGATACCTACTTCAAGACTTTCCGTGGCATGTACTTCACCGGTGACGGCGCGCGTCGTGACGAGGACGGTTACTACTGGATCACCGGACGGGTGGACGACGTGCTGAACGTGTCCGGCCACCGCATGGGCACCGCCGAGATCGAGAGCGCCATGGTTGCCCACCCGAAAGTCGCCGAAGCGGCGGTGGTCGGTGTGCCCCACGATATCAAGGGGCAGGGCATCTATGTCTATGTCACCCTCAATGCAGGCGAAGAGCCTAGCGAAGCGCTGCGCCTGGAGTTGAAGAACTGGGTGCGCAAGGAAATCGGCCCGATTGCTTCTCCGGATGTCATCCAGTGGGCGCCGGGTTTGCCGAAGACTCGTTCGGGGAAAATCATGCGACGGATCCTGCGCAAGATTGCCACGGCGGAGTACGACGGCCTGGGGGATATCTCCACCTTGGCGGACCCGGGTGTGGTGCAGCATCTGATCGATACCCACAAGACCATGAGCGCCGCGTAACGCGCGTTCAAGGTTGACTGAGCCCCGTCCGGCATCGCGCCGGGCGGGGCTTTTGTGTGTAAGGGGGGAAGGTAGGAGGCAATGTCTGTGAATGAAGTGAGATAAATATCGGTTTTTGCTGTGAATTCCTTCGGCTGTTACCGCTTGTTCGGTAGGTAACCAAATGTGTCACCTGGCGCCCGGACACGGGGCAAAGGGAAACGCCGCTGCCCGTTTTCGGCCCGAATCCAGGGCCTTTAAAATCGCATCGAACGCCGTGCTTGCCGGAATAGAAGGCTTTGCCAATAATAGGCCCGCTATTTGCAGGATAGATCGGTTATCCCTTCTTTTTCTCTTGCATAAAAATCAAGAGTTGTCAATGTGTCCATCCGGCTTTCTCGGCGCTTCTGTAATTAGTTGTCGCATTGAGGAAATATCGGCTTCGGACCTGTCGTTAGAATGCCGATCACTCGCTTGTCGTGGCGTGCACTGAACGTGCTCGCCGCCGACCGTTACGCGAAGACTGCTTTCCCATCCGCATATTGGGCTGTTGCTCACTCTGCCGTTTTGCCCTTGACCGATGGAGTCTCAAGATGAAGAAGCTCGTGCTGCTTGGCGCCCTGGCACTGTCCGTGCTGTCGTTGCCGACATTCGCTGATGAAAAACCACTGAAAATTGGTATCGAAGCCGCCTACCCTCCGTTCGCCTCCAAGGCGCCGGATGGCAGCATCGTTGGTTTCGACTACGACATCGGCAACGCGCTGTGCGCGGAGATGAAGGTCAAGTGCGTCTGGGTCGAGCAAGAGTTCGACGGCCTGATCCCGGCCCTCAAGGTGCGTAAGATCGACGCCATCCTGTCGTCGATGTCGATCACCGACGATCGCAAGAAATCGGTCGATTTCACCAGCAAGTACTACAACACCCCGGCTCGCCTGGTGATGAAGGAAGGCACTGTTGTTGGCAACAACCTGTCCGAACTCAAGGGCAAGAAGATCGGTGTGCAGCGCGGTTCGATCCACAACCGTTTCGCTGAAGAAGTCCTCAAGCCGCTGGGTGCTGAAATCAAGCCCTACGGTTCGCAGAACGAGATCTACCTGGACGTGGCCGCCGGTCGCCTCGACGGCACCGTGGCTGACGCCACACTGCTGCAGGACGGTTTCCTGAAGACTGACTCCGGCAAGGGCTTCGCCTTCGTCGGTCCGCAATTCACCGACGAGAAGTACTTCGGTGACGGCATCGGCATCGCCGTGCGCAAAGGCGACAAGGCCGATCTGGACAAGATCAACGCCGCCATCGTCGCGATCCGTGGCAATGGCACGTACAAGCAGATCCAGGACAAGTACTTCGACTTCGATATCTACGGCAAGTAAACCGCCGCAGTGACAAGTCCGAAATGGCGCAAGCAGCAGGAGCTCTGAGGTTTGCGCCATTTTTTCATCCCTAATTCCGAGGATCTGAATCATGTTGAAAGGCTACGGGGCTGTCATCCTCGATGGCGTTTGGCTGACGCTTCAGCTCGCCTTGTCGTCCATGGCCCTGGCCATTGTCTTGGGCCTGATCGGGGTGGCCTTGCGCCTGTCGCCGGTGCGCTGGCTGGCCTGGCTCGGCGACCTGTATGCCACGGTGATCCGTGGGATTCCCGACCTGGTGCTGATCCTGCTGATCTTCTACGGTGGCCAGGACCTGCTCAATCGTGTCGCGCCGATGCTCGGTTATGACGACTACATCGACCTCAACCCCCTGGTCGCCGGTATTGGCACCCTGGGTTTTATTTTCGGCGCTTACCTGTCGGAAACCTTCCGTGGGGCTTTCATGGCGATCCCCAAGGGCCAGGCCGAAGCCGGCATGTCCTACGGCATGAGCAGCCTGCAAGTGTTTTTCCGGGTGTTGGTGCCGCAGATGATTCGCCTGGCGATTCCCGGTTTCACCAACAACTGGCTGGTCCTGACCAAGGCCACCGCGCTGATTTCCGTGGTCGGTCTGCAAGACATGATGTTCAAGGCCAAGCAGGCGGCGGATGCCACCCGTGAGCCTTTCACCTTCTTCCTCGCGGTGGCGGCGATGTACCTGGTGATCACCAGTGTCTCGTTGCTGGCATTGCGTCACCTTGAGAAGCGCTACTCGGTAGGCGTAAGGGCGGCTGATCTATGATCTTCGACTACAACGTCATCTGGGAAGCCATGCCGCTGTACCTCGGCGGTTTGCTGACCACCTTGAAATTGCTGGCCTTGTCCTTGTTGTTCGGTCTGCTGGCGGCGTTGCCGCTGGGGCTGATGCGGGTGTCCAAGCAGCCGCTGGTGAACATGGGGGCCTGGCTCTACACCTACGTGATCCGCGGCACGCCGATGCTGGTGCAGTTGTTCCTGATCTACTACGGCCTGGCCCAGTTCGAGGCGGTGCGCGAGAGTTTCCTCTGGCCCTGGCTGTCGAGCGCGACCTTCTGTGCCTGCCTGGCCTTTGCCATCAACACCAGCGCCTACACCGCCGAAATCATCGCTGGCAGCCTGCGAGCCACGCCCAATGGCGAGATCGAGGCGGCCAAGGCCATGGGTATGTCGCGCTACAAGCTGTACCGCCGCATCCTGCTGCCGTCGGCCCTGCGCCGGGCGCTGCCGCAGTACAGCAACGAAGTGATCATGATGTTGCAGACCACCAGTCTGGCGTCCATCGTCACTCTGATCGACATCACCGGTGCCGCGCGTACCGTCAACGCCCAGTATTACCTGCCGTTCGAAGCCTACATCACCGCCGGCGTATTCTACCTGTGCCTGACCTTTATCCTGGTGCGGCTGTTCAAGTTGGCTGAGCGCCGCTGGTTGGGTTACCTGGCGCCGAGGAAGCACTGACTATGCAACGTATCGATCATCCTTTGCCCTGGGGTAGCCTGGGCACGGAGCGCCAGGTGTCGGTGTTCCGTTTCGGTAGCGGCGAGCGCAAGGCCTATATCCAGGCCAGCCTGCATGCCGACGAGTTGCCGGGCATGCGCACGGCCTGGGAACTGAAAAAGCGCCTGGTCGAGCTGGAAGCCCGCGGTGCCCTCAAGGGCGTGATCGAGCTGGTCCCGGTGGCCAATCCGATTGGTCTGGGCCAGTTGCTGCAAGGTAATCATCAAGGACGTTTCGAGTACGGCAGCGGCAAGAACTTCAACCGCGATTTCGTCCAGTTGACCGAGCCGGTCAGCGCCCTGGTGAAAGATCACCTGGGTGATGACCCGCACGCCAACGTTCGGCTGATTCGCCAGGCCATGCTCGAAGTACTGGCCACATTGCCCGCGGCGACCAGCCAGTTGCAGGGCATGCAGCGGGTGCTATTGAGTCACGCCTGCGATGCCGACCTGGTGCTCGACCTGCATTGCGATAGCGAAGCCGCGTTGCACATGTACACCTTTCCCCAGCACTGGCCGCAGTGGCGTTCCCTGGCGGCACACCTCAACGTTCGCGTCGGGCTGTTGGCGGAAGAGTCGGGTGGCACCTCGTTCGACGAAGCCTGTTCGTTGCCGTGGCTGCGCCTGTCGCAGACGTTCCCGGACGCGCAGATTCCACTGGCGTGCATGGCCACCACGATTGAGCTGGGCGGCCAGGCCGATACCGCTCGCGAGCAAGCCGAGGCCCAGGCCGAAGGGATTCTGGCGTTCCTCGCGGAGCAGGGCCTGATCGACGGCGAATGGCCGGCCGCGCAACAGGAACCTTGCGAGGGCATGCCGTTCGAGGGCACCGAGTTGCTCTACGCGCCGCACCCGGGTGTGTTGAGTTTCCTGCGTCCGGTGGGCTGCTGGGTGGAAGCCGGTGAGCCACTGTTCGAAGTGATCGATCCGTTATCCGACCGGGTCAGCACCGTGTGTGCTGGCACGAGCGGTGTGTTGTACGCCGTGGAACGGCTGCGTTACGCCCAACCCTCGATCTGGCTGGCCAAGGTGGCGGGGCGCGTACCGCTTCGCCACGGACGCCTGCTCAGCGACTGACCTGACTGTTTTTGTGAGAACCGACCGCATGTACAAGCTTGAAGTCCAAGACCTGCATAAACGCTATGGCAGTCACGAAGTGCTCAAGGGTGTGTCCCTGGAAGCCGCCGCTGGCGATGTGATCAGCATCATCGGCTCCAGTGGCTCCGGCAAAAGTACTTTCCTGCGCTGCATCAACCTGCTGGAGCAGCCCTATGCCGGGCGCATCCTGCTGAACAATGAAGAGTTGAAACTGGTGGCCGGCAAGGACGGCGCGCTGAAGGCCGCCGACCCGAAACAGTTGCAGCGCATGCGCTCGCGGCTGTCGATGGTGTTCCAGCATTTCAACCTGTGGTCGCATATGACCGCTTTGGAAAACATTATCGAGGCGCCGATTCACGTCCTCGGCATGTCGAAGAAAGAGGCGCTGGAAAAGGCCGAGTACTACCTGGCGAAAGTCGGTGTGGCGCATCGCAAGGACGCCTATCCGGGCCATATGTCCGGCGGCGAGCAGCAGCGCGTGGCGATTGCCCGGGCGCTGGCGGTGGAGCCGGAAGTGATGCTGTTCGACGAGCCGACCTCGGCGCTCGACCCGGAACTGGTCGGCGATGTGCTGAAGGTGATGCAGGCCCTGGCCCAGGAAGGCCGGACCATGGTGGTGGTGACCCATGAGATGGGCTTTGCCCGTGAAGTCTCCAACCAGTTGGTGTTTTTGCATCAAGGTGTGGTTGAAGAACGCGGCAATCCGCGCGAGGTGTTGCTCAACCCGCAGTCCGAGCGTCTGCAGCAATTCCTCTCGGGCAGCTTGAAATAGTCGTTGCTTTTTATGCTGCCGTTGTGCACCCAAATAGGTCATGCTGCGCGCCGAGCGCGGCGTGGTCTACTTTGAGTTGGCTGCCCTCGGCTTTTCACTCTGTTCTGTTTTCGGATTGCCTGCCATGACTGCCCATCGAATTGGTTTCCTGATTTGGCCCAGCACCCAAGCCTTGACGCTGGCGCTGGCCGAGGAGGCCTTGCGTGTCGCTCAGCGGGTGCATCCGGAAGTCGTCTACGAATTGTCCTTTCTGCAGGCCGAAGCGCCCGCCGAGGCCTTGTCTGGTGGTGGCTGGCAACTGCCGGGCGAGCCTTGGGCCGGTAAGCTGGAAGGCTTCCAGAAACTTTTCCTGCTGGCCGACGAGCCGCCCACCAGCCTGGCGCCGGCCCTGAGCAGTGCGCTCAAGCAACTGGTGCGTGCCGGCTGCGTGGTGGCCGGTTTGTCCGCCGGGGTCTATCCGCTGGCCCAGCTCGGCTTGCTCGATGGTTATCGCGCGGCGGTGCACTGGCGCTGGCAGGATGATTTCGCCGAACGTTTCCCCAAGGTGATCGCCACCAGTCATCTGTTCGACTGGGACCGCGATCGCCTGACCGCCTGTGGCGGTCTGTCGGTGTTGGATTTGTTGCTGGCGGTCCTGGCCCGTGATCACGGTGCTGAATTGGCTGGCGCGGTTTCCGAGGAGCTGGTGGTCGAGCGCATCCGCGAAGGTGGCGAGCGTCAACGCATTCCGTTGCAGAACCGTTTGGGCTCCAGCCATCCGAAGCTGACCCAGGCCGTGCTGCTGATGGAAGCCAATATCGAGGAGCCGCTGACCACCGACGAGATCGCCCAGCATGTCTGTGTGTCGCGGCGTCAGTTGGAGCGGATCTTCAAGCAATACCTCAACCGCGTGCCGAGCCAGTACTACCTGGAGCTGCGCCTGAACAAGGCCCGGCAGATGCTGATGCAGACCAGCAAGTCGATCATTCAGATCGGTCTGTCCTGCGGTTTCTCCTCGGGGCCGCATTTCTCCAGCGCCTACCGCAACTTCTTTGGCGCCACGCCGCGCGAAGATCGCAACCAGCGGCGCAGCAGCAGTCCGTTCGAGTTGTCGTCGGTGCCTTCGGAGCGCGGCTGAGGGTCATTCCTCGCGAGCCGGGGGCGGCGGTGTGGGGGAGGCCAGTGGCGGAACACTGCTGCCAGTGTCGCTCTCGCTCTCTTCGCTACTGTTCAAATCGTCACCGATCAGGATTCTGACTTCCTGTACCCCGCCGTTCAGTTCTCTGTAGCTGCGGACTCTTTGGATACTGGCCTCCGTCAACGGGTTGTTCCTGAAGTCATAGGTCACGGGTTGCGAGGTCGGTACCTCGAAAAGACTTTCCGGTATGTCGCTGATCTGGTTGTCGCGCACGTCGGCAATCTCCAGCGCACGCAGCCTGAACAGCCCTGCGGGTGTCTGCTCGATACGGCTGTCGCTCAGGTCGAGCATTCGCAGATCCGTCATCCTTGTCACGTCCGGTGTCAGCCGCGTTGTCTCGACTGGGGACGGGGCCGCTTGCAGCGGATTGCCGGACAGGTCGAGCACGCGCAAGCCGGTCATGTCCGAGAGTTGCCGGTGCGAGGCCTCGCTCAGTTGGATCAGACCGTAGGGTAATTCCAGGTTTCGCAGGTGCGGCATGTCGAAAATCGCCACGGGGAAGTCCCGGTCGATAAAGCTGGAGGCATACAACATGCGTAGATGGGGGAAGCTGTGGAGAAATGCATCGAGTCCTTGGCTGGTACCGTAACCATGGATCTCCAGGCGGGCGATATGGCTGAAGTCCGCTGAAAGCGCGGGCAGCCTGCCAGTGATTCGCTGGGTGAAGGTGAAGCTGTAAAAACCTGTGCCGTCAGCCAGTCGTTCTTCGCTCAGGCGCTGCCAGCTACGTTGCAGCTGTTGCGCAAAATCCTGTCGGTTCAGGCTTTCCACCGCCAGTTCCACGGCGCTGAGCGGCTCCTGCGTTTCCGGGTGGAGCGCGGGAATATCGCCGCTCCAGGCCTGTAGATCGGCGCCCAACTGGTGGTATTGGGCTTCCAGGCGGCTCAACTGGCTCAAGGATTCCTCAAGGAGGCGCGGCTGGGCGCGGATGAAACTCTCCAGTTGTTCGTCGTTCAGGCCCGGGTAAAGCGCCTGGATCCGGGTGCGCTCGGCCTGGGACTGGACGCCGAGTGAGTGGCCTGTTCTGCGGTAATAGTCCCGGGCGCGCTGCAGGCTGATCTCGGACAGCGGGTTGCCGCTCAGATCCAGGCCGGAGCCAAGGTTGCCGGACAGCTCGTTGATGCTCTGCGGCAGCTCGCTGATGGCGTTCTCGGTGAGCAGGGCGGCCTCCAGTCGTGGCAGCTCGAACAGGCCCATGGGGATCGCGCTGATTCCGGTGCGGCTCAGGTCGACTACCTCCAGCGCGTGCAATGGCCTGAGGTCGGGGGCCAGGCCGAGCGGGTTGCCACTCAGGTCGAGGATCTCCAGGTTTTGCATCGCCGAGAGTGCCTGCACGGTCTCGGGTCTCAGGTGCACATTGCAGTCGACCAGGCTCAGTTCGGTCAGTTGTCCCCGGGATATCGACTCGGGCAGGGTGTCGAGTTGGAAGCCGCGTATGGAGAGCAGGCGCAGATTGGGGAAACGTTCGATAAACCGGGCCAGTTCCAGGGCCGGGGTGTTGGCCACCAGGTTCAGGTAGCGGACATGGTTGAAGTTGACGGATAGTTCGGGCAGCTCGCCCAGCAGGCCATTGGCACTGAGGGTATAGCCGTGCTCCTCGGGATTGTTGGAGTAGAACAGGTCGGGCTCACGGCGCCAGCAACGGCGAATGGCTTCGGCGAACTGGGTGCGGGTGCGTTGTTGGTTGATACGCTGCATCAGGCTCAAGCGCTCTCCGGTGACCGGGTGGGTGGCAGCGGTGACGAACGACCAGAGATCCAGCGCCTGGGTCAGTTGTTCGTACTCTTGTTCCAGGCGTCGCAGTTCATCGAAAACCCGCATGCTGTCCAGGCTGCCGATAAATTGCCGGATCTGTTCATCGGAAAGGCTCGGGAACAGCCGTGCTACCCGATCTTCAAGGGCCCAGCGACTGCCCGCCCGCGGCGCTCCACGACCACTGAGCGGATAACCGGGGCGCCTTTTGGCCAAGGCCATGGGCGAGTGGTCACTGGGAATGGCCGGTGGCATGTCCAGCCACTCGCGGAGGGTGTCGGGCTCGGGCAGCCGGCGGTTCTGCACGGCTTGTTGCAATTGCCCGCCTTGGTTGGGGTTGGGATAACCCAGTTGGTTGCGCTGGGGGTCAGGCAGGGCATGCAGCAGCGCGGCATAGAGATTGTCGGAGTCGTGCAGTTCCCGGTCTTGGGCGTCGCGGGTCTGGTACAGGCCGTTCTCCTTGATCAGTACTTTGCAGATCGGCGCATCGCTGGCGCCGATGCTGTCGAGCAAAGGCCCGGCTGACGATTGCGCGCGCACCTCGATGCGCACTTGCGCGGACCAGCCCGGCAGGCGTTGTACGCTGCGCAGAATGAGTTTTTCGCTGTCGGCATTGCCGCTGGATTTCAGGTACAGCCCTTCGCGGGCGCGGGCCAGACGCACCTGTTGGCGATACAGGGCGGCTTCGTCGACGATGCTCGGCGCGATTTCGGCGGACTCGCGCAAGGCTTGCAACTGCGCGCCGCTGGCATATTCGGCGAGTTCTTCGAGCACGGCCACGGGCAGGTCGGGAAACGCTGTTTGCAGCACGACGACCGAGGGCTCGCGTGATTGCGTGCGAAACCGGTATTGCGATTCGAACAGGGCTTTTTGCCGGTGTTGGGTGTGGCGGGCGAGCCGCTTGCGAAAGTTCAGCAGCCGCGTTTCCGGTCTTTCGGCGGGGGTCGCGAAACTCTGGTTTTCCCCCAGCAGTGTGCGGATATCGCTTTCCTCCAGGTCGGGCGAGTTCAGCACGCTCTTGAGCAGGTCGCCGTTGTGCAATGGGTCGAGCGAGATGACCACCCGCTGTCCCTGGTCCTTGCCAGGGCGCACGGTCTCCATGACCACCCGTCCCTGGTCGTCCACTACTCGCAAGGTCTTGGCTTGCGAGTGCCAGAAGTCCAGCAGGATCTGTTGCTGCATGCTCTCGTCAGGCGCGGCCTCGCCGCGGGCCAGCTGTTCGATAAAACCTTGGATATCGCGGTCGAGGCGAAAGCGCAGCAGGCTGTCCTTGAGCAGGGCGGGGGGCCACTGGCTGTCGAAATGCACCCGGCGCAGCATTGCTTCGTCGCTGTCACTGACGGCCATGATCCGCGCGGCGTCGACATCGGAAAAGGCTTCGCCAGCGAAACCCAGGCGGTGCAGCAACTGCGGGCCTTGCCACTGCAAGGGGCGCTCCAGTTCGTGAAACCAGGCGCCGGCACCGTTATGCCAGAAGGCGGGTGAATATTGGTTGGGGCGGCGTGGGTGTTTGATCCGGCCGCGCTGGCCTCGGGGGCTGAGCTCGGCCTCATAGAACCGGTCGCCTTGCCTGAGGTACTGGCGGTCGTTGGCTTCGTAGAAGCCGCGGGCGTTCGGTTGTGCGGTTTCGGGCAGTGTCAGTGATTGCTCGTAAGGCGTCAGGTCGGGTTTCCACAGACTGCTTTTGCCCGTGGGCAGGCGCACCTGTTGCAGTTCCTTGATCAGTCCGGCCCCGGCGAAGCGGTGGGCGACCAGGCTGATACCGCCTATCAGCGCGAGGTTCAGGGTGACGCCGATCAAGCCCTTGAGGCCTTGCTCGCGTTCGTCGTGACGCCAGTCCTCGATGCCATTGTAGATCTCGCCGAGCATCTGTGCGCCGGCCACCGCCAGCATTGCTTCGCCCAGGCCTGGGACGAACAGGGCGGCGACATTCAGCAGGTTCAGGCCGATATTGCTCAACGATTGCAGGTGCTCCCGATGACTACGGCGATCGATATCGGCCACCGGCACGGCGTTGAAATTACCATCGCCCATCAGTTTGACCAGATGCTGGGAATACAGCTCGCGTAGTGGGTGATCGATCAGGGGGAAGCGTTTGAGTTGCAGATTGGCGGCTTTGCCGGAGGTGGCGAGATGGCGCTCAAGGGCACTGAAAAAAGCCGCTTGGGTGCGCTGGTTGATATAGCGCGCGAAGAACGCCCGGTAGTTGCTGCTGCCCAGGCGGCGCGCCAAATCCTCCTCGAACGCGTTGAAGCTGGTGTATTGCTTGATGGCCTGCTCCGGATCACCGCTCAGGTAGACGATGCAAGGGCGGTTTCGCGCGGCCAGGGTGTCTTGATGCTCAATCAGCAAGGCGCCTTTGAGCGTGACGCCGATCGAACTGCTGAGTGGCGTTCTGAAGTTGAACATTTGCAGTTCGTGGCAGCTCACCCGCTTGCCATCCCAGTAGGGCAGTCGACCCTTTTGGCTCGCGGCCATCAGCAGCTCGTGGGTTGAGAGGCTGATATGGCCTTTCATCAGGGCAATATGGGTCTGGGTCAGGAGTTCGTAGCTTTCGCTGAGTTCAAACTGATCGCGAAAGCGGTTGTCCGCTTCGCCGGACGATTTTTTCGGCTGCAGCACCTCTTCCATGTGACGGTTGTACTGGCCACCGATATCCAGTTCCCGGCACAGCTTGACGAAGGTTCGGAGGGTGAAGGCTTGGATCGGCAGGTTCCGTCGGCCATCCACCCTGCGGTACAGGCTGGACTCGTTATAAAACGCCAGGTTTTCATGCCGGGGGTCGACGAAGTTCTTCAGGGCGGCCTCAAACAGACTCATATCGACGACGGAGACCTTGCGTGGCGTCGAGAGCGTGGCGGCGGTGATCAATCGAATGCTGGTCAGTCGGTCGCGCTGCAGATCCAGTTGGTATCCGAAGCGGGTTTTCAGGGCGTTGCACAGGATCGGCGCGGCAAAGGCCTCGAGACCTTGCAAGGCTTGCAACTGCTCGGCCAGCCTGGCCTTGTGGGTGTGGGTCAACAGCAGGCTGTCGCCATGGGCCTGGCGCAGGGTCTGGGAGGCATCGGTCAGCCAGTCCGGCAGTTTGCTTTTGATCAGTTCGAAATTATCGGGGTCATGCGCGGGCATGATTTCGGCGGGCGTCGGCATGGCGCGGTTTCTCCTGCGGCGGGTAAAGCAGCGAGGCTATCCAGCGCCCGGGGACCGCCACGCCTAAATAGATACCAAAACCACAACCAGCGTTTAAACTGCGCCTTTGCGACGCAATTTGTCGCATTGCCGACAACCTCGGTAAAAGCCGGTTTGGCGCTATAAGAAGTTGTCGCTTGGCGGCAAGGCCTGACCGAAAACTGTCCTTACAATCCCCCCATCGCTCGCCAGTTCCAGGCAGGCGTTCCTCTTCAGGAGACTCCGATGTCCGTTGAGCAAGCTCCGGTGCAACGCGCCGATTTCGACCAGGTCATGGTTCCCAACTACGCACCTGCGACTTTTATTCCTGTGCGCGGCGCGGGTTCCCGAGTATGGGACCAGGCGGGCCGGGAGCTGATCGATTTCGCCGGCGGTATCGCGGTTAACGTATTGGGCCACGCGCACCCGGCGCTGGTTGGCGCGCTGACCGAGCAGGCGAACAACCTGTGGCACGTATCCAACGTGTTCACCAACGAGCCGGCCCTGCGCCTGGCCAAGAAGCTGGTGGACGCGACCTTCGCCGAGCGGGTGTTCTTCTGCAACTCCGGCGCCGAAGCCAACGAGGCCGCCTTCAAGCTGGCCCGTCGCGTGGCGTTCGACCGCTTCGGTTCGGAGAAGTACGAAATCATCGCCGCGCTGAACAGCTTCCACGGTCGCACCCTGTTCACCGTGAACGTCGGTGGCCAGTCGAAGTACTCCGATGGCTTCGGTCCGAAAATCACCGGTATCACCCATGTGCCGTTCAATGACCTCGACGCGCTGAAAGCCGCGATCTCGGACAAGACCTGCGCCGTGGTCCTGGAACCGATCCAGGGCGAGGGCGGCGTACTGCCGGCCGAACTGTCCTACCTGCAAGGCGCCCGCGAGCTGTGCAACCAGCACGACGCGCTGCTGGTGTTCGATGAAGTGCAGACCGGCATGGGCCGCAGCGGCTCGCTGTTTGCCTACATGCAATACGGCGTGACCCCGGACATCCTCACCAGCGCCAAGAGCCTGGGTGGCGGATTCCCGATTGCCGCGATGCTCACCACTGAAGCGCTGGCCAAGCACCTGGTGGTCGGCACCCACGGCACCACCTACGGTGGTAACCCGCTGGCGTGTGCGGTCGGCAACGCGGTGATCGATGTGATCAACACCCCGCAGGTGTTGAACGGTGTGAAAACCAAGCACGACCAGTTCAAGACCCGCTTGGAGCAGATCGGCGCCAAATACGGCCTGTTCAGCCAGGTGCGTGGCATGGGCCTGTTGCTCGGTTGCGTGCTGGCCGATGCCTGGAAGGGCAAGGCCAAGGACGTGTTCAACGCCGCGGAAAAAGAAAACCTGATGATCCTGCAAGCTGGCCCGGACGTGATTCGTTTCGCCCCGAGCCTGGTGGTTGAAGACGCGGACATCAACGAAGGCCTGGATCGTTTCGAGCGCGCCGTGGCCAAGCTGACGCAAGCCTGATGGACCGCCCGGCGGTGGCCCAGGATGGCCACCGTCGGGCCTATATTTCCTGTACCTGTAGGAGCGAGCTTGCTCTGGGCGGCGTTCCGACGATGATCGTCAACGATAACGCGGGGTATCCGATACCCCGCGGTGCCTGGGCCACCATCGCGAGCACGCTCGCTCCTACCCGGGTATTTTTTTTCTGTCGGTACACACCGACCTGTTCTGGATTGAAGGAGTGACACCATGCTGGTGATGCGCCCCGCGCAAATGGCTGACCTGGACGAGGTACGGCGCCTGGCCGCGGACAGCCCGATCGGTGTCACTTCCTTGCCGGATGACGAAGGCCGCCTGCGCGACAAGATCGCAGCAAGTGAGGCCTCGTTCGCCGCCGAAGTCAGCTTCAATGGCGAAGAAAGCTATTTCTTCGTGCTCGAAGACAGCGCCACCGGCAAGCTGGCGGGCTGCTCGGCCATCGTTGCCTCGGCCGGCTACTCGGAGCCGTTCTACAGCTTCCGTAACGAGACTTTCGTGCATGCCTCCCGCGAGCTGAAGATCCACAACAAGATCCATGTGCTTTCGCAGTGCCATGACCTGACCGGCAACAGCCTGCTGACCAGCTTCTACGTGGTCCCGGAGCTGGTCGGTTCGGCCTGGTCGGAGCTCAATTCCCGCGGGCGTCTGCTGTTCGTCGCCAGTCATCCGGAGCGCTTCGCCGATTCGGTGGTGACCGAGATCGTCGGCTACAGCGACGAACACGGCGACTCGCCGTTCTGGGATGCCATCGGTCGCAACTTCTTCGACCTGAACTACGCGGCGGCCGAGCGCCTGTGCGGCCTGAAAAGCCGGACCTTCCTCGCCGAACTGATGCCGCATTACCCGATCTACGTGCCGCTGCTGCCGGACGCCGCCCAAGAGGCGATGGGCCAAGTGCACCCGCGGGCGCAGATCACCTTCGATATCCTGATGCGCGAAGGCTTCGAAACCGATCACTACATCGACATCTTCGATGGCGGTCCGACCCTGCATGCGCGGGTCAGCGGGATTCGCTCCATCGCCCAGAGCCGGGTGGTACCGGTGAAGCTCGGTGACACCTACAAGGGCGGCGGACGCCAGTACCTGGTGTCCAACGCATTGCTGCAGGATTATCGCGCGGTGTTGCTGGAGCTCGATTATGCGCCGGGCAAACCGGTCACCCTGGACCTACAAGCCGCCGAAGCCCTGGGCGTCGGCGAAGGTGCCAGCGTGCGCCTGGTAGCGGTTTAAGGCCGGTATCGAAAGCAGCCTTACAGCGAGTTTCGCGGGCGGCCGTCAGCCGGTGCCCGTTTGAGGAGATAGCATGATCGTTCGTCCCGTACGCAGCAGCGATTTACCCGCTCTGATCGACCTGGCCCGCAGCACGGGCACCGGCCTGACCACCTTGCCGGCCAATGAAGAGCGCCTGGCCCATCGGGTCGCTTGGGCGGAAAAAACCTTCACTGGTGAAGCCGGTCGTGGCGATGCGGACTATCTGTTCGTGCTCGAAGACGACAATGGCCGCGTGGTCGGTATCAGCGCCATTGCCGGCGCGGTGGGCCTTCGTGAGCCCTGGTACAACTTCCGGGTCGGCCTGACGGTCAGCGCTTCCCAGGAACTGAAGATCTACCGCGAAATTCCGACGCTGTTCCTGGCCAACGACCTGACCGGTAACTCGGAGCTGTGCTCGCTGTTCCTGCATGCCGACTATCGCAGTGGCCTCAACGGCCGCATGCTGGCCAAGGCGCGGATGCTGTTTATCGCTGAATTCCCCGAGTTGTTCGGCAACAAGATCATCGCCGAGATGCGTGGCATGTCCGATGCGGCCGGGCGCTCGCCGTTCTGGGAAAGCCTGGGCCGGCACTTCTTCAAGATGGAATTCAGCCAGGCCGATTACCTGACCGGTGTCGGTAACAAGGCTTTTATCGCCGAGTTGATGCCCAAGTTCCCGCTGTACACCTGCTTCCTCTCCGAAGAGGCGCGCGCGGTGATCGGCAAGGTGCACACCGACACCGAGCCGGCGCTGGCGATGCTCAAGAGCGAAGGTTTCAGTTACCAGGGTTATGTCGACATCTTCGACGCCGGTCCAGCGGTGGAGTGCGAAACCAGCAAGATCCGCGCGGTGCGCGACAGCCAGGCGCTGGTGTTGGCCGTCGGCACCCCGGGTGACGATGCCACGCCGTACCTGATCCACAACCGCAAGCGCGAGGACTGCCGTATCACCGCGGCTCCGGCACGCCTGGCGGCGGGCACCCTGGTGGTCGATCCGCTGACCGCCAAACGTCTTCAACTGAGCGCGGGCGATCAGGTCCGCGCGGTACCGTTGTCTGCTTCCCGGGAGTCGAAATAATGAGCACGCTTTACATCGCTGGTGCCTGGCAGGAAGGCCGGGGCGAAGCCTTCGAATCGTTGAACCCGGTGACCCAGCGCGTACTGTGGTCCGGCAAGGGGGCCAGTGCCGCCCAGGTCGACGCCGCCGTGCAGGCCGCGCGCCAGGCGTTTCCGGCCTGGGCCAAGCGTTCCCTCGACGAGCGTATTGTCGTACTCGAAAGTTTTGCCGCGCAGCTGAAAAGCCGTGCCGACGAGTTGGCCCGTTGCATCGGTGAAGAAACCGGCAAACCCCTGTGGGAAGCGGCGACCGAAGTGACCAGCATGGTCAACAAGATCGCCATCTCGGTGCAGAGCTACCGTGAGCGTACCGGCGAGAAGAGCGGCCCGCTGGGCGACGCCACCGCGGTGTTGCGCCACAAGCCCCACGGTGTGGTGGCGGTGTTCGGTCCTTACAACTTCCCTGGCCACTTGCCCAATGGACATATCGTGCCGGCGTTGCTGGCCGGTAACAGCGTGCTGTTCAAACCGAGCGAACTGACCCCGAAGGTCGCTGAACTGACCGTGCGTTGCTGGATCGAGGCCGGTCTGCCGGCGGGCGTATTGAACCTGTTGCAGGGCGCGCGGGAAACCGGGATTGCCCTGGCGGCGAATGCGGGCATCGACGGTCTGTTCTTCACTGGTTCGAGCCGCACCGGCAACCATCTGCATCAGCAATTCGCCGGGCGTCCGGACAAGATCCTGGCTCTGGAAATGGGCGGCAACAACCCGCTGGTAGTCGATCAGGTCCAGGACTTGGACGCGGCGGTGTACACCATTATTCAGTCGGCCTTTATCTCCGCCGGGCAGCGTTGCACCTGTGCCCGCCGCCTGCTGGTGCCTGAAGGGGCCTGGGGCGATACGCTGCTGGAGCGCCTGGTGGCGGTCAGCGCGACCATTGAAGTCGGTGCGTTCGACCAGCAGCCGGCACCGTTCATGGGCTCGGTGGTGTCCCTCGGTGCCGCGCGTGCCTTGATGGATGCCCAGGCGCAATTGCTGGGCCATGGCGCCCTGGCATTGCTGGAAATGACTCAGCCGCAGGCCACGGCGGCGTTGCTGACCCCGGGTATTCTCGATGTAACGGCGGTGGCTGATCGCCCTGATGAAGAGTTGTTCGGCCCCTTGCTGCAAGTGATTCGCTACGCTGATTTCGACGCGGCGATTGCCGAGGCCAACAATACGCAGTACGGCCTGGCCGCAGGCCTGCTGTCGGATTCCGAGGCGCGTTACCAGCAGTTCTGGCTGGAAAGCCGGGCCGGGATCGTCAACTGGAACAAACAACTGACGGGTGCTGCCAGCAGTGCGCCGTTCGGTGGGGTCGGGGGCTCGGGCAACCATCGCGCCAGCGCCTATTACGCGGCGGATTATTGCGCGTACCCGGTGGCATCGCTGGAAACGCCGAGCTTGACGGTGCCGGCGACACTGACACCGGGTGTTCGGCTTTCCTGATTCGTCGGGCCTGCGGGCCCTATCGCTGGCAAGCCAGCTCCTGTAGGAGCCAGCTTGCTGGCGATGACCGCAAAGTGGTCGCCATACGCAGATGATTTGTGCTTATAAAAACAGATTCATGGAGCCTCGCCGATGAAATCCTTTGAAGTCAATTTTGACGGTCTTGTAGGCCCGACCCATAACTACGGCGGCCTGTCCTACGGCAACGTCGCTTCCCAGAGCAACAGCCAGCAGGCTTCCAACCCCAAGGAAGCGGCGCTGCAAGGCCTGGCGAAAATGAAAGCGCTGATGGACATGGGCTTTGTCCAGGGCGTACTGGCCCCGCAGGAGCGTCCGGATGTAGCGGCCCTGCGCAGTCTCGGTTTCACCGGCAGCGATGCACAGGTGATTGAACAGGCCGCGAAGCAGGCGATGCCGTTGCTGGTCGCCAGTTGCTCGGCGTCGAGCATGTGGGTGGCCAACGCCGGCACCGTCAGCCCGAGTGCCGACACCGCCGACGGCCGCGTGCATTTCACCGCCGCCAACCTCAACTGCAAATACCACCGCAGCATCGAGCACCCGACCACCAGCCGTGTGCTGGCGGCGATGTTCGCCGACGCCAAGCATTTCGCCCATCACGCGGCGCTACCTGCCGTGGCCCAGTTCGGCGACGAAGGTGCGGCCAACCACACGCGTTTCTGCCGAGAGTACGGCGAAGCCGGCGTCGAGTTCTTCGTCTTCGGTCGCAGCGCCTTCGATACTCGCTACCCGGCGCCGCAGAAATACCCGGCGCGTCAGACCCTCGAAGCCTCGCAGGCGGTCGCCCGTCTGCATGGCCTGAGCGACGACGGCGTGGTCTATGCTCAACAGAACCCGGCCGTGATCGACCAGGGTGTGTTCCACAACGACGTGATCGCGGTGGGTAACGGCGAGGTGTTGTTCTACCACGAGGACGCCTTCCTCGACACCGAGCAGATGCTCGCCGAGTTGCAGGGCAAGCTGGCCAAGCGCGGTGGCAACTTCCAGGCGATCTGCGTGCCGCGCTCGAAAGTGGCGGTGGAAGACGCGGTGCGTTCCTACCTGTTCAACAGCCAGCTGTTGAACCGGGCCGACGGTGGCATGCTGCTGATCGTGCCGGAAGAGTGCCGTGGCAACCCACGGGTCTGGGCCTACTTGCAGGAACTGACCAGCGCCGCCGGCCCGGTCCGCGAGGTCAAGGTCTTCGACCTCAAGCAGAGCATGCAGAACGGCGGTGGCCCGGCCTGCCTGCGCTTGCGCGTGGCCTTGAAGGAAAACGAACTGGCGGCGGTCAACCCGGGGGTTATCATGACGGCGCCGTTGTATGGCACGCTGACCCAGTGGGTCGACAAGCACTACCGCGACAGCCTGCGTGAAAGCGACCTGGCCGACCCGCGGTTGCTGCTTGAATGTCGCACGGCATTGGATGAACTGACGCAAATCCTTAAACTGGGCTCGGTTTACCCATTCCAGATCAATTGAAGGCCGCCGCTCTGTCTTGGAGCGCGGCGTTTTACTTCCAGACGAGAGCCTAAAACATGAGCGATACCCTGCAGCTGATCCTTGAAGATACCGACGGCACTCAACTGGAAACCTCCTGCACCCGCGTCGCGGTGATCTGGCAGGGCAAGGAATTGTGGATCCAGCACGACGGTCGCGGCCAACTGCTGATCGGTGTCGATGTCGAGGAAGGCGACGCCGAATACGCCAACCTGCTGTTGCGCCCGCTGGCGACCAACCTGGTCAGCCTGCAACTGGAGATGGAGCCGGCCGAGATCGGCGAGGACGATCATGTCCACGGCCCCGACTGCGATCACCATCACTGATTAAGGAATACCGCGCCATGCTCGCCCTCGGCAAACTGCTTGAACTGACCCTCGCCGGTCGTGAACCGGCGGAGAAGACTCAACTGACGGTCGACGGTGTGCGCATGCGCTGGCTGAGCGAGGGCGCGCTTGAAGTGCGGCCTCCCGAGGTCCGGGACAATGGGCTGGACCTGCTGTTGTCCGCTGGTATCCACGGTAACGAAACAGCGCCGATCGAGTTGCTCGATCGGCTGTTGCACGACATTGCCCGGGGCGATCTCAAGCCCCGCGCACGTATTCTGTTCCTGTTCGGCAATCCCGAGGCGATCCGCCGCGGCGAGCGTTTTGTCGAGCAGGACGTCAACCGGCTGTTCAACGGCCGGCATGAGCAGAGCAGTGGCAGTGAAGCCCTGCGCGCTTGCGAGCTGGAGCGCCTGGCGGCGAGTTTCTTCAGCCTGGCGGATCGCGAGCGCCTGCACTATGACCTGCACACGGCCATTCGCGGTTCGAAGATCGAACAGTTCGCCCTGTATCCCTTCCAGGAAGGCCGGGCGCATTCCCGTCGCGAGCTGGCCCGCCTGCGCGCCGCCGGGATGACGGCGGTGCTGTTGCAGAACAAGCCGTCCATCGTCTTCAGCAGCTACACCTACGACAAGCTGGGCGCCGAGGCCTTTACCCTGGAACTGGGCAAGGCGCGTCCGTTCGGGCAGAACGAGGGCGTCGATGTGACACGCCTGGAATTGCGCCTCAAGCAGATCATCGAGGGGCGCGAGCCGGCCACTGATGAAACGCTTGAAGGTTTGCAACTGTTCAGCGTGGCCCGGGAAATCATCAAGCACAGCGACAGCTTCCTGATGCACTTGCCGGTGGATATCGAGAACTTCTCGGAACTGCCCCAGGGCTATCTGCTGGCCGAGGACCTGGCGAACAGCCGCTGGGTCGTGGAAGAGCAGGGCGCGCGGATCATTTTCCCCAACCCGAAGGTGAAAAATGGCCTACGGGCGGGGATTCTGGTGGTGCCATCCTGCGACGAGCACCTGGTTTAGGCCCGGCGATCAGTCTCCCCGGTATTGCTTGCGTGGTGGGATACCGAACTCCCGGCGTAGGCCGTTTTCGCTGAAAGCCTCGGGATTGCTGTTCAGGGGCGGTGTCGCGGGGTTCCCGTCGAAATCGAATGGCGGTGCGTTGGCGCTTAAGCCGACAGCCTGGAGTTCGGGGTTGGGAACCGGGCGCCGAGGGTTGTTCCCGTCCGGACCGTCGGGGCCATAGCCTAGAAAAACCGTTCCGGTCACGTAGTTATAGGCGTGGCACAGCTCGTGGTAGAGATGAACGATGCTGGTGACTTCGCCCTTGAGGAACGACGGATCGTAGTACACCGTGCAACCCTTGACCGGAATGCCCGCCTGGCCGTTTTCGATAAAGGGGTGTTCGTCCTCAAACGGGTTATCGGGTTGCGAGCGGTTCGGGAAGCACATGCCGTTCTCCTCCTCGGTCAACTCCTTGACCAGCACCGGGACGCCGCTTTTTTTCCTGGCCTCGCCCAGGGCTCCGAGCAATTGCCGGCCGTTGCCGGAACCCAGCAGCAGTCTGAGGTCGTCCTTGACCCGCTCCTGGAACTCCAACGTGCCCTCAACGACCACACCGCAACTGTCCAGCTCCTTGGCGGCGATGACGGTGCCGGGCGCTGTATCGATGTTTGACGGAACGGGCCCGGTGGCGGCATACGCATTGAACAGCTGGGTATTGGGCCCGAGGTGTTCGACGAAGTCCACGCCGGTCCCGGTGTAGACCGTATTGCGGCCAGGGCCGGGGCTGATCTGGTCGTTGCCGTCGGCCCCGCTGAGCACGTTGTGGCCTCTGCCGCCTAGCAGCACATCGTCGCCCTGGCCGCCATCCAGGAAACAGGCACCTTCGCCGCCGATCAGGACGTCGTGGCCCTTGCCGCCATAGGCGGTCATGGCGCCGCCGCCCTGACCGCTGACGATATCGTCGCCTTCCCCCGCTTCGATATAGCTGGCGCCGGAGCGTGTGATCACCTGGTCGTTGCCGGGGCCGGCGCTGACTTTTGTGAAGCCGCCGCCGCAGAGTACTCGGTCGTCGCCGGTACCCGAGTCGATGAACACCGTGGTCTGCACCTGGTCGTCGACCCGGATGTTGTCATCGCCGCCCTGTGTGCGCAGCACAATGACTTGCCCGGTTGAGGCCATCTTCAGGTGATAGCGCCGGTTATTGATATCGAGGACCGGATGATCGGTCAGATACAGGTGTATCTGGTCGGAGCGGTCCCGGGTGGTGAACACCAGATGGTCGGTGGGGCCGCGATAGCCGGGGGATATCTCGAGCTTGTTGCGCTCCACCATGACCGTGTCGTCCACGTGCAGCGTATGGCTGTGCATGATCCGCTGGTCGTCCGGGTATTGGCTCAGGGCGGTGGTGAGTGGCTGGGGGTTTTCGTGGTTGCCGTCGATCCAGTGTTCATTAGCGGGCGGGACGGGCATGTCCGGGCCAAGTCTGGAAAAGTCGTTCATAGGGCGGTGTCTCCGCAAGCGGTGGGTTTCGAGAGCCCTGAAAGGGCTGAATGTCGAGTCCACTTAAACGCATTGGCGCCGCTGGGAGAGGGTAGATAGTTATGTGCGGGGCAATGACCCGCCGGCCCGGGCCGGCAGGTCGCCGGTGGCTCAGACCGCTACTTTCTGTGGCGTGAGACGCGGCAGGGCGCGCAGTTTGCTCAGGGTGTCGGCGCAGGTTTTCGCCGCTTCCTGGCCTTTGTGCACGAAGTGATCGAAGAAGAATTTCTGGTGTTCTTCACCCGCGTGGAAGTGGTGCGGGGTCAGTACCACCGAAAATACCGGCACTTCGGTGTCCAGCTGGACTTGCATCAGGCCGTCGATCACCGCGGTGGCGACGAAGTCGTGGCGATAGATCCCGCCATCAACCACCAGGCCCGCGGCGACCACGCCGGCATACCGCCCGGACTTGGCCAGCAGCTTGGCATGCAGAGGGATTTCGAATGCGCCGCCGACCTCGAAGAAGTCGATATCGCTTTCCTGATAGCCCAGCTTGGCGATTTCCGAGACAAAACCGTGGCGCGCCTGGTCGACAATATCCTTGTGCCAGCAAGCCTGGATGAAGGCGATACGTTGGTTGTGATGAATAGGGGTGGGTTGCATCTGTTCTGACTCCTGTTTGTGTGAAAAACAGGGCGATATGAATCGAATGGGATTCAAGGGTGCGTTCAGCTTCGTTGTGGGATGCTCGCAGGCACACACGGATCAGCGGACGGCCCCTGGGTGTCAATCCCGTTCTCTCTTCATCCGGACTATGACCGTCGGCCCCGGGATCACACCGGGTCTGCTGACCTTGTCGACCGACAGCCAAGGCCGTGGGAGTCGTCAAGCGCTCGCGGGCTAGACGCATTGCGCGCCATTACCGCCGGTGGGGAGTTGCACCCCGCCCTGAGAACGTTGCCACCAGACTTTCTGGCGGCGCCCAGTTTTTAACATATATTTTCAGGCAGCGCATGTCGTCGTTTCGATAATGATGATCGAATTTCCGCAGGACGTGTCGGCTCGAGCCGCCGTCGATCAGGCTGAAGTCACCCTGGGTATAGGGACGCCAGGTGTACGCAAGTTGAACAAGTTGTTGCGGTATTGGCCGAATTTGGCCGTGAATGAGACTGCAGGCCGTCCAATTGACGGTTTCTATCGTATAAACACACTGTACCCAAGGCGCAGGGCCGATATAATGCGGCCCTTTGCAAGTCGCAAACCCTTTTGGATGTGATGCACTTGCGTTTGGCCGCAGACTCCGTGGAAGAACCTATGAAAAGCGCAGAAATCCGTGAAGCCTTCCTTCGCTTCTTCGAACAGCAAGGCCACACCCGTGTAGCCTCCAGCTCTTTGATTCCGGGCAACGACCCGACCCTGCTGTTCACCAACGCGGGGATGAACCAGTTCAAGGACTGCTTCCTGGGCCAGGAAAAGCGCGCCTATACCCGCGCGGTCAGCAGTCAGAAATGCGTGCGCGCCGGCGGCAAGCACAACGACCTGGAAAACGTCGGTTATACCGCTCGTCACCACACCTTTTTCGAAATGCTCGGCAACTTCAGCTTTGGCGACTATTTCAAACGTGATGCGATCACCTTCGCCTGGACCTTCCTGACGTCCGACCAGTGGCTGAACCTGCCGAAGGAGAAGCTCTGGGTCACGGTCTACGCCAGCGACGACGAAGCCTACGATATCTGGACCAAGGAAGTCGGCGTGCCGGCTGAGCGCATGGTCCGTATCGGTGACAACAAGGGCGCGCCTTACGCGTCCGATAACTTCTGGACCATGGGCGATACCGGTCCGTGCGGTCCGTGCACCGAGATTTTCTACGATCACGGCGCCGATATCTGGGGTGGCCCACCCGGCTCGCCGGAAGAAGACGGCGACCGCTACATCGAAATCTGGAACAACGTGTTCATGCAATTCAACCGCACCGCCGACGGCGTGTTGCATCCGCTGCCGGCGCCGTCGGTGGACACCGGCATGGGCCTGGAGCGGATCAGTGCGGTGTTGCAGCACGTTCACTCCAACTATGAGATCGACCTGTTCCAGAGCCTGCTGAGTGCTTCGGCCCGGGCGATCGGCTGCAGCAACGACAACCAGGCGTCGCTGAAAGTCGTGGCCGACCATATTCGTTCCTGCGGCTTCCTGATTGCCGACGGTGTGTTGCCGTCCAACGAAGGCCGTGGCTATGTGCTGCGTCGGATCATTCGCCGGGCCTGCCGTCACGGCAACAAGCTGGGCGCCAAAGGCAGCTTCTTCTATCAGATCGTTGCCGCCCTGGTCGCCGAGATGGGCGAGGCCTTCCCTGAGCTGAAATCCCAGCAGGCGCATATCGAGCGCGTGCTCAAAGCCGAAGAAGAGCAGTTCGCCAAGACCCTGGAGCAAGGCCTGAAGATCCTCGAGCAGGACCTGGCCGAACTCAAGGGGTCGGTCGTCCCCGGCGACGTGGTGTTCAAGCTGTACGACACCTACGGTTTCCCTATGGACCTGACCGGTGACATCGCTCGTGAACGCAGCCTGACTCTCGACGAGGCCGGTTTCGAGCGCGAGATGGAAGCCCAGCGCGTACGCGCGCGTTCGGCCAGTTCCTTCGGTATGGACTACAACAGCCTGGTCAAGGTCGACGTCGCCACCGAGTTCACCGGCTACAGTGCTACCAGCGGTTCGGCGAAAGTCGTGGCACTCTATAAAGAAGGGCAGTCGGTCGACGTCTTGAATGAAGGCGAAGAGGGCGTTGTGGTCCTGGACCAGACGCCGTTCTATGCCGAGTCGGGCGGCCAGGTGGGTGATTGCGGTTATCTCAAGGCGGCTGCCGCTCGCTTCGATGTGCGCGATACCACCAAGACCGGCGGTGCGTTCCTGCACCACGGTGTCCTGGCCCAAGGCAGCCTGTTGGTCGGTGCCCAGGTTGACACCCAGGTGGCCGCCGAGGTGCGCCACGCCACGTCCCTGAACCACTCGGCCACGCACCTGCTGCACGCCGCGTTGCGTCAGGTGTTGGGCGAGCATGTCCAGCAGAAGGGTTCGTTGGTCGATAGCCAGCGCCTGCGCTTTGACTTCAGCCACTTCGAAGCCATCAAGCCTGAGCAGCTCAAGGCCCTGGAAGATATCGTCAACGCCGAGATCCGCAAGAACTCGGTGGTGGAAACCGAAGAAACCGATATCGACACCGCCAAGAAGAAAGGCGCCATGGCGCTGTTTGGCGAGAAGTACGGTGACAGCGTTCGGGTACTGAGCATGGGCGGCGATTTCTCCGTTGAGCTGTGTGGCGGTATCCACGCCAACCGCACCGGCGATATCGGCCTGCTGAAAATTACCAGCGAAGGCGGCGTCGCCTCAGGCGTACGGCGTATCGAAGCGGTCACGGGGGCAGCGGCACTGGCCTACCTGAACGCCGCTGAAGAGCAACTCAAGGAAGCCGCGAGCCTGATCAAGGGCAGTCGCGACAACCTGATCGACAAGCTGTCGGCGGTGCTGGAACGCAACCGCCTGCTGGAAAAACAGCTGGAGCAATTGCAGGCCAAGGCCGCCAGCGCGGCGGGCGATGACCTGTCGGCTTCGGCCCTGGACGTCAAGGGCGTCAAGGTCCTGGCCGTGCGCCTGGACGGGCAGGATGGCAAGGCGCTGCTGGCGTTGGTCGATCAACTGAAAAACAAACTCGGTCGCGCAGTGATCCTGCTCGGCAGTGTCCATGAGGAAAAGGTCGTTCTGGTTGCAGGCGTGACCAAGGACCTGACTGGCCAACTCAAAGCCGGTGATCTGATGAAACAAGCCGCTGCGGCAGTGGGCGGGAAGGGCGGTGGTCGTCCGGATATGGCGCAAGGCGGCGGTATCGACGCTGCGCAACTGGATGCCGCGCTGGCCCTGACCGTACCTTTTGTCGAACAGGGCGTTTAAGGCCGCGAAGGGTGCCTGCTGTCTAGTGGCGGGCATCGCAGCTGTGAAGTTGAATGATTAATGGGCGCCCCTTTACGGGCTGAGGCGGCTTAGAAATGGCTTTGATCGTACAGAAATTCGGAGGTACCTCGGTCGGCTCCGTCGAGAGAATCGAGCAGGTAGCCGACAAGGTTAAGAAGTTCCGCGAAGCCGGTGATGACCTGGTGGTTGTACTGTCCGCGATGAGCGGCGAGACCAACCGCCTGATCGAACTGGCCAAGCAAATCAGTGGCGAGCAGCAGCCGGTTCCGCGTGAACTGGATGTGATCGTTTCCACCGGCGAGCAGGTGACCATCGCCTTGCTGGCCATGGCGCTGATCAAGCGTGGTGTACCGGCGGTCTCGTACACCGGCAACCAGGTGCGGATCCTGACCGACAGCGCGCACAATAAGGCGCGCATCCTGCAGATCGACGATCAGAAGATTCGTGGCGATCTGAAGGCCGGTCGCGTGGTCGTGGTCGCCGGTTTCCAGGGCGTCGACGAGCACGGCAATATCACCACCCTCGGGCGTGGCGGTTCCGACACCACCGGCGTGGCGCTGGCGGCGGCCTTGAAGGCTGACGAATGCCAGATCTACACCGACGTCGATGGCGTCTACACCACCGATCCACGCGTTGTGGCCCAGGCCCAGCGCCTGGACAAGATCACCTTCGAAGAGATGCTGGAAATGGCCAGCCTCGGTTCCAAGGTGTTGCAGATCCGTGCGGTCGAGTTCGCCGGCAAGTACAACGTTCCGCTGCGCGTCCTGCACAGCTTCAAAGAGGGTCCGGGCACCCTCATTACTATTGATGAAGAGGAATCCATGGAACAGCCGATCATTTCCGGCATCGCCTTCAACCGCGATGAAGCCAAGCTGACCATCCGTGGCGTGCCAGACACCCCCGGCGTGGCCTTCAAGATTCTCGGCCCGATCAGTGCCGCGAATATCGAAGTCGACATGATCGTGCAGAACGTCGCGCACGATAACACCACCGACTTCACCTTCACCGTGCACCGCAACGACTACCAGGCCGCGCAAACCGTCCTGGAAAACACCGCACGTGAGATCGGTGCTCGTGAAGTGGTCGGCGACACCAAGATCGCCAAGGTGTCGATCGTCGGTGTCGGCATGCGTTCCCACGCTGGCGTGGCCAGCCGCATGTTCGAGGCCCTGGCCAAGGAAAGCATCAATATCCAGATGATCTCGACCTCGGAGATCAAAGTCTCCGTGGTGATCGAAGAGAAGTATCTGGAGCTGGCGGTACGGGCGCTGCACACGGCCTTCGAGCTGGACGCACCGGCCCGACAGGGCGAGTGACGCATCGTCCCCAAGGGCGCGGTTGAACCGCGCCCTTTGTTTTTCTTGATGGGCGTGGGCGGGAGCTGTTCTTTTGTCTGCGCTGGTCAATACTCAGGGGTGTAGGGCAATGGCTATATAGCCTGTAAGCCGAAGCCCTTTTTGCAGACTGTTGTCCCTGAACTGAAGTGCGTGTAGGAGAAAGGTATGCTGATTCTGACTCGTCGGTGCGCAGAAAGCCTGATCATCGGTGACGGTGAAATCACTGTGACCGTGCTTGGCGTCAAAGGAAATCAAGTCCGAATTGGGGTCAATGCCCCCAAGGAAGTGGCTGTACACCGTGAGGAAATCTATCTGCGGATCAAGAAAGAGAAGGACGAAGAACCAAGCCATTAATTTTATTTGATTTTTTGCTTTGCAAACGGGGAAAGGTTGGTTATTATACGCCCCGTGTTGCGGAGAGGTGGCCGAGTGGCCGAAGGCGCTCCCCTGCTAAGGGAGTACACCTCAAAAGGGTGTCGGGGGTTCGAATCCCCCCTTCTCCGCCATTATTTGCGTAGTACGTGTAGATCTGGCTTCTTCGGTAAGTTGTTGAAATTACTAGAAAAAAGCGCTTTACAAAAAGATTTCACGGCCTATAATGCGCGGCATCAAATGCACTCGTAGCTCAGCTGGATAGAGTACTCGGCTACGAACCGAGCGGTCACAGGTTCGAATCCTGTCGAGTGCACCATTTAAGCGTTGTTGGTAGTGATACGAATAACGTGGCTTCAACCAGTTGTGATCTGGTCTAAAAACACACATGCACTCGTAGCTCAGCTGGATAGAGTACTCGGCTACGAACCGAGCGGTCACAGGTTCGAATCCTGTCGAGTGCACCATAC
>NZ_JBWKTH010000047.1:29820-33475 GCF_059420225.1 Pseudomonas sp. GW821-FHT04D07
CCATACAACAAAAAGCCCGCACTGGTTGCGGGCTTTTTGCCGTCTGGCGTTTGGGTTTATGGCGCTGGCTAGCGTTTGACGCATCCCTTCTCATCCAGCACCACCAGGCTGCTACGGCCCCTTTTCAGGTGGTAGTGATAGCGCGTCGCGGTGTTGCTCGTACTGATTCGATCCGGCCTTCCCAGGGCGCTTTCCACTTCCAGGCGACTCATGCCGGGGCGAACCTGCTGGTTGATGATCGCCCGGCGCTTTTCCTGCGCGCTCAACAGATTGTCGCAGCCGTCATCATGTTCGCCGACTACGGTCAGCTCTCGCGGCATTACGCTGGTGGTTTTTGGCCTGCTGGCGGATGTGGGCCGGCTTCCGGGGGCGGGATTGTGCGCGCGCTGGGGTTTCAGCGCTTCGTCTGGCGCGCATCCCAGGGTGGTAAAGGTGATATGGCCGCTGTCGTTTTCACAGCGATGGATGCTGGCAGCGCCGGCCGGGAAGGGCAGGCAGAGTGCGAGCAATAGGGAGAAAAGGTTTTTCGGTGGCATCGGACGTCCTCCTTGACGGTCTTTCATTTAGCCTAGCGGTGAGCGTTTGGTGGTGGGGGACGTTTTCTTTTCAGGATGAGTCGTCGTAAGCAAAAGGCCGGCGTAAAGCGCTCGACCGGGTGCTGCAAGCGCTTGTTCTAGCCAAGATTTTTGGTCGTGAAGGCGTGGGGGGCGGTGTATGATTGCGCCCGTCAGCCCCACCGGGGTTTTTGGAATATTTCCATGGACTTACCCAGTAGTTACTTAATCTCTCGTTATGCCAATCACGAATTGACTGATTGATCCTTCCGGCGTGCCCCGCTGCTGGGAGTGGAGTTCGCCTATGACCGAAGTTGAAGTAAAGAAAGGCCAGGACAGCCTGCAGGATCGTCTCGCTCAGGTCGTTGACCTGCTGCAGCGTCAGCGGGTGGTTGAAGACCTGACGCATCGTCAGGAAGGTCCTCATCACGACCGGGTGGAAAACCTGGTTCATCGGCAGAACCTCGTCGAGTTGCAACGCAAGCTCGATGACCTGCACTCCGCCGACGTCGCCTATATCCTTGAGGCCTTGCCCCTGGACGATCGTCTGACCGTCTGGCAGTTGGTCAAGGCCGAGCGTGACGGCGATATCTTGCTTGAGGTGTCCGACTCTGTCCGTGAAACCCTGATCGCCGACATGGATGATCAGGAGCTCCTGGCTGCCGCCAGGGAGATGGATGCCGACGAACTCGCTGATCTGGCCCCCGAGCTGCCGCGAGACGTTGTGCATGAGTTGATGGAAGCCCTCGACGGCCAGCAGCGTGAGCGCGTTCGCTCCGCGTTGTCCTATGACGAGGAGCAGGTCGGAGCGCTGATGGACTTCGAGATGGTCACCATCCGCGAGGACGTCAGTCTGGAAGTGGTGTTGCGCTACCTGCGTCGGCTCAAGGAGCTGCCGGGTCATACCGACAAGCTGTTCGTGGTCGATTATGACGGCGTGCTCAAGGGCGTGCTGCCGATCAAGCGCCTGCTGGTCAACGATCCCGAGAAGCAGGTGACTGAAGTCATGGCCAGTGATCCGGTGAGCTTTCACCCGGACGAGGATGCCTATGACGCGGCCCAGGCCTTCGAGCGTTATGACCTGATTTCCGCCCCCGTGGTGGACAAGAGCGGCAAGCTGATTGGCCGTTTGACCATTGACGAAATGGTCGACCTGATTCGTGAGGAAAGTGAAAGCGAAGTCCTCAACATGGCCGGTCTGCGTGAAGAAGAGGATATCTTTGCTTCCGTCTGGAAATCCCTGCGCAACCGTTGGGCGTGGCTGGCGATCAACCTGATCACCGCCTTTGTCGCCTCGCGGGTGATTGGCCTGTTCGAGGGCTCCATCGAGAAGCTGGTGGCACTGGCCGCCCTGATGCCGATCGTTGCGGGCATTGGCGGCAATTCGGGCAACCAGACCATCACCATGATCGTGCGCGCCATGGCGCTTGACCAGGTCAGCACGGGCAACACCTCGCGGTTGATGCGCAAGGAGCTGGCGGTGGGGTTGATCAACGGCCTGGTGTGGGGTGGGGTAATCGGCGTGGTCGCCTACCTGCTCTATGGCAGTTGGTCGCTGGGCGTGGTCATGACCGCGGCCATGACCCTCAATCTCTTGCTGGCGGCCTTGATGGGGGTGTTGATCCCCATGACCCTGGTGCGTCTGGGGCGCGACCCGGCGATGGGCGCCAGTGTGATGATCACCGCCATGACCGACAGCGGCGGTTTCTTCATCTTCCTTGGGCTGGCAACCATCTTCCTGCTCTAAGCGCTTCCCGGCCAAATCCCAGGCAAAAAAAAGCCAGCACACCGCTGGCTTGAGCTTTCAGGGATGAATCAGCTGGCGTCTGCCATTTCGGCATCGTGGGCGATCAGCGACACGAGTGCATTCTGTTGACGGTGGGAGAGCTGGCGGAAACGCTGGAGCAGCTCGCGCTCATGCAGAGAGAGCTCGGGGCTGTCCAGCCGCATGCTCAACTCGTCGCCCAGTGCGCCTTCTTGAATAAGGCTTTGCTCCAGGCGTGCAATGATCTCGGAATTCATGCTGCGGTGATGGTTGCGAGCCACCTCGGCGATGCGTTCACGCATTCCATCGGGCAGACGCACGACGAATTTGTCAGCCGTACGGCTGGAATAAATTGCCTGTTTCAATGGGCGCATAGTTTTAAACCGGTTAGTTCAGGGGAGCGGTTCTCGGAATTGGCCGCGGGATGTCAGTAGGACAGCATGCTTGGCCAAATGTTCAACCTGAATTGAAATGAGGCCCGCATCATGCCTCAAATTTGCCAGATCCTTGGCGTCAATTCTGTGACAAATATTGAACTGGACAAAGGCAATATGCCAGCACCAATTATCAGAAATGCGCACTGGTTTGAAAGTTTCACCCGGTAGCGCCCCTCTGATCGGCCATCCTGGGCCTGTCAGGAAGCGTCTGGCCAGCACGGCGCGGATTTTACCCGTTGGCCTGACCTTTTGCTTCTAATGTTAAAGCGTAGTGGCAATTTGCTGGTTTTCTAGTCTTCGGAGGGGGCCAAGATGGGGTTGAAGCGGACTTTCCGACCAGCGAGCAAGGCCAGGACGAAAAAAACACCAAGGAGGCAGGTTAGTTCGTGCTTGCGGGAGGTGGCCTACCGTTAAAAAGCCCAGGGACGACATGACAAACACCGGCATGCCCGTTAACATGCTCGCCGTCCTTCGCGCCGCCTGTCCTGGTGGCCGAACGTTGTCCCAGTAGCTCAATTGGATAGAGCATCCCCCTCCTAAGGGGAAGGCTGGCAGTTCGAACCTGCCCTGGGACACCATATCGTTTGTTGCCTGATCCTTTTATTCTTCCTGATTGCTTCGGTTCTGATGTTGCCTGTCAGTGCTTTGCGTATTTCAAATCCTGCTTTCCAGGGGTTGTTTCGGGGGAGTCCGACCCTGCCGGGTTTGGACAGGGAGTTCTCTTCTATATAGGAGGAGTGGAGTGACGCTCCGAATTCCCCGTCTTTTGGCCAAGAAGCCGCCCCCCGACAGCAACGCGGTCCTTGTAGGAGTCGGCTTGCTGGCGATGGCGTCCTTGAAGGCGCTAAAAGCTTCGCGGGCAAGCTCCGCTCCCACAGGACCGAGTCGCACTGCAGGCT
>NZ_JBWKTH010000048.1:0-28388 GCF_059420225.1 Pseudomonas sp. GW821-FHT04D07
GCGCTTCGGTCAGCCAGCTTTTGGCGGTCAGCTTGTTGCCACGGGCGGCGCGGATTTCAACGTCACGGCGCTTGGTAAAAGTGGCGGTAGGTTTCTGGGTATTCTCAGTCACGAAATAACTCCTCTGCGATCGTCCAAACCAGCCCAGGCAGTGGGCGAGCGAGCCTGTGGGGGGAAGGCCCCGGCACAAGCGGAAATTAGGGTGGTGCGTCGATCTCTCTACTGACTCATACGCACACATCTTTACTTGTACATACAAGCATATGCAATCAGGCGGCCAACTTGCAAATCGCGAGTGGAAGAATTTTTAAGAATAGCCCGCAGGGCCCGTGGGACGTGGCTTCTGGCGGAGAGTGAAATTGTAGGAGGATGACAGGCTGCAGGTAGGAAGCTGTTACCGAGACAGGATTTTGCGCCATGCTGGGGCGTTCGGTAACAAAATGGGACGGGCTGGATGCACCGTTCTTGTGGCGAGCGTAACTGTGGGAGCGGTGCTTGCCCGCGAAGCTTTTAGCGACCTCAAGGGCCTGTTCGCGAGCAAGCTCTGCTCCCACAGGGACCGCGCTCGGCCTTAGCTAAACAGCATTCTGCTCACCCACCTGTCAGGCGGGAGTCAGCTCAATCACACAACAACGCCCGGTCACCGCCACTTCCAGCAGCCCGTCGTTACTGTCCAGCTGCAGGCAATCATGCCGCCCCAGCATTTCATAGCCACTGTTACCCAGGCCGACATGCAATTGCTCGCTGACGCTGAAAATCAACAACACCGCCGCTGAACTGAAAAAGCGCTTGGGCTGCGCGGCATCGAGCCATTGCAGGCGCGCGCGGTAGCGATCCGGCGCATAGATCAGGTTGAAGTCGCGGATCGGTCCCTCGATCAGGCTGCAACTGACCTGGCTGGCACCGCTGAAGGCAAACGGGTCCAGCGGCAACAAGGCCCGCGTGCGCTGGCCATCCACCTGCAAGGTCATGCCCGCGCCTTGCAGCACGGTAATGATCCGCTCATAACCGGCAAAGGTGGAAAACCCGCCCGACTCGCCGATATCGGCAATCGACAGGCGCCAGCCGAAACCGTCCAGGCCCTCGCCCGCGTCCCGGGTGATTTCCTCGGTGCTGCCGCCGCCGTTCTTCCACGGCATGCGCGGGTAATCCGCCGCGCGCAAGACTTTCAACTGACTCATTTGCTAAAGCGTCCTTCCAGACGATGACGGGAACCGGGGTGGATCAGACGGGCGGCGGTCACCGGCTGACGACCGGACCAGGTCCGGCGACGAATCAGCAGGCACGGCTCGCCCGGCTCGATCTGCAACAACTTGCACTCCTCAGCCTCGGCGAGGATGGCTTCGACCACATGCTCGCCCTCGGTCAGCGGCGCGACCTGGGACAGGTAAGCGTAAGGCGTCTGCAGGGTGAAATCCTGCTTGAGGTAGTCCGGCGCCACCAGTGCGTTGACGAAGCGATCCTCGATCTGCACCGGGATATCGTTCTCGAAATGCACGATCAGCGAGTGGAACACCTTTTGCCCTTCACGCATGTCCAGAGCCACGGCACGCTCGGAACCAGCGGCCTCTTCGCCAAGGGTGATGATCTTGCAGGTGTGCCGGTGACCACGCGAGGCGATCTCGTCGGCGATGTTATGCACTTCGAACAGCGCCGACTGGCTCTTCGGCTCGGCGACAAAAGTGCCGACCCCCTGCATCCGCACCAGCAGGCCTTCGGCGGTCATTTCCCGCAGGGCCCGGTTGATCGTCATGCGGCTGTAGCCCAGCTGCTCCACCAGCTCGCTTTCGGACGGCACGCGGTAATGCGGCGGCCAGTTTCCGCTATCGATCTGCTGGCTGATCATCTGTTTGACGCGGGCGTATAGCGGCGCCGGACTATCGCCCATATGGGCAGCCAGCGAGTGGTTGGCAGGCAGAGTCGGCACGGGAAATCCTTGTTTGATTCAAAGATGGCTAGCTTGCCGGAGTTTACCGGGCACGCAAACGTCTGTATATGTATATACAAATAACACACGATGGGGTGCTTAACCATGTCCGCCTTCTTTGCCGAACGCGCGCTGCTGCCTAGTGGATGGGCCAACAACGTACGCCTGGAGGTCAACGCCGCGGGCGTGCTGACCCAGGTCCAGGCCGATTCCCATGCAGAAGGTGCCGAACGGCTGGGTGGCCCGCTGCTGCCGGGCATGCCGAACCTGCATTCCCACGCTTTCCAGCGCGCCATGGGCGGGCTGGCGGAAGTGGCCGGCAATCCCAACGACAGCTTCTGGACCTGGCGCGACCTGATGTATCGCCTGGTGGGCAAGATCAGCCCGGAGCAAATGGGCATCATCGCCCGTCAGTTGTACATCGAGATGCTCAAGGCCGGCTACACCTCGGTGGCCGAATTCCACTATGTGCATCACGACACCAATGGCCAGCCCTACGCCGATCCGGCCGAACTGGCCCTGCGCATCAGCCAGGCGGCCAGCGCCGCCGGTATCGGCCTGACCCTGCTACCGGTGCTCTACAGCCATTCCGGTTTCGGCGGCCAGGCGCCCAACGACGGGCAACGCCGTTTTATCAACAGCACCGAGAATTACCTGAAGTTGCAGGCACGTTTGCAGCCATTGCTCGCCAAACAGCCGGCCCAGGCCCTGGGGCTGTGCTTTCACTCGTTGCGGGCGGTGACGCCACAACAGATCAATGAAGTACTGGCCGCCAGCGACAAGCACTGCCCGGTGCATATCCATATCGCCGAGCAACAGAAGGAAGTCGACGACTGCCTGAGCTGGAGCGGTAAGCGTCCGTTGCAATGGCTATACGACCATGTCGAGGTGGATGAGCGCTGGTGCCTGGTGCACGCGACCCACGCCGACGCCGAGGAAGTTACGCGCATGGCCCGCAGCCGGGCGATTGCCGGGCTGTGCCTGACCACCGAGGCCAATCTCGGCGACGGAATTTTCCCGGCCGTGGATTTCCTCGCCCAAGGCGGACGGATGGGCATCGGTTCCGACAGCCATGTGTCCTTGAGCGTGGTCGAAGAACTGCGCTGGCTGGAATATGGCCAGCGCCTGCGCGACCAGCGGCGTAATCGCTTGTACCGCGCTGATCAGCCGATGGTCGGCCGCACGCTGTATGACGCGGCATTGGACGGCGGCGCCCAGGCCCTGGGGCAAGCGATCGGTCGACTGGAAATCGGCAAGCGCGCCGACTGGCTGGTGCTCGACGGCAGCGATCCGTACCTGGCAACGGCCCAGGACGACGGCATTCTCAACCGCTGGCTGTTCGCCGGTGGCGACCGCCAGGTACGCGATGTGATGGTCAACGGCCAGTGGGCGGTGCGCGGTGGACGGCATGCGGGCGAAGAAGAAAGCGCCCAGGCGTTTACCCAAGTGCTGCGCGACCTGCTGAACTGAACCCGAAAACCTTGTCGATCACATCCCATGTAGGAACTGGCTTGCCAGCGATGAGGCCCTTGAGCCTTACGGCGCCGATTCGGACGCCACCGCCGGCAAGCCGGTTCCTACCAGGTGCGTGATTCAGTTGGGCATCTTCGCATCCGGGGTACGCCAGATCAGCCGGGTGGTGTCGTAACCCTGCTGGCGCGCCCGGCTCAGCAGGTCCTCACGAGTCTCCGCAGTGACCTTGGTCGTCCGTGACAACAACCACAGGTAGCGACGATTCGGATTGCCGACAATCGCCGTCTTGTAGTCGTCGCTGACATACAGGATCCAGTAATCGGCCTTGGCCACGCCAGGCAACATCGACGTGAACCAGTTATCGAACTTCACCCACAGCTTGTCGGTTTGCTCCGGCACCTGCGGCGTCGCCGTGCCCTTGGCTTCTTCCCAGGTCCACTGCTCGGTCAGGCAACGGTTGAACACCGCCATCTTGCCATCCGCCATCAGACTGTAGCGGGCTTCCGACTGCGCGCAATTGCGCTGGAAATACATCGGCATCCGCGCCAGCTCGTACCAGGTACCCTGGTAACGTTTCAGGTCCACGTGACCTGCCGTCTTGGGCGCCAAATCGTCGCCGAACGTAGCGCAACCGGCCAGCAACAAGCCGGCCAAAAGAGTAACCACTAAACGCAACATTGTTCTTCTCCCGTGGGCGATCGCCCCGGTTTACTTCAGGCCTTGCCCGGAAAACATCAGGACTTTGTCACCGGCATACTGCACGCTGATAAAGCTGTTCTTGTTACCCCAGGTGCAACTGGACATGCCAAGCGCGCCGGAACAGTCCGAAGGTGAACCGAGCAGTTTCTCGACATCGGCCTTGGCCATGCCCGCGGAGATTTTCGAGTAGTTTTCCTGATTGACCTTGCTGCATGCGACCAACAGTACGCAGAACGACAAAAGGGCGAGAGAGCGCAACGACATGGGGGAACTCCTGGGGCTCAAAGGTGGGCACGGCTGCCTACCGCAAGCTTAGAAGAGAAAAGGGCCATCTGGTTCCCGAGCCCCAGCGCTTTTCTTACAGTGATTTCCTTCAAGGATTTTCAGCGGCTTTTTTTCAGCGAAACCGGCATTTCGTCGGCTTTGTCGGCCGAAAATTAATATTCAACGCAAAAGTGTCGACATATTCAGGTAATACCATTTCGCCTGTATGGAAGGCCCGTAGGCCGATGTTCAAGGCACTACGCCCCGCCATGGCGAGCAATGGAAAAGCAGGACAAGGACTTCCGACACCGACGTTGCCCAAGAGAAATTGCCCCACAGGTCATAACCTGTGGCAAATTGACGCCCCCCGGTGACCAGCCCCCCTGTGGACAGCCTATTTCATGACCAAAAACTTCAAGTTCAGCCATAAGATTCTGTTGGCGGCGGCCCTGGTGGTCGCAGTGGCGTTCGCCTGCTTCATCCTGTTCAACGACTACCGCCAGCGCGCGGCCCTGCGCCACAGCACCGAAGACTCGATGCAGGCGCTGGGCAGCCTGACCACCAGCAACATCCAGACCTGGTTGGAAAGTCGCATTCAGCTGCTGCAATCGCTGTCCCAGCAGATCGCCGCGGACGGCAGCTCCGCCGACAGCCTGAAACACGCCATCGGCCTGCCCGCCTACGCCAGCAACTTCCAGCTCAGCTATTTCGGCAGCGCGGAAGGCGTGATGACCTCGATTCCGGTGGGCAACCGTGCCGCCGACTACGATCCGCGTGCACGTGGCTGGTACAAGGCCGCCACCGCCGCCCAACAGACCATCGTCACCGAACCCTACATCGCCGCCTCCTCCGGCAAGCTGGTCATCACCCTGGCCACCCCGGTGCAGCACCAGGGCCAGTTTATCGGCGTGACCGGCGCCGATATCGACCTGGGCAGCGTCAGCGCCATCATCAACTCACTGAACTTCGGCGGCCACGGGCAGGCGTTCATCGTCAGCGCCGATGGCAAGATTCTGATTCACCCGGACAGCAAGCTGATCCTGAAAAGCCTTTCTGACGCTTATCCGACCGGGGCCCCGAAAATCAGTGCCGGGCTCAAGGAAGTCGAGGTGGACGGCAAGCAGCAGTTCATCTCCTTCACCCACGTCAACGGCGTGTCTTCGGTGGACTGGTACGTCGCCCTGGTGCTCGACCAGGACACCGCGTTCTCCATGCTCAGCGAGTTCCGGACCTCGGCGATCATCGCCACGGTGATCGCCGTGATCATCATCATCGCCCTGCTCGGCATGCTGATCCGCGTGCTGATGCAGCCGCTGCACCTGATGGGCCGCGCCATGCATGACATCGCCGAAGGTGAAGGCGACTTGACCAAACGCCTGGTCATCCACGGTCACGATGAATTCGGCACCCTGGGCATGTCCTTCAACCGCTTCGTCGAACGTATCCACAGCTCGATCCGCGAAGTGGCCTCGGCCACCGGCCAGGTCAACGAAGTGGCCTTGCGGGTGGTCAGCGCCTCCAACTCGTCGATGCTCAACTCCGACCAGCAGGCCAACCGCACCAGCAGCGTGGCGGCGGCGATCAACCAGCTCGGCGCCGCGGCCCAGGAAATCGCGCAGAACGCCGCCCTCGCCTCGCAGCACTCCAGCGAAGCTCGCAGCCTGGCCGAAGACGGCCAGCAGGTGGTGGATAAAACCATCAGCGCGATGCAACAACTGTCGGCCAAGATCAGCGATTCGTGCGGCAATATCGAAACCCTGAACAGCAACACGGTGAATATCGGGCAGATCCTCGAAGTGATTAGCGGTATTTCCCAGCAGACCAACCTGCTGGCGCTCAACGCGGCCATCGAGGCGGCCCGGGCCGGTGAAGCCGGACGCGGGTTTGCGGTGGTAGCCGATGAGGTGCGCAACCTGGCGCACCGCACCCAGGATTCGGCGCAGCAAGTGCAGAAGATGATCGAGGAATTGCAGGTTGGTGCCCGGGCAGCGGTGAGCATCATGACCGACAGCCAGCGTCAGAGCGAAAGCAGCGTCAGCATTGCCAACCAGGCCGGCGAACGGTTGGGCAGCGTGACCCAGCGGATCGGCGAGATCGACGGCATGAACCAGTCGGTGGCGACCGCGACCGAAGAACAGACAGCAGTGGTGGAATCGATCAACGTCGACATTACCGAGATCAACACGCTGAACCAGGAAGGCGTGGAAAACCTGCAATCGACCTTGCGCGCGTGTGCGGACCTGGAACAGCAGGCGGCGCGGTTGAAGCAGTTGGTGGGTAGTTTCCGGATCTGACGACCTACAGGACACAGCAAAACCTGTAGGAGCTGGCTTGCCGGCGATGGCGCCCGCTCAGGCGATGCAAGGCTCAATGGCCTCATCGCCGGCAAGCCAGCTCCCACAAGGTCCGCGCCTGGATTCAAAACCGGGTCAGAAGCGTGAACCCGGCTCCCGCAAAAACGCCACTTCCTCGACCGTGGACTCACGCCCGAGAATGGCATTGCGATGGGGAAAGCGCCCAAACCGGGCAATGACCTCGCGATGCCGTTCGGCATAGTCCAGATAATCGGCAAAGATCGCCCGATCCGCCTCCACCTGCTCCGCCAGCAGCGCCACAAAGCGCGACACCGCCTCATTCTGCACAGCCAAATGCTCGCAGTGCTCGAACACCAGGTAAACAAACACCCGCTGCATCGCCGACAGCCGCCGATCGAAATCCGCAGCCACGCCCTGTGCCACCAACGCCTGGGCGCGGGCATCACCGGAGAAAGCCTTGGGGGTCTCGCGGAAGATCATCCGCGGTAGTTGATCAAGCAGGATCACCAGTGCCAGCCAGCCTTCGGGACATTGCGTCCACTCGGCCAAATCGCCAGCCAGTGCCTGCTCGACCTGGACCCCGAAACGCTCGCGCGCCTCAAGGTCCTGGCTGTCACGCTTGCCGAACCACAACCGGCCCTTGTCAGCCACCATCGCGGCGGGTGTCCCGGCTGAACCGAACCACCACTCAAGCAAGGGCTGCCAGGGCGCGGACATGGCTTCAGCCCTTGTGGTAACCGGTGACCCGTTCCACTTCTTCCTTGGAACCGAGGAACACCGCAACACGCTGGTGCAGACCTTCCGGCTGGATGTCGAGAATACGCTGGTGGCCGTTGGTGGACGCGCCGCCGGCCTGTTCCACCAGGAACGACATCGGGTTGGCTTCGTACATCAGGCGCAGTTTGCCCGGCTTGGACGGCTCGCGGCTGTCGCGCGGATACATGAACAGGCCGCCACGGGTCAGGATACGGTGCACGTCCGCAACCATCGCGGCGACCCAGCGCATGTTGTAGTTCTTTTTCAGCGGGCCTTCTTCGCCGGCCAGCAATTCGCCGACGTAGCGTTGTACCGGAGCTTCCCAGTGACGCTGATTGGACATGTTGATCGCGAATTCCTGAGTGGAAGCCGGGATCCTGATGTCTTCATGGGTCAGCACGAAGCTGCCCATTTCACGGTCAAGGGTAAAGCCTTTCACGCCATCACCCAGGGTCAGTACCAGCATGGTCTGCGGGCCGTAGATGGCATAACCGGCGGCGACCTGCTCGGTACCTGGCTGCAGGAAGGCCTTTTCGTTCAAGGCTTCGTTCTGGCTCAGGTGTTCATTCGGGCAACGCAGCACCGAGAAGATAGTACCGACCGGTGCGTTGATATCGATGTTCGACGAGCCGTCCAGTGGGTCGAATACCAGCAGGTAGGCGCCTTTCGGGTATTTGCCCGGGATCTGGTAGGCATTGTCCATTTCTTCGGACGCCATGCCGGCCAGGTGACCGCCCCATTCGTTGGCTTCGAGGAGGATTTCGTTGGAAAGCACGTCGAGCTTCTTCTGCACTTCGCCCTGTACGTTCTCTGTCCCCATGCTGCCCAGAACCCCACCCAGCGCGCCTTTGGAGACGGCATGGCTGATTTCCTTGCAAGCACGCGCGACCACTTCGATCAGGAAACGCAGATCGGCAGGCGTGTTGTTGCTGCGGGTCTGCTCAATCAAATAGCGACTCAAGGTAACGCGGGACATGGATGGCTCCGGAGATGGGGGGGGCTGAAAACCTGCTCAGTTTAACGCGAGTCGACATGTATTGCCTCCTGTCAGACCGAGTTCCGACACGGAGAGTTCAAGGACCGGGTTGCGCGTAGTCCAAAAGCACCGGAATTCTTCGGTCCCCGACCATGACACGAACCTTGTGGGAGCTGGCTTGCCAGCGATGAGGCCAGTGAGCCTTGCATCGCCTTATCGGCCGCCATCGCCGGCAAGCCGGCTCCTACAAAGTTCCAGGCAAGGTGCTTATACCTGCGGTTTGCGCAACAGGCTGAAGGCCATTCCGGCCAAAGCGGCCACCCCCAGCAGCAGCACCGCCCACAAGCCGATCTTCTTCCAATCGGTGCCCAGCGCAACCGGCACCACCGGCGGCTGCAGCGTGGTCACCGCGCCGCCGCTGGCCGTGGCCTTGCCCAAGCCCGCCAGACGCTGCGGACTGTAATCGGGAATCAAGGTCGACAACGACAGGTTCGTCGCCTTGACCGTCGGATTGCCCAGAGCCAGGGAAAACGGCGGCTCGCCACGGGCCAGGAACACCAATTGGGTGCCGCGCACCGCGAAACGCAAGGTCGGCGCTTGTGCGCCCAGGCCACCGCCGCGCTCATCGACCACCAGTTTCAATTGCGCCACGGCCCGCCCGGGCAACTGCAACTGGTCCTGGACCACGTCCTGGCCATTCTGGGTCAGGCGATAGAGCAAACCGCTACTCAGCGTCTGCCAGGCTGCATTGCCGTCCTGACGCCCGTACAAGCTCACCGGCGCCAGGCTGTTGGCCTGCGCCAGCTCGACCCGCACCTGCTCAAGGGGCAGGCCGAGCGGTAGCTGCCAGGTGTATTCGCCAGCCTTGGCGCTCGTCCCGGCCAACGGCTGCGACCATAGCAGCGGCAACGGCAGGCTGCTGGTAGTGGAACTGGCCAACTTTGCCGAACTGAGCACCGGCGCCGTCTGCGGCGACTGCCACAACAGCCGCAAGTAACGCGCCGACAACCCCGGCAAGGCAACTTCATGCTGCTCCACCCGTTCGTCGGCAAAGGACAAACGCGCCACCTGCCCTTCGCCCCAGGCCTGCCAGTGCTGCAAGTCGTCGCTGGCCTCGATGCTGAAACGCTGGAAACCGTCACGCTCGCTGCTCCAGTCCAGTAGCAACTGCTGCAACGGCGTCTTGATCGCGCTGGCATCCAACAGCCAGCCGCGCAGCACTTCTTCGCCGGCTTTCAACTGACCCGCGGGGCTCACCTCGACCAGGGTGCCGTTGGCCGACGACTGGACCCGCACGCTCGGCGTGGCCTGGGGCGCATCGGCCGAGTTGTACAGCGGGAACCACTTCACATCCGTCAGGCTATGGCTCTGGGTCGCCTGCGCCTGCTCCCGCGCCAGGGCATAGGCCTGGGGCTCGCCGGCGGCGTTGAACACCCGCACATCGCTGAGGTCGGCCTGGCGCGCGCGCAACTGCAGCGTCAGCGGCAGCTCCAAGCGATACCAGGGGCCCTCGCCACTCAGGGTCAAGGGCACCTGGGTGCTGTAGTCGGTCGGTTTTTCCTGAGCGAACGCCGACAGCGCCGCACACAGCCCCATGATGCCCAACCAGCACCGGCTCGAGTTGCCCATCAAGACGACACCCCTTCAGTTTCCGCAGTCTCCGGCTCAGGGTCCGGACGCTTGGGTGGCAACGGCGCAAAGTAACCGACCACCAGCAACAGCACGCCCACACCGATGAACGAGACAATCCGCGCCAGTCCGCCACGGTTGCTCAATTCGACAAAGAACAGCTTGGCGACCACCACGGCGATCAGCGCCGCGCCCACCAGCCAGACCTCGCGACGATGGCGCAGATGCCCGCCGATCATCAGGCCCAGGGCAATCAGGGTCCAGGCAATCGACAGGCCGGCCTGCACCTGCATCGACGCCAGCAGGTCATCCAGGTTGAACGGCACACCGCCCCAGTGGTGCGCGGTACGCATCACCAGCGCGCTGATAAAGGCGAACAGCGAAAGCCCGGCGACGGCCTGGGTGACCCACTGCGCATAGTCGCGGCGTAACGCCCATTGCGCCACGGCGCTCTGCGACCAGAGGTAGATCCCCAGCAGGGCAAACATCAGGCCCAGCTCCAACGGGTTGAGCAGCGGCACATAAGGCAGCGGCTCGGCCTGACCGTCGCTGAAGGTATTCGCCAGCCAGAACCAGGCCAACATCAGCCCAGCCAGGGGCAAGGCAGCATAGAGGCGATATTCGCGCGGGTACGCCGCCACCGGCCATGGCCACTGGCGTGGCGCGGCCATCAGCACCAGATAGAGGCTCGGCAGGATCGCCCAGCCCAGCCAGCGCCAGGCGTTGTAGTGTTCGGACAGGCTCATCAGAGCAAAACGCAACTCCAGCGCCAGCACGCCGAGGATCAGCCAGCAGCCCAGCACATGCGCATAACTCAGGGCCCGACCTGGCAGGATCGGCGCCAGGCGGCGCAAGGACAGCAGGTGCACGACAAACACCGCCGCCCAGGCCAGCCAGCCATAATCCGCCACCGGGTGATAAGCCGGGTACCAGGCGTCGTAGAGCACCGCCAGCGCAACCGGTGTCAACAAGCTGCAGAGCCGGCCCAAGGTCGGCCAGTTCAGCCGCGAGGCCAACAGTGTCCAGAGCGCCACACTGGCCGCGGCCAGCCCTAGCAAAGCCTGGGCCTGGAGATGCGCCGGGACAAACCGCAGGATTTCGCTGACCCAGGCCAGCCCCCACCACAACGCGCCCCAGACCAGCAGGACATTGGACAGGCCGGCCAGGCTCAGGGCGTCGAAGGCCGCGGCCTGGCGGCCACGCTGCAAGCGCCAGGCGCCGATCATCGCCGCCAGGCTCAGCACCATCGGCGTCCAGAAAGCGCTGTGGGCCAATGGCCGCAGACCCTCGGCGGACAGCGCGCGGAACAGCTCCGGCTCGGCCATGAGGAACGCCGCGCCGCCGATCACCTGCAACAGCAGGCCGAAGACGAAACTCACCCGCTGCTGCAAATACAGGCTCAGCCAGATGATCAACAGGCCGCTGGCGGCCCAGACCCCGCTGGCGGTTTCCCACGGCAGGACGAACAGCACGGCGAGGTTGATCAGCACCAGCCCCGCCAGCAACACCACCGACAGCCCGCGCAGCAGGCGCACATCGTTGCGCACCATCTCGTCGCGGGCCGCCAACAGCATCCCGGCGATCAGGGACAGACCGATCAGCGAAGCGCTCATCAGGCCGCTCCAGCCGGCGTTGAACACCGCCGTCGAGTCGCCCTCGGCACCTTGCAGGCGCAGCAGGAACAGCACGCCGCCGAGCAGTTGCACGGCAAAGGCACTGAACAGGAAACTGCGCGATTGCAGGCGCAGGCCGACCAACAGGGTCGCCAACCCGGCCAGCGCCCAACTGATCGCCGTGCCCTGGGTGAAGAAGAACAACGGCGCCAGCAGGTAGAGGAAGGTCAGGCCGCTGCAGGCCAGCACCGGTGCCAGACTGCGCTCCCAGGACGAGAGCTGCTCAGGCAGCGCCTTGCGTACTTGCTGGAAGCTGAACAACAAGGCCCCACCCAGCAGCAAGGCGCCCAGCGGCGCGCCGTCCAGCAGGCTGGTTTCACCGAGTTGCAGCTTGTCGAGAAACGCCAGCGCCGAACCGATCTGCAACAACAGGGCAAACGCCCGGGCCAATGGCCGCTGTTGGCGCAGGCCAAGCCAGAAGATACCCGCGCCTTCCACCGCCCAGGCCGCGGAGGTCCAATGGGCATCCAGGCCCAGCGGGATCGCCAGGCTGGCGAAGATCACGCCCAGGGCCAGGCAGGTTTCCCCCAGCAGCAAGGCGCGACCGCCAGCGAGTATCCGCGCCAGCCCCATGTAGATAATGCCCAGGGCCAGGGCACTGAATGCCGCCGCGAACGGCAGATGCTGGACCACCGCGAATTGCAGGCCGAAGCCCACCAGCGGCGGGCCGAACAGCATGGCGCCGTCGACATAGTCGCCCTGGCGGGCCGACCAGCGCAGCAGCGCTTCACGGCTGTCGTCCTCGGGCCCGGCGGCCATCTCGCGCAATTTACGCCGGGCGAACAGCAGGCCGATCGCCAGGTACATCAGGAAGAACAACACCAGGAAGGGCTCGGTGCTCCACAGCAACTCCGGTTTATACGAACGCAGGCCCCAGGCGAAGCCGATCCCGAAGGTGCCGACAAAACCGATCAGGTTGAGCAAGCGCCAGGTCTTGAACCAGGCGATCGCCAGGATGCCGGCGTTGAGCAAGGCAAAATAGCTGAACAGCGCCACATGGTTGCCGCTGCCGGTGGAAGTCAGAATCGGCGCGGCGAAGCCGCCCAGGGCGGCAGCGGCGGCCAGGCCGAGGGCATCCTGGGTGATCGCGAGAATCGCCGAGAACAGCGTGACCGCCACCAGCAGACCGAGGGCCGCCGACGGATCGAGCAGCGGATGCAGGCGCATCGCCGCAAACACCGTCAGGTACAGCACCGCGACCCCGGTGCCTTGCAGCATCAATGCGTAGTTGCTGTTGCGCAAACGCAGCCACCAACCGAGCCCGAGCAGGCCCAGGGCACAGGTGGCGACCCCGGCGTAACGCGCCTCGATCGGCACCACCATGCCTTCGGTGGCATACCGCAGCAGGAAGGCCAGGCCGAGGAACAGCAGGAGCACACCGACACGCAACACCGTATTGCCGCCGAACAGCCAGTTGCGCGCGCCGGCCAGGGCACGCTCGACCAGGTTCGGTTCGCGAGGGGCGCGAGGCGCTTGTGGCTCGCGGGAGGCGACCATGACCAGTTCCGGCGCCCAGGCATCGACCTCAGGAGGTACATTTTCGGAACGCGGTGTTTCGCGCTGGGGCTCCTGGAGTTCGACCGGCAGTTCCCAAACCAACTCGGGAACGGCGCGCAGGGCTTCGGGGATCGGTTCGGCGGCTTGTTCTGCCTGGGCTTGCTCGGCGACCGATGGTGGCGCCTGCTCGGCAACCTCGGGCGTCACCTCAGTGAGCAACGGGGCAACCGACGGTTCCGGCGCCCTGCCCGAGGCGATTTCGAGCTGGCGTACGCGCAGCTCGACAGTCGCCAGGGCTTTTTGCGCCTGTTCCAGTTGAAGCACTTGCTCCGCGGCCCGCCGGCCCAGGCTCATCAGGCGGAAACTCTGGCCGATACCCAGCCCCAGCAGTGCACCGATCAGAGCGTCGGTGAACACCGAGTCCACCAGCCAGCCCAGCGCCAGGCCCACCAGCATCAGAATCCATTGCATGCGCGATATCCCTATGCGGCGTCCGAAAATATGCCGCGTAGTATATCGATCCGGCCCCCGCAAAGTGGGGCCGGGCGCACAACTTGTCGCAAAAAGTTACTCCAGTGCTTTCCAGATGTCCGTGGCGTACTCACGAATCGTCCGGTCCGAGGAGAACCAGCCCATTCGCGCGCTGTTAAGTACGGCAGAACGCCACCATTCCTTGGAGTCGTGCCAATGGGCTTCGACCCGGGTCTGGGCGTCCCAGTAGGAGTCGAAATCGGCGCAGACCAGGAAGCGGTCATAGTCGATCAGCGAATCCACCAGCCCGACATAGCGTGCCGGATCATCCGGTGAAAACACTCCGCCACGAATGGCTTGCAGCACATCGTTGAGTCGATGCGAGGCCGCCACATCCGCCGCCGCGCTGAACTCGCCATTATGTTTGCGCGACTCCACCTGCTGGGCGCTGAGACCGAAGATGAACATGTGTTCTTCGCCGATCCGCTCGCACATCTCGACGTTGGCCCCGTCCATGGTGCCGATGGTCAGCGCGCCATTGAGGCCGAACTTCATGTTGCTGGTGCCCGAGGCCTCGAAGCCCGCGGTGGAAATCTGCTCCGACAGGTCCGCCGCCGGGATGATGCTTTCCGCCAGGCTGACGTTGTAGTTGGGCAGGAACACCACCTTGAGCAGACCGCGCACGGTCGGGTCGTGGTTGACCGTGCGGGCGATGTCGTTGGCCAGCTTGATGATCAGCTTGGCCTGGTGGTAACTGGCCGCCGCCTTGCCGGCGAAGATCTTCACCCGCGGTACCCAGTCGATTTCCGGCTCGGCCCGGATCGCCTGGTACAGGGCCACGGTGTGCAGCAGGTTGAGCAACTGGCGCTTGTACTCGTGGATGCGCTTGACCTGCACGTCGAACATCGCCGCCGGATTGATCGCAATCCCCAGGCGCTCATGAATCAGCGCCGCCAGGGCCCGCTTGCTGTGCAGGCGCTGTTCGGCGAACTGCTTGCGAAAGCCGGCCTTCTCGGCAAAGGGCTCCAGGCCCAGCAGCAACGCCTCGGGGTTGTCGAGCAGCTCCGGGCCCACGGCGTCGACCATCATGGCGGTGAGTTTCGGGTTGGCCTGGTAGAGCCAGCGGCGGAAGGTGATGCCGTTGGTCTTGTTGTTGATCCGCTCCGGGTAGAGTTTGTGCAGTTCGGAGAACACTGTGCTGCGCATCAATTGGGTGTGCAGCCCGGAAACGCCATTGACGCTATGGGAACCGAGGAATGCCAGATTGCCCATGCGCACCCGTCGACCGTTGTCCTCCTCGATCAGCGAGACCGCGCGCAGCACGTCGAAATCGTGGATGCCCTTGGCCCGTAGCGAATCGATGTGCTGGGCGTTGATCAGGTAGATGATCTGCATATGCCGCGGCAGCATGCGTTCCATCAGGCCCACCGGCCAGGTTTCCAGGGCTTCGGGGAGCAAGGTGTGGTTGGTGTAGGAAAGCGTTTCGACGGTGACCTGCCAAGCCGCGTCCCAGGCGATATCGTGCAGGTCGACCAGTTGGCGCATCAACTCGGCCACGGCAATCGAGGGGTGCGTATCGTTGAGCTGGATCGCCGCGTGCTCGCCGAGGCTGAGCACCGAGTCGTGCATGTTCTTGTGCCGACGCAGCAGGTCCTGCAACGACGCGGAGACAAAGAAGTACTCCTGGCGCAGTCGCAGCTCCTGGCCGGCCTCGGTACTGTCGGCCGGGTAGAGGACCCGGGAAATACTCTCGGCCCGCGCCACCTCGGCCACCGCGCCGAGGTGGTCGCCGGCGTTGAAGCGCTCCAGGTGCAGCTCTTCGGTCGCCCGCGCGCGCCACAGCCGCAGGGTGTTCACACTGGCCCCGCGCCAACCCACCACGGGTGTGTCATAGGCCACCGCCCGCACGGTTTCCGAGGGCGTCCAGACCTGGCAGGTCGCACCGTTTTCGTCGGTGACGGTCTGCACCTGGCCGCCGAAACCCACGGGATAGATCACTTCGGCGCGCTCAAACTCCCAGGGGTTGCCGAAATCCAGCCAGTTCTCGGTCTGCTCCTGCTGCCAGCCATCGACGATGGCCTGGCGGAACAAGCCGTGCTCGTAGCGGATGCCATAGCCATGGCCGGCGATGCCAAGGGTCGACATGCTTTCCATGAAACACGCCGCCAGGCGCCCCAGGCCACCGTTGCCAAGCGCCGCATCGGGCTCCAGCAGGCGAATCCGCTCCAGGTCCACGCCGAGCTCCACCAGCGCCTCACGAACGATCTCCAGCAAGCCGAGGTTGCTCAGGCTGTCGTACAGCAACCGCCCGATCAGAAATTCCAGAGAAAGGTAATACACCCGCTTCTGGCCCTTGCGGTAGATATGCCGGGTGTGGTCCATCCAGCGCTCGACCATATGGTCGCGGGCGGCCAAGGCAATGGCCTCGAACCAGTCATGATCAAACGCGTGGTCCGGGTCCTTGCCCACCGCGTATGTAAGTTTGGCGAGGACAGCGTCGCGAAAAGCGGCGACCTCGGCTTCACGGACAAGCGGTTCCTGAGACATCGATACAACCTCTAGCGAGATGGACGATTTGAAAGACAAGTTTTCTGAGCCTAGACCGTTCGACACGGGGCGACGGCGCAGGTTCGGCGTTTTTTACCGATGGCCTCGGGAAAACCCGAAGAAGCGGTTCTGCCCCAAAAGCATGCAGTCCGGTGGAAATCTCCCTGCAAAGACGCATTTGTACGAAAAACCGTCAAAAGGTTGTTCACAAATCCACCAGCCCCGGTATCATCGCGCGCCCTGATACACCCTGGACAACAGCCGGATGAAACCTACCCTGATCGCCGCCGCGGAACTCGACCGCCTCGAAACCTGGCAGAAGTACTCCAGCCATATGTGCGGAGGCTGCATGTCCAGTTGCTGCACCTTGCCGGTGGAAGTCAAGATCAAGGACCTGATCCGCATCGGCATCGTCGACGAATTCGAGCGTGGCGACCCGCCGAAGAACATCGCCAAGCGCCTGCAGAAGGAAGGGATCGTCGAACGCTACAACCAGAAGTCCGAGATCTTCACCTTGCAGCGCATGAGCAACAACGATTGCCTGTACCTGGATCGCAAGTCAAGGCTGTGCACCATTTACGAAAAACGTCCGGACACCTGCCGAAACCATCCAAAAATCGGGCCACGCCCTGGCTATTGCGCCTACAAGCCCAAGACCCCGGAACGCCCGGCGCCGGACAAGATGCTGTACAACTTCTGATCAACACCCCTTGAAACACCAGCCCTGTGGGAGCGGAGCTTGCCCGCGAAGGGGCCTTCGAAGCCCCCAGAAGCTTCGCGGGTAAGCTCCGCTCCCACAAGAGCATCGCCCCCCTGACAAGGTGTGCGACGCCCCATAAGCCAGACAAACAAAAACGCCCCCGACCTTGCGGTCGGGGGCGTTTTTTTTGCCAGCTAACTAAATGACTTAGTTACCGGACTTCTTGGCAGCGCGGGTACGCTCGCTTTCGCCCAGGATCTTCTTGCGAAGACGGATGGACTTAGGCGTGACTTCACACAGTTCGTCTTCTTGCACGAACTCCAGAGCCTGCTCCAGGGTGAAGCGGATAGGCGGAACCAGAGCGATGGTTTCGTCTTTACCCGAAGCACGCATGTTGTCGAGCTTCTTGCCTTTGGTTGGGTTGACGCCCAGGTCGTTGTCGCGGCTGTTGATACCGACGATTTGACCTTCGTACACGTCTTCACCGTGACCCAGGAACAGTTTGCCGCGCGCTTGCAGGGTTTCCAGCGAGTAAGTCAGAGCCTTACCGGTAGCCACCGAAACCAGCACGCCGTTCTGACGGCCGGACATGTCGCCGGACTTCATCACGTCGTAACGGTCGAAGATCGAGGTCAGGATGCCCGCACCGGAGGTCAGGGTCAGGAACTCGTTACGGAAACCGATCAGGCCACGAGCCGGGATGTTGTACTCAAGGCGCACACGGCCCTTGCCATCCGGAACCATGTTGGTCAGGTCGCCTTTACGGATACCGATCTGTTCCATGATCGAACCCTGGGATTCTTCCGGCAGGTCGATGGTCACGTTTTCGTACGGTTCGTGCTTGACGCCGTCAACCAGGCGGATGATCACTTCCGGACGACCGACACCCATTTCGAAGCCTTCGCGACGCATGGTTTCGATCAGTACCGAGAGGTGCAGCTCACCACGGCCGGAGACTTTGAACTTGTCGGCGGTGTCGCCTTCTTCAACGCGCAGGGCAACGTTGTAGAGCAGTTCCTTGTCCAGACGTTCCTTGATGTTACGGCTGGTGACGAACTTGCCTTCACGACCGCAGAACGGCGAGTCGTTAACCTGGAAGGTCATGGAAACGGTAGGTTCGTCAACGGTCAGCGGCTTCATCGCTTCGACGTTCAGTGGGTCGCACAGCGTGTCGGAGATGAACAGCTGGTCGAAGCCGCTGATGCAGACGATGTCGCCGGCAGCTGCTTCTTCAACGTCGATACGGTGCAGACCGTGGTGACCCATCAGCTTGAGGATACGACCGTTACGCTTCTTGCCGTCAACGTCGATAGCCACAACTTGAGTGTTCGGCTTGACGCGACCGCGGGCGATACGGCCAACGCCGATAACACCCAGGAAGCTGTTGTAGTCCAGTGCCGAGATTTGCATCTGGAACGGGCCGTCACGGTCAACTTGTGGCGCTGGAACGTGGTCAACGATGGCCTGGTACAGCGGGGTCATGTCTTCCGCCATGGCGGTGTGTTCCAGACCGGCAATACCGTTCAGGGCCGAGGCGTAGACGACTTTGAAGTCCAGCTGTTCTTCGGTGGCGCCGAGGTTGTCGAACAGGTCGAAAATCTGGTCCAGAACCCAGTCCGGACGCGCGCCTGGACGGTCGACCTTGTTGATCACCACGATTGGACGCAGGCCGGCTTCGAAGGCCTTCTTGGTCACGAAACGGGTTTGCGGCATAGGGCCGTCTTGAGCGTCAACCAGCAGCAGAACGGAGTCAACCATCGACATTACACGTTCAACTTCGCCGCCGAAGTCGGCGTGGCCCGGGGTGTCCACGATGTTGATGTGGTAGCCGTTCCAGTTGATGGCGGTGTTTTTCGCCAGAATGGTAATACCGCGCTCTTTCTCCTGGTCGTTGGAGTCCATCACGCGCTCGTCGTTGAGCTCGTTGCGCTCCAGGGTGCCGGATTGACGCAAGAGTTTGTCTACCAGGGTGGTCTTACCATGGTCAACGTGAGCAATGATGGCGATGTTGCGTAGATTTTCGATCACTTGTGTATCTCGATCAGAGGATTCGGTGTGCTGACAAGTCTTGGCAGCGATTTACAGCAGAGTCCGGCAAGGCCGTTACAGCTTGACGGCGGCGTCGGGGGGCCGGTGACGCAAGCCACAGGCAAACAGCCCCGGGCACTTAGCTCGGTCGATAAACGCGCACATTGGCATGCCCCTCACTGAGCAAATGGTGGGCATGCAGGCGACTCATCACGCCTTTGTCGCAATACAACAGGTACTGGCGAGTAGGGTCCAGTTCCTTGAAACGAGCGTTCACTGCATAAAACGGCATCGCTTGTACCTCGATGCCAGCGATCTCCAGCGGGTCTTCGTCCTGGGCATCCGGGTGACGGATGTCGATCACGATATGACCAGCCAGCGCTTCGCTGACTTCTTCGATCTGCAAATCCTGGCCCAGTTCGTCGATGACCCGATCGATTGGCACCAGTTTGGCCCGCTCGAGCGCCCGCTCGAGAATCGCCATGTCGAACTGTTGTTCCTCGTACTCCACGCGGTTGCGCTTGGCGTGGGTCTTGGGGTTCACCGAAATGACCCCGCAATATTCCGGCATATGCTTGGCGAAATCCGCCGTGCCGATCTCACTCGCCAGGTTGATGATGTCCTGCTTGTGACTGGCGATCAGCGGGCGAATCACCAGCTTCTCGGTCACGCAGTCGATCACCGACAGGTTCGGCAGCGTCTGGCTGGAAACCTGGGAAATCGCTTCGCCGGTCACCAACGCACTGATATCCAGTCGATCAGCCATGACGGAAGCAGCGCGCAACATCATACGCTTCAATACTACGCCCATATGACTGTTATCGACTTTGCCGAGAATTTCTCCCAGCACTTCCTCGAACGGCACGCTGACAAACAGCACCCGCTGGGAGCTGCCGTACTTCTTCCAGAGGAAGTGGGCGACTTCCATCACTCCCAGCTCATGGGCGCGGCCACCGAGGTTGAAGAAGCAGAAGTGACTCATCAGGCCGCGGCGCATCATCAGATAGGCGGCCACGGTGGAGTCGAAACCGCCGGACATCAGCACCAGCGTCTGCTCGATGGAACCCAGCGGGTAGCCGCCCAGGCCATTGTGCTGACTGTGGATGACAAACAACCGTTGGTCGCGAATTTCCATTCGCACTTCGATTTCCGGCTCTTTGAGGGAGATTCCGGCGGCATTGCACTGTCGGCGCAACTGGCTGCCGACGTATTTCTCCACGTCCATGGAGGTGAAACCGTGCTTGCCGGCGCGCTTGCAGCGCACCGAAAAAATCTTCCCGGGCAGGGCCGCGCCGAAGTGCTGCTTGCACTTGGCGGTGATGTCGTCGAAGTCGCCCAACGGGTATTCGTCGACCTGCAGGAAATGCGCGATGCCCGGCATGCAACACAGGCGCTCGGTCAGCTCCAGCAAGGCCTTGGGCTCGCTCAGCGCGGTTTCCAGCTCGAGGTTGTCCCACACGCCGTTCACCACCACGGCCGGGTCCAGATCACGGAGCACGGTACGGATGTTCTTGGCCAACTGGCGGATGAAACGCATCCGGACAGGGCGGCTTTTAATGGTGATTTCGGGGAAGACTTTTACGATAAGTTTCATGAAAACAGCGCGCGAAGGGCCAGCCGAAAAAGGGGGGCGCGGATTATAGCGGAAATTGCTCAAGGTTTAACCAGTTATTGTGCGGACGGTTTTGCACGCACCAAAACAGGTCGTCATCAATTATTTTAGACTCATAATGGTGCAACAAACGCCCAGAAATTCTCCTATGCTCGCTGCAACGCTTGAGATTGGGGCAAAAAACCCATCGCGGGGCACTGGCATGCAATTTGCTCTCTTGTGAGGCAGGTTGCCTTGGCCGATATTCGCGCCGGCATCACCACTCTTTCCAGGGCTAACTCCACTACCCAGCCCGAAGCCACCCGGAGGACACCATGTCGAAGTCGGTTCAACTCATCAAAGATCATGACGTTAAATGGATTGATCTGCGCTTCACTGATACCAAAGGCACTCAGCACCACGTGACCATGCCGGCCCGTGATGCACTGGATGACGAATTCTTCGAAATCGGCAAAATGTTCGACGGCTCCTCCATCTCCGGCTGGAAAGGCATCGAAGCCTCCGACATGATCCTGATGCCGGATGACAACACCGCCGTACTCGACCCGTTCACCGAAGAGCCGACCCTGATCCTGGTCTGCGACGTGATCGAGCCTTCGACCATGCAGGGCTACGACCGCGACCCACGCGCGATCGCCCGTCGCGCCGAGGAATACCTGAAGTCGACCGGTATCGGCGACACTGCGTTCTTCGGTCCTGAGCCTGAGTTCTTCATCTTCGATTCGGTCAAGTTCAAGTCCGACATCTCCGGTTCCATGTTCAAGATCTTCTCCGAACAAGGTTCGTGGATGTCCGACCAGGACGTGGAAGGCGGCAACAAAGGCCACCGTCCAGGTATCAAAGGCGGCTACTTCCCGGTTCCACCGTTCGACCACGACCACGAAATCCGTACCTCCATGTGCAACGCACTGGAAGAGATGGGCCAGACCGTCGAAGTTCACCACCACGAAGTGGCGACTGCCGGCCAGAACGAAATCGGTGTGAAGTTCAACACCCTGGTCAACAAGGCTGACGAAGTCCAGACCCTGAAGTACTGCGTACACAACGTGGCGGATGCCTACGGCCGTACCGCGACCTTCATGCCAAAACCGCTGTACGGCGATAACGGCTCGGGTATGCACGTTCACATGTCCATCTCCAAAGATGGCAAGAACACCTTCGCTGGCGAAGGTTATGCCGGCCTGTCCGACACCGCCCTGTACTTCATCGGCGGCATCATCAAGCACGGCAAGGCCCTGAACGGCTTCACCAACCCGTCGACCAACTCCTACAAGCGTCTGGTCCCAGGTTTCGAAGCTCCAGTGATGCTGGCCTACTCGGCACGCAACCGTTCCGCCTCGATCCGCATTCCTTACGTCAACAGCCCTAAAGCTCGTCGTATCGAAGCACGCTTCCCGGATCCGGCTGCCAACCCTTACCTGGCCTTCGCCGCACTGATGATGGCCGGCCTGGACGGTATCCAGAACAAGATCCACCCTGGCGATGCAGCTGACAAAAACCTGTATGACCTGCCGCCTGAAGAGGCCAAGGAAATCCCACAGGTTTGCGGTAGCCTGAAAGAAGCCCTGGAAGAGCTGGACAAAGGTCGCGCGTTCCTGACCAAAGGCGGCGTATTCAGCGACGACTTCATCGATACCTACATCGAGCTGAAAAGCGAAGAAGAAATCAAGGTCCGCACCTTCGTACACCCACTGGAATACGAGCTGTACTACAGCTGCTGATCCAGTCACGCTCGCGCAAGCGACGTAACAAAAGGCCACCTTCGGGTGGCCTTTTTCATGGGCAAAAATCGAGATTTCTTGAAACGTTTCAAGGCTGGCAGGACGGTGCGGCACGGCGTTAACTTGGACCCCCGACCTCGTGACGGGAACCACAGGCATCGCGTGTAACGCGCGGTACAAGGACGTTAACCTGGAAACCAGCACATGATATCGATCTCGACACCCAAGCCACCAACCCCGCCCCTGCCCTCCGCCCAGGTGCTGCTGCGCAGCACGAGCTCCTGGGACGGCACACCTTACGAACGCTATCCCAAGGGGCCACCGGAACTGACCCTGCTGCAGGTCAATATCCCGGCCGACACTGAACTGGGCTGGCACATCCATCCGATTCCCAGCGCCGCCTACATCCTGTCGGGCGAAGTGTGGGTCGAGACCCGGGAAGGCGGCCATAACACGCTATTGAAACAGGGCGACACAATAGCGGCGCTGGTCAACATCCAGCATCGCGCCAAGACCGGTGCGGTTCCGGTGGACCTGCTGGTGTTCTATGCCGGCACCGAGGGCGTGCCGCTCTCGGAATCGGACCTCTGAGCCCTGTAGGAACTGGCTTGCCGGCGATGGCGTCCGCGAGGGTGATGCAAGGCTTGCCGGCCCCATCGCCGGCAAGCCAGCTCACAGGTTTTGTGGTGCTTTCAAGATCCCCGCCGCGAATGGCATCCCGGGACACGTCGACATTTTTTCATGAAAAGAAGCTGGCGCCAGGCCGCGCTTGTGACGTTTACTCAAGGCCCTGTGCCCACCTTCCGGACGAAGCTCGCTCCATGCACCTGAAAAAACGCCTTGCCAGCCCGCTGCTGCTTATCCTTCTCAGCACCGGCGCCTGCGCCGCAACCCCGAACACCACGCCAGCACCCGCGTCCCTGGCGCCCCTGCTCCAGGCCGTGAGCGAACGCCTGGAGATCGCCGATCAGGTCGCCCTGACCAAATGGGACAGCGGCAAACCGATCCAGGACAGCCAGCGCGAGCAGCAAGTCATCGCCAACGCCGCGCAACAGGCCGCCACCTACCAGCTCAACCCTGAAGACGTCAGCCAATTCCTCGCCGCCCAGATCGAAGCCAACAAGCTGGTGCAATACGCCCTGCTAGCCAAGTGGCACGCCGCGGGCAAGGCCCCGACCATCGCCCGGCCCGACCTGGTGAAGCAGATCCGCCCGGCCCTCGACCAACTGCAAGTCCGCCTGCTGCAACACTACGCCGCCTTTGCCGCCTCCCGACAGGACCCGCAGTGCCCGACCTGGCTGGCCCAGGAGCGCCAGATCCTGAGCACCGACGAGATCCATGACCTGGCGTTGATCCGCGCCGTGGGCGAGTTGTGCCTCAGCGGGCGCTGAAGCCGTTGAAGGTTGTGCTCTATGCTGACACCCTGAAGCATCTGGGCGAGCTGTCACCGCCAGGACCATTATCGGGAGCGCCCATGGGTCGAAGCCTTCTCTTGCTGCTAGTGGCTGTCGCCTTGCCAGCCGCCGCACAGATCTACAAGTACACCGATGCCAACGGCAACACGGCCTATAGCAACCAGCCGCCCGACGGTGCCGCCGCACAGACCGTGGAACTGCCGCCGCTCAACAGCGTGGGCCTGCAGCAGTCGAACACGCCGGCGATACCCACACCGGCGACCTCGGCGGCGAAACCGGCCAATACTGGCGCGGCCTACAGCACCCTGGAATTGACGGACATCCCGACCCAGGAAGCTCTGCGCGCCAATAACGGCACCTTTACCGTCGGCGTGAAGATGGAGCCGCGCCTGCAACGCCAGCATCTGCTGCGCCTGGTGCTCGACGGCGCGCCCTACGGCCAGCCGAGCAATGTGCCGCGCCTGCAACTGGTGAATATCGACCGCGGTGACCACACCCTCGGCGTCCAGGTTCTGGCGGGCGAACAGGTCGTGCAGCAAAGCGCCATCGTGCCTTTTACCGTCCAGCGGGTGCACAAGCCTTGAGCCACTCATGATTCGAGCTTTCATCCGCCTGCTGCCGCTGCTCATGACGCTTTGCGCCGGCTCGGCGCTGGCCGAGATCTATACCTACACCGACAGCCAGGGCAATCGGGTCTTCACCGACCAGCACCGTGCCGGCGCCAAAGCGGTGCCCCTGCCGCCGGTCAATCGCCTGTCGCTGACACCGACGGCCCCGCGACCTTCGCCAGCCACGCCGGAAAAGCCCAAGGCCCGGCCGATCTCCCATTACCAGATGCTACGTATCCTGGTGCCGGACCCCGATGCCACCATCCGTAGCACCGAAGGCAACCTGATTGTCAGCGTCACCAGCGAACCCGGGCTGATGCCCGGGCATACCTATCGCCTGCTGCTGGACGGCAAACCCACCGCGGCGCCCGGCCCCAGTCCGGTGTTTGCCCTGAACAACATCGACCGCGGCAGCCACCAGCTCGCGGTGGAGATCCTCGACGACCAGGGACGGATCGCCGAACGTACCGCCAACCAACCCTTCCAGATGGTCCGCATCTCGTTGGCGCAGAAACGCCAGGCCAACCCCTGCCAGCTCGCCGACTACGGCCAGCGGCCGGAATGCCCGCTGGCGGACAAGCCCGCAGAAGAAAGCAGCAGCATTTTTCCCTTCCTTTGAGCTGCGCCAACCAGGGCACCACATTGGTGCACTAAACTGCACACTCGCCCGAACCAAAACCCATTTTGGTTCGAAAGTACCCGCCGAACCTGGCAGAACGCCACTCAATCGCGCCTGAAACGCCCATTTCAGGCAATTCGCGCTTCTTTTCGGAGCCTTGGTTTGGTTTTTGCATTTTCCTTGTATCGGCGCCTTGTTCGCGCGCGCAAATCGGGACCGGCCCCGTTTGCCATGCTCCAAAAGAGGTCCCCATGACCATCAGCGACGCCTTGCACAGACTGTTACTCGACAACCTGACCACCGCTACCATCCTGCTCAACGCCGAATTGCGTCTGGAGTACATGAACCCGGCGGCGGAAATGCTCCTGGCCATCAGCGGCCAGCGCAGCCATGGCCAGTTCATCAGCGAACTGTTCACCGAGTCGGTCGAGGCCTTGAACTCCCTGCGCCAAGCCGTGGAACAGGCGCACCCGTTCACCAAGCGCGAAGCCATGCTCACGGCGCTGACCGGCCAGACCCTGACCGTCGACTACGCCGTGACCCCGATTCTCAGCCAGGGCGAGACCCTCCTGCTGCTGGAAGTGCACCCGCGTGACCGCCTGTTGCGGATCACCAAGGAAGAGGCGCAGCTGTCCAAGCAGGAAACCACCAAGATGCTGGTGCGCGGCCTGGCCCACGAAATCAAGAACCCCCTGGGCGGGATTCGCGGCGCCGCGCAGTTGCTGGCCCGCGAGCTGCCGGAAGAAAGTCTGAAGGACTACACCAACGTCATCATCGAAGAGGCCGATCGCCTGCGCAATCTGGTGGACCGCATGCTCGGCTCGAACAAGTTGCCGTCCCTGGCGATGACCAATGTCCACGAAGTGCTGGAACACGTCAGCAGCCTGGTGGAAGCCGAAAGCCAAGGCTGCATCAATCTGGTGCGCGACTATGACCCGAGTATTCCCGATGTGCTGATCGATCGTGAACAGATGATCCAGGCCGTACTCAACATCGTGCGCAACGCCATGCAGGCCATCAGCAGCCAGAACGAGCTGCGCCTGGGCCGCATCAGCCTGCGCACCCGGGCAATCCGCCAGTTCACCATCGGCCATGTGCGCCATCGCCTGGTGACCAAGATCGAGATCATCGACAACGGCCCGGGGATTCCCGCCGAGCTGCAGGAAACCATCTTCTATCCCATGGTCAGCGGCCGCCCGGACGGTACCGGGCTAGGCCTGGCCATTACCCAGAACATCATCAGCCAGCACCAGGGCCTGATCGAGTGTGAGAGCCACCCCGGCCACACCACGTTCTCGATCTTTCTGCCACTGGAACAAGGAGCCACATCGACATGAGCCGTAGTGAAACCGTGTGGATCGTCGATGACGACCGTTCTATCCGATGGGTCCTGGAAAAAGCCCTGCAACAGGAAGGGATGACCACCCAGAGCTTCGACAGTGCCGATGGCGTAATGAGCCGCCTGGTCCGTCAGCAGCCGGATGTGATCATCTCCGACATCCGCATGCCCGGCGCCAGTGGCCTGGACCTGTTGGCGCGGATTCGCGAGCAGCACCCGCGCCTGCCGGTGATTATCATGACCGCCCATTCCGACCTCGACAGCGCGGTGGCGTCCTACCAGGGCGGCGCGTTCGAATACCTGCCCAAGCCGTTCGACGTCGATGAAGCGGTGTCACTGGTCAAGCGCGCCAACCAGCATGCCCAGGAACAGCAAGGCATGGACGTGGCGCCGACCTTGACCCGGACCCCGGAAATCATCGGCGAAGCGCCGGCGATGCAGGAAGTGTTTCGCGCCATCGGGCGCCTCAGCCACTCCAACATCACGGTGTTGATCAATGGCGAATCCGGCACCGGCAAGGAACTGGTGGCCCATGCCCTGCACCGCCACAGTCCACGGGCGGCGCAACCGTTCATCGCCTTGAACATGGCGGCGATTCCCAAGGACCTGATGGAGTCCGAGCTGTTCGGCCATGAAAAAGGCGCCTTTACCGGCGCGGCCAACCTGCGGCGCGGGCGTTTCGAACAAGCCGATGGCGGCACCCTGTTCCTCGACGAGATCGGCGACATGCCGGCCGACACCCAGACCCGCCTGCTGCGGGTGCTGGCCGACGGCGAGTTCTACCGGGTCGGCGGGCATACGCCGGTCAAGGTCGACGTGCGCATCATCGCCGCGACCCACCAGAACCTGGAAACCCTGGTTCACGCCGGCAAATTCCGTGAAGACTTGTTCCATCGCCTCAATGTGATCCGCATCCATATCCCGCGGATGTCGGACCGTCGCGAAGACATCCCGACCCTGGCCAAGCACTTCCTCGCCCGCGCCGCCCAGGAGTTGTCGGTGGAGCCGAAGCTGCTGAAATCGGAAACCGAGGAATACCTGAAGAACCTGCCGTGGCCAGGCAACGTCCGTCAGCTGGAGAACACTTGCCGCTGGATCACCGTGATGGCGTCTGGGCGCGAGGTGCATATCAGCGACCTGCCACCGGAGCTGCTGAACCTGCCGCAGGATTCGGCGCCAGTGACCAACTGGGAGCAGGCGCTGCGCCAATGGGCCGACCAGGCACTGGCCCGCGGGCAATCCAGCCTGCTGGACAGCGCCGTGCCGAGTTTCGAGCGGATCATGATCGAGACGGCCCTCAAGCACACCGCCGGCCGCCGTCGCGACGCCGCCGTGCTGCTGGGCTGGGGTCGCAACACCTTGACTCGCAAGATCAAGGAGCTGGGCATGAAGGTCGATGGCGGCGATGAGGACGACAGCGACGAGGGTTGATCCGTCGCTTCAAACCAAACCCTCTACAGCCAGGCTGCAGAGGGTTTTTTATGCCCTGCATATAAGTGGCACTAACACGGACCACTGTAGGAGCTGGCTTGCCGGCGATGGCGTCCGCAAGATCGATGCAAGACTCACCGGCCTCATCGCCGGCAAGCCAGCTCCCACAATAGAGAGCTGTGCACCACGGCAATGCGCCTTGAACCGCTATCGAGCAGAGAATCAGGCCGCGCAAGCGTCATCCGCGTTTTCCCGCGCCAGCGGAAAGCCCCCGTATCCCGGGGCTTTCAGACACATCTTGAAAATTATCGAGACGAACATTGGCATCTTTTCAAAACCTGGCACGCGCCCTGCAATAACCCCAGTACAACCCAGTTTTGGGGACCCTGATACAGGCAGGTCAGGGACTCCCCTTCTTTACACCGGGACTCACACCGCGCACCGCGACGAGTCCCAAACGCTTTCGGGGACCCCGGTACAGGCAGGCCGAGACTCCCCTTCTTTACACCGGGCTCATACCGCTCACCGCGACGAGCCCAGACGTTTTCGGGAACCCTGGTACAGGCAGGCCGGGACTTCCCTTCTTTACACCGGGACTCACACCGCTCACCGCGACGAGTCCCAAACGCTTTCGGGGACCCTGATACAGGCAGGTCAGGACTCCCCTTCTTTACACCGGGACTCACAC
>NZ_JBWKTH010000049.1:0-27054 GCF_059420225.1 Pseudomonas sp. GW821-FHT04D07
GTGGGTGATGACGGGATCGAACCGCCGACCCTCTGCTTGTAAGGCAGATGCTCTCCCAGCTGAGCTAATCACCCTTTGCTTCGTTGAGGCCGCGAAATTTACGCAGATAGCGGACCTAAGTCAATAGCCTGCTTGAAGTTTTTCATAAAAAGACCGATTCGTGTCACAGCCAAGGCCATCAAGCCCTGCTCTCTGTAGGAGCGAGCTTGCTCGCGATGGTAGCCCAAACACTGCGGGCTAGCAGACTTCCCGCGTTATCGTTGACGTCCATCGCGAGCACGCTCGCTCCTAGCGGTAGACCATCTTGCGGCTCATGCCGCCGTCGACCACAAATTCCTGGCCGGTGACAAACCCCGCACTCCTCGACAACAGCCACGCCACCAGCGCCGCCACATCCTCGACCGTCCCGACCCGGCCTGCCGGATGCTGGGCATGATCGGCGTCGCTCAACGGCTCGGCCCGACGCCGCGAAGGATCACGCGCATCGATCCAGCCCGGGCTGACCGCATTGACGCGAATCTCCGGGCCGAGGCTGATGGCCAGGGCATGGGTCAGGGCCAACAGGCCACCCTTGCTCGCGGCATAGGCTTCGCTGTCGGGCTCCGACTGTGCCGCACGGGTAGAGGCCAGGTTGACGATCGCACCGCAGTGGGCACGCAGATAAGGCGCACAGTGCTTGGCCAGCAACATCGGCCCACTGAGATTGACCGCCAGCACACGATTCCAGTGCGCCAGGTCGAGGCTTTCCAGGGTGATGTTGTGCGGATCGGCAATCGCCGCGTTGCACACCAGGGCATCGATCCGGCCGAAACGCCCCAGTACTTCGGCGACCCCCTGGATCACCTGGGCTTCGTCAGCCACGTCCATGCCAATGAAACGGGCATTCTCACCCAGGACCCGGGCGACCTTGGCGCCACGACCACGATCGAGATCGGTGAGCACCACCTGCCAGCCTTCACTGATCAACCAGGCCGCAATCCCCAGGCCGATGCCGCGCGCCGCGCCCGTGACCAGGGCGACGCGGCCGTTGTTGGCAACGGCCGCGTCCAGGGACCACTCGATCACAAGGCCGCCAACCCGCGGGCCAGGTCGGCTTGCAGGTCGGCTACATCTTCAAGGCCGACGGCGACACGGATCAGGCTGTCGCGAATCCCCGCGGCTTCACGCTCCTGCGGCGCCAGACGGCCGTGGGAGGTGGTGCTCGGGTGAGTGATGGTGGTCTTGCTGTCCCCCAGGTTGGCGGTGATCGAGATCAGTCGAGTGGCGTCGATAAAGCGCCAGGCGCCCTCTTTACCGCCCTTGACCTCGAAACTCACCACCGCACCGAAGCCGCGTTGCTGACGCTGGGCGAGTTCGTGCTGTGGATGGCTCTTGAGACCGGCGTAATGGACCTTCTCGATGCCGTCCTGCTGCTCCAGCCACTCGGCCAAAGCCTGGGCATTGGCACAGTGGGCGCGCATACGCAGGTTCAGAGTTTCCAGGCCCTTGAGGAAGATCCAGGCGTTGAACGGGCTGAGGGTCGGCCCGGCGGTGCGCAGGAAACCGACGACTTCCTTCATCTGCTCGCCACGCCCGGCGACCACGCCACCCATGCAACGGCCCTGGCCGTCGATAAACTTGGTCGCCGAATGCACGACGATGTCCGCGCCCAGCTTCAACGGCTGTTGCAGGGCCGGCGTGCAGAAGCAGTTGTCGACCACCAGCATCGCCCCCTTGGCGTGGGCGATTTCGGCCAAGGCGGCGATGTCCACCAGCTCGGCCAACGGATTGGACGGCGACTCGACGAACAGCAGCCTGGTATTCGGCCGGATCGCCGCGTCCCAGCCGGACAGCTCGGCCAATGGCACGTAGTCGACTTCAACGCCGAAGCGCTTGAAGTACTTCTCGAACAAACTGATGGTGGAGCCGAACACACTGCGCGAGACCAACACATGGTCGCCAGCACTGCACAGGCTCATGACCACGGCCATGATGGCGGCCATGCCGGTGGCGGTGGCGACTGCTTGCTCAGCCCCTTCCAGGGCCGCGATACGCTCTTCGAACGAACGCACGGTGGGGTTGGTGTAGCGCGAATAGACGTTGCCCGGCACTTCCCCGGCGAAACGCGCCGCCGCATCGGCAGCGGTGCGGAACACGTAGCTGGAAGTGAAGAACATCGGGTCGCCGTGCTCGCCTTCCGGCGTGCGGTGCTGACCGGCACGGACGGCCAGGGTGTCGAAGGCCACGCCTTCGAGATCGCTGTCCAGCCGACCGGCATCCCATTCCTGACTCATGCTGCCACTCCTTGTTCGATTTTTTGGAGGATACAAAACCGCCGGGGGGGCGATGAGGTCCTGTAGGAGCTGGCTTGCCAGCGATAGCGGTGCTGAATCCTGCATCGCCATCGCCGGCAAGCCGGCTCCTACACGGGTTGCAGTGTTATCAGGAGCGCATTCCAACCCCGGAGCTGGCTTTCACTCAGTTGTTGTACAGGTCGATGATCGCACTGACCGCCTGGGTCTTGACCTTGGACGCATCGTTACGCGCCTGCTCGATCTTGGCCAGGTAATGCTCGTCGATGTCGCCGGTGACGTACTTGCCGTCAAACACCGCGCAATCGAAATTTTCGATCTTGACCTTGCCGCCACCGACGGCCTCGATCAGGTCCGGCAGGTCCTGGTAGATCAGCCAGTCGGCGCCGATCAGATCAGCCACATCCTGGGTTGTGCGGTTGTGCGCGATCAATTCGTGGGCACTCGGCATATCGATGCCGTAGACGTTCGGATAACGCACCGCCGGGGCCGCCGAGCAGAAGTAGACGTTCTTCGCGCCGGCTTCGCGGGCCATCTGGATGATCTGCTTGCAGGTGGTGCCGCGAACGATGGAGTCGTCCACCAGCATGACGTTCTTGCCACGGAATTCAAGCTCGATGGCATTGAGCTTCTGGCGCACGGATTTCTTCCGCGCGGCCTGGCCCGGCATGATGAAGGTCCGACCGATATAGCGGTTCTTCACAAAGCCTTCGCGGAACTTCACGCCCAGATGGTTCGCCAGTTCCAGGGCCGAGGTACGGCTGGTGTCCGGGATCGGGATGACCACGTCGATGTCGTGCTGCGGACGCTCGCGCAGGATCTTCTCCGCCAGCTTCTCGCCCATGCGCAGACGCGCCTTGTACACCGACACGCCGTCGATGATCGAGTCCGGACGCGCCAGGTAGACGTGTTCGAAGATGCACGGGGTCAGCGACGGGTTGGTCGCGCACTGACGGGTGTGCAGCTTGCCGTCTTCGGTGATGTAGACCGCTTCGCCCGGTGCCAGGTCGCGGATCAGGGTGAAGCCGAGTACGTCCAGGGACACGCTCTCGGAGGCGATCATGTATTCGACGCCTTCGTCGGTGTGACGCTGACCGAACACGATCGGACGGATGCCATGGGGGTCGCGGAAACCGACGATACCGTAGCCGGTCACCATCGCCACCACCGCATAGCCGCCAACGCAACGGTTGTGCACGTCAGTCACTGCGGCGAACACATCCTCTTCGGTCGGTTGCAGCTTGCCGCGCTGGGCCAACTCGTGGGCGAACACGTTGAGCAACACTTCCGAGTCGGAGTTGGTGTTGACGTGGCGCAGATCGGACTCGTAGATTTCCTTGGCCAACTGTTCGACGTTGGTCAGGTTGCCGTTGTGCGCCAGGGTGATGCCATACGGCGAGTTGACATAAAACGGCTGAGCTTCAGCCGAGGTCGAGCTGCCGGCTGTCGGGTAGCGCACGTGGCCGATACCCATGTGTCCGACCAGGCGCTGCATGTGCCGCTGATGGAATACATCGCGGACCAGGCCGTTGTCCTTGCGCAGGAATAACCGGCCGTCATGGCTGGTCACGATACCGGCAGCGTCCTGGCCGCGGTGCTGGAGCACGGTTAGCGCGTCATACAGCGCCTGATTGACGTTCGACTTACCGACGATACCGACGATGCCACACATGCGACGCAACCCCTACTTAATGAATCTGAACTGAACAGCCCTTACTGAGGCGTTTTGGCCGGCAAGAGATGTTCCTTGAACGGAAGGTCAGCGGGTACGCTGATTCCGCTGGCTAGCCACTGACTGCTCCACCCCAGGATGAGGTTCTTGGACCAGTCGGCGACCAATAGAAATTTTGGCACGAGCTGCGAGCTGCGCCACCACGAATCCTGCTGGACCGGCCCCAGGCTCAGCAGCCCGACGGCCACCACCACCAGCAGCGCGCCACGCGCGGCGCCGAAGGCCATGCCGAGGAAGCGATCGGTCCCGGACAGGCCGGTGACGCGAACCAGTTCGCCGATAAGGTAGTTGATCATGGCACCCACCAGCAGGGTGGCAACGAACATGATTGCACAGCCCGCGATCACGCGCGCCGAAGGTGTCTGGATATAGTCGGTCAGGTACACGGACAACGAGCCACCGAACATCCAGGCGACCGCGCCGGCAATGATCCAGGTGAGCAGGGACAGGGCTTCCTTGACGAAACCACGGCTCAAGCTGATCAACGCAGAAACGACGATTATCGCAATAATCGCCCAGTCAACCCAGGTAAATGGCACAGTGCAGCCTACAGACGGATAAGGCGGCGCATTTTAGCAGAGCGCCGCCCCACTGGTAAGGCGATTGTCAGAGCATTTCGATACAAAGCCGCGGACTTAACCGCGTTCTGGTTGGAAACGCACGACAAAACCCTTCAGATTCTGCTGACGGCCCAGCAGATCACGCAGCCGATCGGCCTCGGCACGCTCGATCAGCGGACCGACAAAGACCCGGTTCTTGCCATCGGAAGAACGGATATAGGCGTTGTAGCCCTGGCTGCGCAGGGTCTTTTGCAGGCTTTCGGCACTGTCGCGACTGGACAAGCTGGCCAACTGCACCGACCAACTGATCGGCAGGCCGTTGGGATCCACGCGATTTTGCGTGGTATCGAGCTTGGACGGCGCCACCGCGACCACCTGGGCCGGCGTTTGCGTCGGTGCCGGAGCTGGCTTGGCGACAGCAGCGGGGGCAGGCGCGGGCTTGGCCACCGCGACTGGAGCGACGGACTTGGCTGCCGGTGCTGGTGCGACAGGCACCGGGGTCTCCTCGTCATCGCCCGGAACCGGTTCCTGGGGCAATGCCTGTGGCTCGGGAACCGGCACCGGCTCGACCTTGACCTGCGGTAACGCCGAGAGCTGGGGAGCCGTCGGTGCCTCGACGCGAACCTGGCGCTGCTCGTCCTGGCGGGAAAACAGCATCGGCAGGAAGATCACCGCCAACGCCACCAGCACCAGCGCGCCGACCATCCGTTGCTTGTACGCTTTATCCAGCATTGCCATTGGCAGCCTCCTCCGTGGCGCGCCGGGCCAGCCACTCCAGCGCCTCGGCAACACAAAAAAACGATCCGAACAACAGAATCTCGTCATCGGCCGTGGCCTGGGCACATTGCCCCTCCAGCGCAGCGGCGACACTCTCGTAAACGTTCAGCGACGCACCACGGGCCGCCAAGGCGGCCTGCAGGTCAATGGCCGGGCGACTGCGCGGAGTCTGCAACGGCGTCACCGCCCAATGCTGGACATGTCGCTCAAGCGGTGCAACCACACCCTCAAGGTCCTTGTCCGACAACAGCCCGAACACCGCCAGGCGCCGCCCCTTCAGGGGACTGCGCGCCAGACGCTCGGCCAGGTATTCCGCGGCATGGGGATTATGCCCCACGTCCAGCATCAGGCTGAGGGACTTGCCTTGCCAGGTCAGCTTACGCCGATCCAGCCGACCGACCATACGGGTGTCTTGCAGCGCCTGGGCAATCCGCTCCGGCTGCCAGGGCAGATCCATCAGCAGGTAGGCCTGCAGGGCCAGGGCGGCGTTTTCCATGGGCAGGTCAAGCAGCGGCAAATCGCGCAGCTCGACGACCTGGCCCTGACGATCAACGCCACGCCACTGCCAGTTTGCATCGGTCAGGCCGAGATCGAAATCCCGACCGCGCAGGAAGAACGGGCTGCCCAGCTCGCGGGCCTTGTCCAGCAGCGGTTGCGGCGGGCTCAGGTCACCACACAGCGCAGGCGCGCCCGGACGGAAGATCCCGGCCTTTTCGAAGGCCACCGACTCACGGGTGTTACCCAGGTAGTCAGCATGATCCACACCGATGCTGGTCACCAGCGCCAGGTCGGCATCGACCACGTTGACCGTGTCCAGGCGTCCGCCCAGGCCGACTTCCAGCACCACCACATCCAGGCCCGAGCGCTCGAACAGCCAGAGCGCGGCCAGAGTGCCCATCTCGAAATAGGTCAGGGAAGTCTCGCCACGTCCGGCGTCAAGCGCAGCGAAGGCCGCGCACAGCTGCGCGTCCGTCGCCTCGACCCCGTTGATCTGCACACGCTCGTTGTAGCGCAGCAGGTGCGGCGAGCTATAGACGCCGACCTTGAGCCCCTGCGCTTGCAGCAACGAAGCGACAAAGGCGCAGGTCGAACCCTTGCCATTGGTCCCGGTCACGGTCACTACCCGAGGCGCCGGCTTGCCCAGCCCCATGCGGTTCGCTACCTCTTGCGAGCGCTCCAGCCCCATGTCGATAGCCGATGGGTGCAATTGCTCCAGGTAGGCGAGCCACTCGCCCAGGGTACGTTCGGTCATAGGCTTGCAGGCACCGGCGGGACAATGACAGGCTCAACAGGCAGGGCGATGTACTCGGGCGTCGGCAGGCCCATCATCTGGGCGAGCAAATTGCCCAGGCGTGGACGCAGCTCCTGGCGGGCAATGATCATGTCGATGGCACCGTGTTCCAGCAGGAACTCGCTGCGCTGGAAGCCTTCCGGCAGCTTCTCGCGCACGGTCTGCTCGATCACGCGCGGGCCGGCGAAGCCGATCAACGCCTTGGGTTCGCCGACGATCACATCGCCAAGCATCGCCAGACTCGCGGAAACACCGCCGTAGACCGGGTCGGTCAACACCGAGATGAACGGCAGGCCTTCTTCACGCAAGCGCGCCAGCACGGCCGAAGTCTTGGCCATCTGCATCAGGGAAATCAGCGCTTCCTGCATCCGCGCACCACCGGAAGCGGCGAAGCAGATCATCGGGCAACGGTTTTCCAGGGCGTAGTTGGCGGCACGTACGAAACGCTCGCCGACGATGGCCCCCATGGAGCCACCCATGAACGAGAATTCAAAGGCGGAAACCACCACCGGCATACCCAGCAGGGTGCCGCTCATGGAGACCAGGGCGTCTTTTTCGCCGGTCTGCTTCTGGGCCGCGCTCAGGCGGTCCTTGTACTTCTTGCCGTCACGGAACTTCAGGCGGTCCACCGGCTCCAGGTCCGCACCCAGCTCGACGCGGCCTTCGGCGTCGAGGAAGATATCGATACGGGCACGGGCGCCAATGCGCATGTGGTGGTTGCACTTGGGGCAGACGTCCAGGGTCTTTTCCAGCTCCGGACGATAGAGCACCGCATCGCACGATGGGCACTTGTGCCACAGACCTTCAGGCACCGAGCTTTTCTTCACCTCGGAACGCATGATCGAAGGGATCAGTTTGTCTACTAACCAGTTGCTCATGCTTTCTTTCTCCAATTCGTTTTCGGCCCGTCGGACAACCGGGCCCGCCTGTTTTCTGCGGCGGTATGCATGGACGGCGGCAGGCTGCCAGCCGTCACATTGGCGCCGCGCAACCGCGTACGGCCCGCATGAACGCCTCGATCTTTGTACGATCCTTGATGCCCTTGCCCTGCTCCACCCCGCCGCTGACATCCACGGCATAGGGTTTGACCCGGGCGATGGCCTCGGCCACGTTGTCGGCGGTCAAGCCGCCGGCGAGAATGATCGGCTTGCCCAGGCCCGGTGGTACCAGAGACCAGTCGAATGCCGCGCCAGTTCCCCCGGGAACTCCTTCCACATAGGTATCGAGGAGAATCCCGCTGGCACTCGGGTAAGCCGCGCAGGCCGCGGCGATATCATCACCAGCCTTGACCCGCAACGCCTTGATATAGGGACGGTGATAACCTTCGCATTGCTCGCGGGTTTCATCGCCATGGAACTGCAACAGGTCTAGCGGCACCGCATCGAGGATCTCCCCCAACTCGCAGCGGCTGGCATTGACGAACAGGCCGACGGTGGTCACGAAGGGTGGCAAGGCGGCAATAATCGCCCGCGCCTGCTGGATCGTCACCGCCCGCGGGCTTTTGGCGTAAAACACCAAGCCAATGGCGTCGGCCCCGGCGTCGACGGCGGCCAACGCATCTTCAATGCGGGTAATCCCGCAGATTTTGCTGCGAACGGCGGACATGTCGTAAACAACCCCAGGTGTTTTCCGAGAAAGTCCCGGATGGTAACAAATGCTTTTCCAGGCGTCAGCCGTCAAGTTCCGAGAAGCCGGTGAGAAAGTGCGGCCCGATGTAACGCTGCGGCAGCGCGAACTCGTCGCGGTACTCCACCTGCACCAGATACAGGCCGAATGGATGCGCGGTGACGCCGCCGGTGCGCCTGACCCGACTTTCCAGGACATCCCTGGCCCACTCCACCGGCCGCTCGCCGGCACCGATGGTCATCAGCACCCCGGCGATATTGCGCACCATGTGATGCAGGAAGGCCCCGGCTCGGATATCGATGACGATCATCTTGCCGTGGCGGGTGACCCGCAGGTGGTGCACTTCCTTGATCGGTGACTTGGCCTGGCACTGGCCGGCACGGAACGCACTGAAGTCATGGGTGCCGATCAGGTGGCGGGCGGCCTCGGCCATGCGCTCGACATCCAGCGGGCGGTGGTTCCAGGTGATCTCCTGGTTCAAATGGGCCGGACGGATCTGGTCGTTGTAGATCACGTAGCGATATCGCCGGGCGATCGCCTTGAAACGCGCATGGAAATGCGCCGGCATCACCTGTGCCCAACTGACGCTGACGTCATGGGGCAGATTGATATTGGCGCCCATGACCCAGGCCTTCAGCGAGCGTTCGGCGCGGGTATCGAAGTGCACCACCTGGCCACAGGCATGCACGCCGGCATCGGTGCGCCCGGCGCACATCAGCGAAACCGGCGAGTCCGCCACTTTCGACAAAGCTTCTTCCAGGGTCTGCTGCACCGTCAGCACACCGGACGCCTGACGCTGCCAGCCGCAATAGCGGGAACCTTTGTACTCGACGCCCAGGGCGATCCTGAAAAAGCCATCGGCCGCCATTTCGGCGGCCGGGTTATCTATATTTGCCAAGAACTCACAGCCTGCTGGTTGACGCAAAGGCGGGCATTATAAGGCCAGCCAGCCGAGACGCCATGCGCAAGGGACTTTTAGTTCACCCCACGGGCGGATATTCTCTGACTGACCGGTTATCGCTATATAGAAAAGTAAATAACGACAACCTCTCTACCGAGACCTGATGAATGAACGCGATCCACAAGGAAGCCGTCGGCCAGGCCTATAGCCTGGAAGGCATGCTGCACGCCCGCCACATGACCTGGCAGACCGTCGAGGAAATGGCCCGTCGCATCAAGCATTGACCTTACGGACGCCATCGCCGGCAAGCCAGCTCCCACAACGACCGCGTTGAGCACAAACAAAAACGACAGCCCTGGGGCTGCCGTTTTTTGTTGAGGCGTCGATCAAGCCAGACGCTTGAGCATCTCCCGCGCTTCGGCTTTCTGCGCTTCACTGCCTTCGCTCAGCACTTCGGCGAGGATATCCCGCGCACCGTCGCTGTCGTCCATGTCCATGTAAGCCTGGGCCAGGTCGAGCTTGGTGGCCGCTTCGTCAGTGCCCGACAGGAAGTCGAACGACTCGTCCTCGGGCAATTCGTCAGCCGCCAGGCTTGGCGTCGCCAGTGGCGGCTGCTCCAGGCTCTGGGACAGACGATCCAGCTCGGCGTTGACGTCATCCAGTTCGTCAGTGAAGGCATTCGGGCCGGAGTGTGCCTCCAATTCGTCCGCCAGCGCCAGATCGAAATCCGCCGGCAGGTCCAGATCGTCCAGGCCGCCCGCGCCCAAGGTCGGGACCTCGGCATCGGAGTCCTTCAGGTCTTCGGTCAGGCTCAACAGGAAGTCCTCGTCCGCCGAAGTCGACAGCGGTGCTTCCCCATCCAGGTCCAGATCGAAATCCGACAGATCGTCAAGGACCGGCTTGGCCGGTGCCTGCTGTTCCAGGACCGACTCGAAACTCAAATCGTCATCCAGGGTCGGCGTGGCCCCGGCCTGCTGCCCCAGAATCGACTCGAAACTCAGGTCGTCGTCCAGTTGCAGGTCATCCAGCTCCACCTTGGCCGGCTCAACCACCGTCGGCGAGACCGCTTCGAGATCATCCAGGCTCAGGTCGAAATCGCTGTCGAAGAGATCATCCGCCGCCACCACGGGTGCCGGCGCCGCAACCGGAGCGGGCACGGGTGCTGGCACTGGAGCTGGAGCCGGCGGTTCATCGGCCAGCAACTCCTTGACATAGTCCTCGCTCAACTCAGCCGCTACGGCCGCCGCCCCGAGACCCGCCACCGCGGCAACGGCGATCATCGACGGAAAGCGACTCTTGAGCTGCTCGACCTCGGCCAGGTGCTGACCGGCAGGCAACTGCCGCTCCTGGGCGATGAAGGCATCACGATCGCCCTGCTGGCCGTAGACTTCCATCAGTTTCAGGCGCACATCGGTACGCTGCGGCTCGTACTTCACCGCTTCTTCGAGCAAGCCGGCCGCCTGATTCAGGTGACCGCGCTGGATATGCAGGTTAGCCTGGTCCAGTACATCGGTAGGACGCTCAGCGGCCGGGACCGGGGCCGGAGCGGGTGCCAGCTTTACGCTGGGCGGAGGGACCTCCAGACCCTCGAAACTGCTTTCAGGCATATCCAGCTCTTCGGAAAAGCCGCTTTCCTCGTTTAACGCCCGGGCCATACGCAGGTGCTTTTCCGCTTCCAGCTTGGCCTTGCGGCGACGCGCCAGGAACAGCAGGAGCAGGAGGAACACCAGCACCACGGAGCCGGCCAACAGCCCCATCAGGATCGGACTGGCCAGAAGATCATCGAGCTTGCGCTCTTGCACGGCGGTGTCAGGCTGGATCGGCGTTGCAACCGGTGGCTTGGCCGCATCGGCGGCCGGCGCCACCACAGGCGCGGCAGGTACTGCCTCCGGCTTGGCGGCGAGCTGGGCCGACATGGCATTGGCCGGTTGCCCGGCCGCTGGCGCGGCAGTCGAGCCTTCGGCCTGCAGCTTGGCCAACTGGTCGTTCTTCAGCTGAATCAGGCGCTGCAATTTGTCCAGCTGGCTTTGCAGGTCTTCCATCCGGCTTTTCAGTTCGGCGTTGTCGCGACGAGTACTGTCCAGGCTTTCCTGGGTCACCGCCAGCTTGTTGTTCAAGGCCTTGTTGTCACCAGCGGCGCCTTTGCCGTGTTTCTTCCCGGACTCGGCGGAGACCAGGCTCAAATTATCCTTGCCAGCGGCCTTGGCCGGCCCCCCCTCGGCGCCCTTGTGCCGAGTGGCATCGATCTGTTGCTTGCCAGCATGCACCGAGCGCCGTCCCGCACGCCAGGCGGCATTCTGCGCGGCCACTTCGGCAATCGCCTTGGGCTGCGCCAACGCGCGGCTTTCGACGCGATCAGGCAGGCGCAGCACCTGGCCGGTCTTCAGGCGGTTGATGTTGCCGTCAAGGAAAGCCCCCGGATTCAACGCCTGGATCGCCAGCATGGTCTGCTGCACGGAAGCGCCGTTGCTCTCCTTCAAGGCGATGTCCCACAAGGTGTCCTTGGGGCCGGTGGTGTATTGCTTGGCCTTGGTCGGCGCGGTGACCGGCGCGACAGGCGTGGCCGGCGCATTTGCGGCAGCGGCGGCGGGCTTGGCGGCATCGGCGGACGGCGTGTATTTCGACGGATCGAGCAGCACGCTGTAGTCGCGCATCAGCCGACCGTTGGGCCACTGCACCTGCACCAGGAAGCGCACATAGGCTTCGGACAGCGGCTTGCTCGAGGTGACCCGCACCACGCTGCGACCGCTGGGGTTGATCACCGGTGTGAAGGTCAGGTCGTTGAGAAAGTCCTGGCGACTGACCCCGGCGTCGGCGAAGGCCTGGGGCGAGGCAAGGCTCGGAACGATATCCGAGGCGCTGAGGCCACTGACATCCTGCAATTCGATTTCCGCCAGCAACGGCTGGTTCAGAGTTGACTTGAGGGTCACTTCCCCAAGCCCAAGCGCGTGTGCCATACCGGAAGACAGCGCCGAAGCGGCCGCTATTGCTAACACCAGTTTGCGAACTTGAACCATAGCCTCTTCCTTTGTTTGTGCATTCCTCGGCTAGCGAGAAGGTGGTGTCGCCCGCCTTGCGGCAGTGTGCGCGCCCTTGAAATCATCGCCGCAGCGCGCGGTTTCAGCCGACGCCCTTGCAAATGCCCGAGGACAGGTTCACCTCCAGCAACCAGCCTGAGCATAGCGTCAGGCTAGAATCATTCTGCAAATTGCCGCCAAGTATCTTTTACAGCAGGTCTTTTATCAACAGCTCTGCCAGTTGCACAGCGTTCAATGCCGCACCTTTGCGCACATTGTCGGCTGTCAGCCACAGATTCAGCTCGCACGGGTCGTCCACACCGCGACGCACCCGTCCGACATAAACCACATCCTGCCCCACCGCGTCACCCACCGCCGTCGGGTAGTCGCCCGCTTCTACCAGCTCGATCCCCTGCGCCGCATCCAGCGTAGCGTTCACAGCGGCCAGATCAACTTCGGTGGCGGTTTGCAGAGAGACACTATAGCTATCGCCGAAAAACACCGGGGCTTGAATGCAAGTCACTGAAATTTTTAACAAAGGTGCCGCGAGCAACTCACGTAGTTCACTGACCAGGCGTTTTTCCAGCGACACATGCCCCTGGGCATCCGGCTTACCGACCTGGGCCAACAGGTTAAAGGCCATCTGCCGGTCGAAAAAGCGCGGCTCCAGCGGGCGAACATTCAGCAACTCCGCCGTTTGTCGGGCCAGTTCGGTCACCGCCTCGCGCCCCTGGCTCGATACCGCCAGGCAAGCGGTCAGCGTGACCCGCTGGATGTCCAGGCCCTTGAGCGGCGCCAGCACCACCGCCAATGCAGTGGCCGCGGCGCTGGGGCTGCTGACCTGTACCGGCTTGCCCAGGGCCGCCAGCACCTCGGGATTGGCCTCCGGCACCACATGGGGCGCGGGCAAGGCGCCGGACAGGTCGATCACCGTGCAACCCGCCGCCGTCGCGCGCGGGGCAAAGCTGATGGTCACCGCGGGACCGGCGGCGAAGAACACCAGCTGGACTTTGCCGAAGTCGAATTCGTCGACTTCGCGCACCCGCACGTTCTTGCCCCGAAATGGCACCGAGTGCCCCGCCGACTCGCTACTGGCCAGCAGGTGCAGGTTGGCCACCGGGAAATCGCGCTCTTCGAGGATCTGCACCAGGGTCTCGCCGACGGTGCCGGTGGCGCCGATCACGGCAATATCAAAGGACTGGCTCATGGGATGACCTCAGGCGGAACGGGGGGGGGGGGGGGAGCGGCACTTTACCCGTGACGCGGCGGTCAGGCAATTTATCGCCGTTTGCTCCACTGAAGGCCGCCCTCCCCCCTAATTGTGGGAGCGGAGCTTGCCCGCGAAGCTTTCAGCGATCTCAAGGCCCTCTTCGCGGGCAAGCTCCGCTCCCACAAAGTAATCCGGCAACTCTCTGAAAACCAAAAAAAACCCGCGAATCTGACGAGACGCGGGTTTTTTCAAAGTCTCAGCGGATCAACGCTCCAGCAGGATACGCAGCATGCGCCGCAACGGCTCGGCCGCCCCCCACAGCAGTTGGTCGCCCACGGTGAAGGCACCGAGGAACTGCGAACCCATGTTCAGCTTGCGCAGACGGCCCACCGGGATATTCAGCGTGCCGGTGACCTTGGTCGGACTCAGTTCCTGCATGCTGATCTCTTTCTGGTTCGGCACCAGCTTGACCCAGGGGTTGTGCTGGCTGATCAGCCCTTCGATATCGGCGATCGGCACGTCCTTGTTCAGCTTGATGGTCAGCGCCTGGCTGTGGCAACGCATGGCGCCAATGCGCACGCAGATACCGTCCACCGGGATCGGGCTCTTGAAGCGACCGAGGATCTTGTTGGTCTCGGCCTGGGCCTTCCACTCTTCCCGGCTCTGGCCGTTCGGCAATTCCTTGTCGATCCACGGGATCAGGCTGCCGGCCAGCGGCACGCCGAAGTTCTCGGTCGGGTAGGCATCGCTGCGCATGGCTTCGGCGACACGGCGGTCGATGTCAAGGATGGCACTGGCAGGGTCGGCCAGTTGATCGGCGACAGCGGCGTGGGTCGCGCCCATTTGCTTGATCAACTCGCGCATGTTCTGCGCGCCGGCACCCGAGGCCGCCTGATAGGTCATGGCGCTCATCCATTCCACCAGGCCAGCCTCGAACAGGCCACCCAGGCCCATCAGCATCAGACTGACGGTGCAGTTGCCGCCGATGTAGTTCTTGGTCCCGGCGTCCAGCTGCTGGTCGATGACCTTGCGGTTGACCGGATCGAGGACGATCACCGCGTCATCCTGCATACGCAGGCTGGAAGCAGCATCGATCCAGTAACCCTGCCAGCCGGCTTCGCGCAGCTTGGGGAAAACCTCGCTGGTGTAGTCGCCGCCCTGGCAGGTCAGGATCACGTCGAGGGTCTTGAGCTCTTCAATGCTGTAGGCGTCCTTCAGCGGAGCAATATCCTTGCCCACGGACGGGCCTTGGCCACCAACATTGGAAGTGGTGAAAAACACCGGCTCAATCAGGTCGAAATCTTGCTCTTCCAGCATCCGCTGCATGAGCACGGAACCGACCATACCGCGCCAACCGATCAGACCTACACGTTTCATCGCAACTACACCTTTTACAAAAGTGGGTCACCGCCTCCAGGGATGGAAGAGGCGGTGGGCCCGAGAGATTACAGATTCCGCAGCGCGGCGACTACTGCGTCGCCCATTTCCTGCGTACCGACTTTAGTGCAACCGGCCGACCAGATGTCGCCGGTGCGCAAGCCCTGGTCCAGCACACGGCTGACCGCGGTCTCGATCGCCTGCGCCGCGTCGTGCAGATTGAAGCTGTAACGCAGCATCATCGACACCGACAGGATCGTCGCCAGCGGGTTGGCGATGCCCTGCCCGGCAATGTCCGGCGCAGAGCCGTGGCACGGCTCGTACATGCCTTTGTTGTTGGCATCCAGCGAGGCCGACGGCAGCATGCCGATGGAGCCGGTGAGCATCGAGGCTTCGTCGGAGAGGATATCGCCGAACATATTGTCGGTGACGATCACGTCGAACTGCTTCGGCGCCCGCACCAGTTGCATGGCGGCGTTGTCAACGTACATGTGGCTCAGCTCGATGTCCGGGTAATCCAGGGCGACCTGCTCAACCACTTCACGCCACAACTGGCTGGAGGCCAGGACGTTGGCCTTGTCCACCGAGCAGAGCTTCTTGCCGCGGACCCGCGCCATGTCGAAGCCGACCCGGGCAATGCGACGGATCTCGCTTTCGCTGTACGGCAGGGTATCGTAGGACTGGCGCTCGCCATTTTCCAACTCGCGGGTGCCACGCGGCGCGCCGAAGTAGATGCCGCCGGTCAGTTCGCGGACGATCAGGATATCCAGGCCGGCGACAATTTCCGGCTTCAGGCTGGAAGCGTCGGCCAGTTGCGGGTAGAGGATCGCCGGACGCAGGTTGCCGAACAGGCCCAGTTGCGCGCGGATTTTCAGCAGGCCGCGCTCAGGACGGATATCCCGCTCGATCTTGTCCCACTTCGGCCCACCGACAGCGCCCAGCAGCACGGCATCGGCGGCGCGGGCGCGGTCCAGGGTCTCGTCAGCCAGGGGCACGCCGTGCTTGTCAATGGCCGCGCCGCCGATCACGTCGTGGCTCAGCTCGAAACCGAGGCTGTACTTGTCGTTGGCCAGTTCCAGCACCTTGACCGCCTCGGCCATGATTTCCGGACCAATACCATCGCCTGGAAGAATCAGAATCTGCTTGCTCATGCTTTCCTCATGTCATCTGTCGGTGCGCCCGTGGTCACGGGCGCGCCTGGAAAAAGTCTATCGCTCGGCCCACAGCACCAGGACATCGGTACTGAACGAGCCATCGGCCTCAATCTCAAAATATTCTCGCACTTCCGCGCCCATTGCCTGCTGCAAATCGCGAATGGCCACCCGCAGCGGTTGCGGGGTGCGCATGCGCTCGACCCAGGAGCCAAACTCCAGGCGCAGGCGCTGACGCTGGGTACTGCGCACGCTCAGCCCGGCCTCGTTGACCTGACGCAGCCACTCGCCTGCCGAATAATCGCGGACATGACTGGTATCGCGCAAAACCTCGACGCTTTGCAGGTAAGTGTCGAACAACGGGCTGCCGGGGGACATGACGTCGATGAAGGCCGCCACGCCACCGGGCTTGAGGACCCGGCGCACTTCCCGCAAGGCCTGCCCCAGGTCACTCCAGTGGTGCGCCGAGTAACGGCTGAAGACGTAGTCGAACTCTCCATCGGCGAACGGCAGGCGCTCGGCCGCGCCACACACTGTGGTGATATTGTTCAGGCCGCGCTCGGTAGCGGCCGCCGCGACCACGTCGAGCATCTGCTGCGAGAGGTCGTAGGCGGCCACTTTCTTGACCAGCGGGGCGACATGGAAGCTTACGTGACCGGCACCGCACCCCAGGTCCAGGACCCGGGCGTCGGTCTTCCCGGCCAGTTCGGCCTGGAGCAGGGCGAATTCGGTGCCCTGGGCGTGCACGGTGCTGCTCAGATAAGCGCTGGCCTGTTCGCCGAATTGCTTTTGAACGACTGCGGTATGAGCCTTGCCGGTCATGGGGATTTCCTTTTTGCCGAGAGTTCTGTGTCGCTGAATTGGCCGTCTTCGCGGCGATGCGGCGCCCCGACAAGCTCCGCTCCCACAGGACCGAGTCGAGCCACATTTTTGTGTACGCTCAAAAACCTGTGGGAGCGGAGCTTGCCCGCGAAGAGGCCCTCCCTGCCTACCTCAAATCAAACGTCGCGAAACAACCATGGCTGGCTGGCCCTGTGCTTGGCTTCGAACGCGGCAATCGCCTCGCCGTCCTGCAGGGTCAGACCGATATCGTCCAGGCCGTTGAGCAGGCAATGCTTGCGGAACGCATCGACTTCGAAGTGGTAGACCTTGCCGTCTGGACGGGTCACGGTCTGTGCTTGCAGATCGACCGTCAACTGATAACCCGGGGTGGCCTCGACCTGCTGGAACAGCTCGTCGACTTCGCTGTCGTCGAGAATGATCGGCAACAGGCCGTTCTTGAAGCTGTTGTTGAAGAAGATATCGGCAAAGCTCGGCGCAATGATGCTGCGGAAGCCGTACTCCTCCAGAGCCCATGGCGCATGTTCACGACTGGAACCACAACCGAAGTTTTCCCGGGCCAGCAACACACTGGCACCCTGGTAACGCTCGGCGTTCAACACGAAGTCCTTGTTCAACGGTCGCTTAGAGTTGTCCTGGTAGGCATAACCCACGTCCAGGTAGCGCCATTCGTCGAACAGGTTGGGACCGAAACCGGTGCGCTTGATCGACTTCAAGAACTGCTTGGGAATGATCTGGTCGGTGTCGACATTGGCACGATCCAGAGGCGCGACAAGACCGGTGTGCTGGGTAAAGGCTTTCATGCTGCGCTCCTCAGATCAATTCACGAACGTCGACAAAACGACCGCTCACGGCGGCGGCGGCGGCCATGGCCGGGCTCACCAGGTGGGTACGACCACCGGCACCCTGGCGTCCTTCGAAGTTACGGTTGGACGTCGAGGCGCAATGCTCGCCGCTTTCCAGGCGGTCCGGGTTCATCGCCAGACACATCGAGCAACCCGGCTCGCGCCATTCGAAACCGGCTTCGAGGAAGATCTTGTCCAGGCCTTCGGCTTCGGCCTGGGCTTTCACCAGGCCCGAACCCGGCACGACAATCGCCTGCTTGATGGTCGAGGCGACCTTGCGGCCCTTGGCGATCACCGCCGCGGCACGCAGGTCTTCGATCCGCGAGTTGGTGCAGGAACCGATAAAGACCCGGTCCAACTGGATGTCGGTGATCGCCTGGTTGGCGGTCAGCCCCATGTACTTCAAGGCACGCTCGATCGAGCCGCGCTTGACCAGGTCGGTCTCGCGGGCCGGGTCCGGCACGTTCTGATCAACCGCCAGGACCATTTCCGGCGAGGTGCCCCAACTGACCTGCGGCTTGATCTGCGCGGCATCCAGCTCGACCACGCGGTCGAACTGCGCATCGGCATCGGACACCAGGTCTTTCCAGGCCTCGACGGCCAGGTCCCACTCCGCGCCTTTCGGTGCAAAAGGACGGCCCTTGACGTAGGCCACGGTTTTTTCATCGGCAGCCACCAGGCCCACGCGGGCACCGGCTTCGATGGACATATTGCAGATGGTCATGCGGCCTTCGACCGACAGGGCACGAATCGCGCTACCGGCGAACTCGATGGCATGGCCGTTGCCGCCGGCGGTGCCGATCTTGCCGATCACGGCCAGGACGATGTCCTTGGCGGTCACGCCAAACGGCAAGGTGCCCTCGACCCGCACCAGCATATTCTTCATCTTCTTGGCCACCAGACACTGGGTGGCGAACACGTGCTCGACCTCGGAGGTGCCGATACCGTGGGCCAAGGCACCGAAGGCACCGTGGGTCGAAGTATGGGAGTCACCACAGACCACGGTCATGCCCGGCAAGGTCGCACCCTGCTCCGGGCCGATCACGTGCACGATACCTTGACGCACGTCATTCATCTTGAATTCGGTGATGCCATATTCATCGCAGTAATCGTCGAGGGTCTGCACCTGCAAACGCGACACCTGGTCGACAATCGCTTCGATCCCACCCTTGCGCTCCGGGGTGGTCGGTACGTTGTGGTCCGGGGTGGCGATGATCGAGTCAACACGCCAAGGCTTGCGCCCGGCCAGGCGCAGGCCTTCGAAAGCCTGGGGCGAAGTCACTTCATGGATGATGTGACGGTCGATATAGATCAGCGACGACCCATCATCGCGCCGTTTCACTTCATGAGATTCCCAGAGCTTGTCGTAAAGCGTTTTGCCGGCCATCAGACGTTTCCTCATCAGCTTGTTTCTATGCCCCGGATTATTGATGACTGTTCTCAATAACCCCTTGGCTTGTGAGGTCGATGCTATGGCGTTAGAGTGAATAACTCAAATTCATATTTTTTATGCTTTGGATAACCATCTGGAATACAGCGCATGGATCTGGCTAACCTCAATGCTTTTATTGCCATCGCCGAGACCGGCAGTTTTTCCGCCGCCGGGGAACGCCTGCACCTGACGCAGCCGGCGATCAGCAAACGTATCGCTGGACTCGAGCAGCAACTCAATGTCCGCCTGTTCGACCGCCTGGGCCGCGAAATCGGCCTGACCGAGGCCGGCCGGGCCCTGCTGCCACGCGCCTACCAGATTCTCAACGTGCTGGACGACACCCGCCGGGCGCTGACCAATCTCACCGGCGAAGTCAGCGGCCGGCTGACTCTGGCCACCAGCCATCACATCGGCCTGCACCGCCTGCCACCGCTATTGCGCGCCTTTACCCGGCGTTATCCGCAGGTGGCGCTGGATATCCAGTTCCTCGACTCGGAAGTCGCCTATGAGGAAATCCTCCACGGTCGCGCCGAGCTGGCGGTGATCACCCTGGCGCCGGAGCCCCACGGTCTGGTACGCGCCGTGCCGGTGTGGGACGACCCGCTGGATTTCGTCGTCGCCCTCGAGCATCCGTTGGTCAGCCACGGCCCGGTCAGCCTCAAGGACATCGCCCATCACCCGGCGGTCTTTCCGGGTGGCAACACCTTTACCCACCATATCGTCCAGCGCCTGTTCGAAGCCCAGGGGCTGACGCCGAACATCGCCATGAGTACCAATTATCTGGAAACCATCAAGATGATGGTCTCCATCGGCCTGGCCTGGAGCGTTCTGCCGCGAACCATGCTCGATGAGCAGGTGGCACGCATTCCTTTACCGGGCATACAACTGACTCGCCAGCTAGGCTATATCCTGCATACCGAACGGACACTGTCGAATGCCGCGCGAGCTTTCATGGCTTTACTGGATGCACAGAGCGATAGAGCGGTATTGACGACATAAGTCAAGCCTGCTTTATTCCAAACAGCTTTTTGCGGCACAACGTTCCTTTCATCCCAAGGACAGCTGTAAATGCCCAAGCACGCCAGCCGTATTCCACCCCTGCCACGCATTCACGCACTTGATCCCCATGCGTCGGAACAGAGCTGGGAAAGTGCCACGCAACTGCTTGCCGCCCTCAATGGCGCGCGCCTGGGGGCCTGGTGCTGGGATATCGAAAGCGGGCAGGTCAGTTGGTCCCGGGGGACCCAGGCGCTGTTCGGCTTCGATCCATACCAGCCACTGCCCAAGGACATCGACTACTTTGACCTGCTACCGGTCGAGGACCGTGCGCGCACCCTGCGAGCCTTTCATGCGGTACTGCAAGGTGAGCCCGTCGAACAGGCCATGCATCACCGCATCCGCTGGCCCGACGGCAGCCTGCACTGGCTGGAAATCAATGGCAGTCTGTTGCCGGACAAAAATGGCAAGCCACGGATGATCGGCGTCATTCGCGAAATCACCCACCAGCGCCAGCGCGAGCATGCCCTCAGCAGCTCGGAAAAACGCTTTGCCACGCTGTTTCACCTGTCTCCCAACATGGTCCTGCTGACCCGCGAGGAAGACGGTTTGATCAGCGAGGCCAATCAGTGCTTCGAAAGTCTGTTCGGTTGGCCGGCCCTCCAGGTAATAGGGCGCACCACCCTGGAACTGGGTCTATGGGTCGACCCGCAGGAGCGCAGGCGATTGATCGACGCCCTGGGACCCAAGGGCGAATCGGTCAGCCAGGAGGTACAACTACGGGCCAGCAACGAGCAAATTCGTGTCGGCATCCTCAGCGCCCAGCGGGTCGAACTGGAAGGCCAGGCCTATCTGCTGAGCACCTTTCTCGACACCACCGAACGCAAGCATGCCGAGCTGGCCCTCAAGGACAGCCAGGAACGCCTCGACCTGGCCCTGGACTCGGCGCAACTGGGCACCTGGGACTGGCATATCCCCAGCGGCATGCTCTATGGCTCGGCGCGGGCCGCGCAGTTGCACGGCCTCGAGCCGCAACCCTTCCATGAGTCGTTCGAGGCCTTTTTCGACGGTGTGCCCACCAGCGAGCGCGAAAGCATGCGTCACGCCTACCGCAGCCTGCGCGAAGGCCCCGAAGGCAGCTATCAACTGACCTATCGGGTGCAGCTGGAAAACGGCATCTCGCGCTACCTGGAAAGCCGTGCCCGCCTCTACCGCGACGAACAGGGCAATCCGCTGCGCATGGCCGGCACCCTGCTGGATATCACCGAGCAGGTGGAGCGCGAACAACGCCTGGTGGCCTCGGAAGAGAAATTCGCCAGCCTGTTCCAGGCCAGTCCCGACCCGATCTGCGTCACCCGCTACGACACCGGGCAATTCATCGAGATCAACCCGGCCTTTACCCAGGTGTTTGGCTGGAGCATCGACGAGGTGCGTAATCGCAGTGCCGAGCAGATCGGCCTGTGGGACGACACGGCCAAGCGCTTGCAGCGTATTCAGCAGGTGATCCGCGACCAGGCCCTGAACAATGTGGCGGTGATCGTGCATCACAAGCGCGGCCATGCCCTGACCTGCGTGATTACCAGCCGGCAGATCGTGGTCGAGGAGCAGCCCTGCATCGTCACCACCTTGCGTGACATCACCCAGCAACAACGGGCCGAGGCCGCGCTCAAGGCCAGCGAGGAAAAATTCGCCAAGGCGTTCCACTCCAGCCCCGACGCCATCACCATCACCGAGCGCGACAGCGGGCGCTACCTGGAGGTCAACGACGGCTTCTGCCGGCTGACCGGCTACACCAGCAGCGAAGTCATCGGCCGCACGGTGTATGAAATCGGCGTCTGGGCCGATCACAAACAGCGCAGCGCACTGCTGGCGGAGCTGAAGGAAAAGGGCCATGTCCCACACCGCGACATGCTCGGGCGCAACAAACGCGGCGATGTGCTCACCGTCGAGGTATCGGTCGAACCGATCATCCTCAATGAAACCGCGTGCCTGCTGCTCACCGCCCGGGATATCAGCCAATTGAAGAACGCCCAGGCGCAGATCCGCCACCTGGCCTATCACGACCCGCTGACCAACCTGCCCAACCGCGCCCTGCTGATGGACCGCCTGAGCCAGCAGATCGCCCTGCTCAAGCGCCACAACCTGCGCGGCGCCCTGCTGTTCCTCGATCTCGATCACTTCAAGCACATCAACGACTCCCTCGGCCACCCGGTGGGCGACACCGTGCTCAAGGTGGTGACCGCCCGCCTGGAAGCCAGTGTGCGCACCGAGGACACCGTGGCGCGCCTGGGTGGCGACGAGTTCGTGGTGCTGCTCAGCGGCCTGGACGGTTCACGCAGCGAGGTCACGCACAAAGTCCGCGAACTGGCGGACACCATTCGCGAACTGCTGGCCGAACCCATGTTCCTCGACGGCCAGCGCCTGCAGGTGACCCCGAGCATCGGCGTGGCACTGATTCCCGACCACGGCACCACCCCCGCCGACCTGCTCAAGCGCGCCGATATCGCGCTGTACCGGGCCAAGGATTCCGGGCGCAACATCACCCAGCTGTTCCACAGCACCATGCAGAAAGCCGCCAGCGAACGCCTGCGCATGGAAAACGACTTGCGCCAGGCGCTTTCCCGCGGCGAATTCAGCCTGCACTTCCAGCCCCAGGTGGACGCCCGCGACAACAGCATCATCGGTGCCGAAGCCTTGGTGCGCTGGCACCACCCGGAACTCGGCGCGCAATCGCCGACCGAGTTCATCAAGGTCCTGGAAGACAGCGGGCTGATCCTCGAGGTCGGCACCTGGATCCTCGACCATGCCTGCGAGGCCTTCGGCATCCTGCTCGGCGACGGTTTGATCAGCCATGCCTTCAGCTTGTGCGTGAATATCAGTCCGCGGCAATTCCGCCAGATCGATTTCGTCGAACGGGTGGAACGCACGCTGATTCGCTACAACGTCCCGTCCTCGATGCTGAAACTGGAAATCACCGAAGGCATCGTGATCCAGAACCTGGAGGACACCATCAGCAAGATGCGCCGCCTGAACAAACTCGGCGTCAGTTTCGCCATGGACGATTTCGGCACCGGCTATTCGTCGCTGACCTACCTCAAGCGCCTGCCGGTGGACGCCTTGAAGATCGACCAGTCGTTCGTGCGCGATGCGACCCACGACCCCAACGACGCGGAAATCATCCGCGCCATTGTCGCCATGGCCCGCAGCCTGGGGCTGACGGTGATTGCCGAGGGGGTGGAGTTGCCGGAGCAGCTGGTATTCCTGGAGGGCTTGGGCTGCCATCTGTACCAGGGCTATCTGCACAGCCGGCCCTTGCCTTTGGAAGAGTTCAAAAAGCTCTTGGAATCACCCACGACTGAACACACCACCGACCTGTAGGAGCCGGCTTGCTGGCGATCAGCCGACAGGCTGGGGTTGCGCGGCTCCTACAGGCTCGGTGTCAGTCAGGCGGCTGAGTAAACGCCCGAGGCCGCGCCACAACGAAAAGCCCCGCCTCGAAGGCGGGGTTTTCAGTTGATGCAGCGTCAGATCAGTGCTGCAGCGCCGGCTTTTGCCCGGCATTAATGGCAATGCGCTTTGGCTTGGCCTCTTCCGGTACGACCCGCAGCAGGTCGATATTCAACAGGCCGTTACTCAGGCCCGCGGCCTTGACCTCGATATGGTCGGCCAGGCGGAAGGACAGCTTGAACCCGCGCTGAGCAATGCCCTGGTGCAGATAGCTGACGTTCTCGGCCTTGGGTTCGCGCTTGCCGCCACTGACGGTCAACACGCCTTTCTCGACCTGCAGCTCCAGGTCTTCTTCCTGGAAACCGGCCGCGGCCACGACGATGCGGTACTGGTCGTCGCCATGTTTTTCAACGTTGTAGGGGGGATAGCTGCTGCCCGGTTCATTGCGCAGTGCGGTTTCGAACAGATCGTTGAAACGATCGAAACCGACGGAAGAACGGAACAGCGGCGCCAGCGAAAATGCGGTAGTCATGTCAATCTCCTGAGATTCAGCGAGTGATTTAGTCCGCGACCCGAATTCGGCATCGCGTACTCCCTAGATAGGAACTCGCCCACGCATTTCAAGAGATTGCCGTGAAATTTTTCAGGCCGCTTCAGACAACGGTCCATTCAGCAGGCGCCCGACCGCGTCGCAATCGGTCTCGCGGCGCAGGTGAGTGAACAGCTCCACGGCCTGCGGATAATTGCGCGTCAACATCGCCAGCCATTGCTTCAAACGGCCCGGCGCCTGGCGTGGCGTCAGTTGCGCCACCGCCTGCGCCCAGAAATCGCGCAGCAGCGGTTGCAGCTCGGCCCAGGTCATCTCCACCACCTCTTCGCCAGCCCGCGCCGCGGCGATCTGCCGGGCCAGGTCCGGGCGCGACACCAGCCCGCGACCGAGCATGATGTCCTCGGCGCCGCTGATCTCGCGACAGCGCCGCCAGTCGTCCACGGACCAGATATCGCCGTTGGCGAACACCGGCACCTTGACCACTTCCTGCACCCGCGCCACCCACTCCCAATGGGCCGGCGGTTTGTAACCGTCGACCTTGGTCCGGGCGTGTACGACGATTTGCGAGGCACCACCTTCAGCCAAGGCCGTACCACAGACCAGTGCCCCGTCCGGACTGTCGAAACCCAAGCGCATCTTCGCCGTCACCGGGATATGCGCCGGCACCGCGCGACGGACCTGCTCGACAATGGCGTTGAGCAACTCCGGCTCCTTGAGCAGCACCGCCCCGCCCCGGGACTTGTTCACGGTCTTGGCCGGGCAACCGAAATTCAAGTCGATCACCTGCGAACCCAGCTCACAGGCCAGCGCCGCGTTTTCCGCCAGGCACACCGGGTCGGAGCCCAATAGTTGCACCCGCAGCGGTACACCGGCGGCCGTGCGGGCGTCGGTCAGCAGTTCGGGGGCGAACTTGTGGTAGTAGGCCGGCGTCAACAGCGAGTCATTGATCCGGATAAACTCGGTGACGCACCAGTCGATACCGCCGACTCGGGTCAGCACATCACGCAGGATGTTGTCGACCAACCCCTCCATGGGTGCCAGGGCAATTTGCATGGGTACTCTCATAGAAAAAAGCGGTCATCGAAAAAAGCGACCATCGAACGAAAAAGTGCGGCAGTTTACGGGGTTCCGGCGCAAACCGGTACGCCCTCAGACCGACTGCAGCGCCGGCCCGTAACCCTCGAGAAACTCCGCCGGCATGCGCTTGGGCTTGCCGCTGGACAGCTCGATACAGACAAAGGTGGTTTGCGCGCGCAACAGGGTCAGGTTGTCGCTGGGACGGACCAGCTGGAAACGCCGGGTCATCTTCAGGCGCTGGTCCCAGTCGACGATCCAGGTCGCCAACTGCAATTCGTCGCCTTCATAGGCGGCGGCCAGATAGTCGATCTCATGGCGGACCACCGCCATGGCCCGGTCCAGGCGTCGATATTCGCTAAGGTCGAGGCCCAGGCGCTGCGAGTGACGCCAGGCGCAACGCTCCAGCCAACTGACATACACCGCGTTGTTGGCATGCCCGAGACCGTCGATATCCTCGTCGGCCACCTGCAAATCGAGGATGAAGGGTGTCGCCAGATCCCAACTCATGTACCGCTCCCGGTCAAATCAAAGACCCGGGCAGTGTAACGGAACAACCCTCAGATGACCGCCGTTTTGGCCGCCCGCAGGAGCCGGTCGGACAATTCGCCGGGACCCAGCGCCCGGGCCACGGCCAGGCCGCCGACCATCAGGGCGATATCGGCCAGGGCTTTGTCGGTGTCCTCGGGGCTCGACGCCAGCTGCACCACCATCAGTTCCACATGCTCGTTCAGAGCTTCGCGAAAGCACTCCGGCAAGTTGCACATTTCCCCGACGATCGACGGGATCGGACAGGCCTGCTGGACCGCATCACGATGCTTGCGCGACAAATAGAAGGCCGCGAACAGGGCCCGCCGCTCCTCACCCGGCAACTGGCTGTCGACCTCGCTCATCTTCGTCCGACGCTGGGCGAGCAATTGCTTGAACGCCTCCAGCATCAGCGCGTCCTTGCTCTCGAAGTGCGCGTAGAAACCGCCCACGGTCAACCCGGCGGCGCCCATCACCTCACTGACACTCGGCTCGACCGGGCCGCGCTGGATCAGCGCGTTACTCGCCGCCTGCAGGATGCGCTCGCGGGTTTGCGCTTTCTTGTCGTTCATTGCCACCTCCAGACATCACACAGAAAATATTATTCGCATAATATTTTTCCGCAAGGCTTTATTTTGACCGCTGGTCCGAGCCCTGGCTATCAAAGCATGGGTATTAAAAATGGATGGCCGGGAAAAGGGTCAAACGCCAGACAAACAAAAGGGTCATTCAATAATTGAATGACCCTTATAAAATCCCGCAGAGCGGGCAATCGTGGCGTCCCCTAGGGGACTCGAACCCCTGTTACCGCCGTGAAAGGGCGGTGTCCTAGGCCACTAGACGAAGGGGACACAAACCCTTCTATACAACTGTAGGAGCCAGCTTGCTGGCGATCCAGACGACGCGGTTCAATAGAACACCGTATCGATATCATCGCCAGCAAGCCGGTTCCTACAACTTCAAGGCCGGTGTGGCCAGACCTTGAAGTGTAAATTGGTGGAGCTAGACGGGATCGAACCGTCGACCTCTTGCATGCCATGCAAGCGCTCTCCCAGCTGAGCTATAGCCCCGGATTTTTCGCCTCGGAGGCGGAACGACATCAACCTGCAACATCGCTTCTGTAAAACTGGCGTCCCCTAGGGGACTCGAACCCCTGTTACCGCCGTGAAAGGGCGGTGTCCTAGGCCACTAGACGAAGGGGACGCAAACCCTTCTATACAACTGTAGGAGCCAGCTTACTGGCGACCCAGGCGACGCGGCTCAACAGAACACCGTATCGATATCATCGCCAGCAAGCCGGCTCCTACAACTTCAAGGCCGGTGTGGCCAGGCCTTGAAGTGTAAATTGGTGGAGCTAGACGGGATCGAACCGTCGACCTCTTGCATGCCATGCAAGCGCTCTCCCAGCT
>NZ_JBWKTH010000049.1:27152-27418 GCF_059420225.1 Pseudomonas sp. GW821-FHT04D07
CTGAGCTATAGCCCCTCATCGGTGAGGACGGGGCGAATCTTAAGGGCGTATCGGGGAGCTGTCAAACTTATTTTCAAACTTTTTGAAAATTTTTTGTCGGCATAACAACCACTTACCGCCCTGCCCCGGTAAAACCGGGGGGTAAAACGCCATCCCTGCACAAACAACAGATCCACAGAGCACGCGGTCTTGGGGGGGGGGGGGGGGGGGGGGGGGGGGGGGGGGGGGGGGGGGGGGGGGGGGGGGGGGGGGGGGGGGGGGGGGGG
>NZ_JBWKTH010000050.1:0-23812 GCF_059420225.1 Pseudomonas sp. GW821-FHT04D07
CTGCCACCGACCGTTTACGAGCGGGCGATGGTGTCAAAATTACCTATCGAGGTGTCCGGAATTAGTTGACCACTACAGTCAGGAAAGCAGGCATCCGAAGAGAGTTAAGTAAGTGCCATTCAACACCTAAATAACTCGGAGAACCTCTAAATCCGATTTAATATCCGCAGAGTCTGCATCAGAAACCTCCCCTAGTAATGAATCCAATCCATGCTCGGATATTAATTGTTTTATCTTCTCTAAAAAAATATCGTGAGTAAACTCAGACTCCCTACCCGCGGCCAAAATAAGCCCTGATGTATAAAGCATAAGATTTTCTACAGGATGCTTAAAAGAATCTCGCATCTCGTCTAGCGCATACCCCACCTCCAGCTCATTCTCAACCCACGCCCCCCCCCACTTATTTTTCTTTCTTATTTTCGCGCGACAATAATCCGGATAACACAGCAATAGCATCCGATAAACTTCTTTATAACTAGCAACCTTAGACACAATTCAGTCCTTCAAAACTCTACGACCATTGGGATTAGCAACCACATTCACATTGATATTAGGGAAACGTTCTCTAAACTGAGAGATAACACCACTACAACTATCGCAAACCTTTAACTCACTAAAAATGTCAATCGTTCCGCTAGCAAGCCTATTATCACCCAGCATATCAGATATATTATCCAATATTTTGTACTCCGAATCTACAACTCTGTCTGTGGGTGCACCCTCTGCATTTTTTACAACCTTAGAAAGAAAGCCCTCACTTCCCGTCCCAACAAATCCATCCGCTGCTTTAGAAACGCCACTATGAGCAGCCATGCTCGTAGGCAAACCGTCCACATATATGTCTGCGACTGCAACATTTCCACGTGTTTTGAGCTCATCAGGAAGTTTAGCCCTAAGCTCTGCCACTTGGTCCTGCTTCACCTCCAGCCACTTAGGATCACTGGGCCCAAGATTTTCACGCCCATACAGATCCCTGTTACCCTCAATTCTCTCACTCACCGACGTCGGATTATAGGGGTCCCCCTCAAGCGTGGGCTTTCCACCACTATTGCCCACCGGCTTAGGGCCTTTCGGCGATTCAGCACTTTGTGCAATTGTCTGAAGCTTATCGACCTCTCCTTGGATAGAAGCCGCTGTCGTATCAGCAGCGATGGCTTTGTAAGAGCTGCTCGAAACGTCAATACCCGCTTTCGACAGTATCGAGGCCCCTTTCGCAACGTTCGCCTCGCCCCCAACCACGAGGTTAACGAATACGGCAAGGACTCCCCCCACCTGCTGACCGAGAGCCTCGGAATGGACATCCCCACCCTGCGCCAAGGCTTCATTCACAGAAGCCAGCTGTGCTTTTACTTGATCATACCTATCGCCGAGTATCTGTTGCGCATCGGCAGTCAGTATGAATTCGTCAATCGCGGCTTTGCCTTCAAGGGGATGAGCCATGAAATTAGCAGCGCTATCAAGAACCAAAAGGGGACGAATTTATTTTCTGACCACATCTACTGCTGACTCCCAACGGAATCAAATAAATCAGCGATGGGCTTTTTTTTGCTACATAGAGCAAAGGTAAAAAATCCTGTCCCTTAACGCATCCAGCTCGCCATTCTCCGTCAACAATAAGCGACCTTCTTTATAAAGGATGACATCATTAAATGATCCCATACCACCATACATTGAGATTATTTTTGCGGAGGCAGCCGCTGAGCCAAACTCAAATTCAGCCGCACTTTTATCGAATACATCAGCCCAATCTTCTCTCTCCCCTTGTCGAAGGAGGTCGGAAAGTTTTTCCAATACCGTTTTTATCTCATACATACTCTTCATTTCAAAGGACTCGCCCCAACAACATCAACACCATCAATAGCCCATGGTTTCACCACAACTATTTGTTTGGTCCCACCAACATAAAATCCACCTCAAAAATGGGACGCTCAAAAATGGGACGGATTTATTTTCTGTTCATTTACTGCCGACCCTTGGCGCCCACCGACAGAATCAAATAAATCCGTCCCCTTTTTCTACGGGCCGGATGATCGACTGCGCTACCAGTTCGAAGCGATTTCACGCATGCCCATGGAAGAGCAAGAACTGGTACGCGGCCTGCTCGATGCGGTGATTGTGAAACACCAGGTAGCGGGGGCCATTGCCCGTGCGGCAGGGCCAGCGAGTAAAGGGAAGGAATAAGCAGGCGGCTAAATAAAGGTCGGAAAATCAAAAGCCAGATAAAAACACCGGCGCTGGGCCGGTGTTAGGTGAGTACCGCTTACTTAGACTTAAGCAATCGCTCCTGATATCACACATAAAGCAGTAACAACTTGATCAGGATGATCTTCTAGAGGAACTCCCCAGCCGGTAACTTCAAGTCCACCATAGCTTTGATCGGTATAGAACCACTCTTCAGCACTATCAAACTCTAAAGATGTAAATGGCAATAGATCCGAAACCAAACTACCCAAGCCAATACCAGCCGGCAAAAACCCCTTATAAACAAACTCCCGTGCAAACTCCCCAGAAAAGCTAAAATCGTAAACCTTAACAGCATAAACCTTTCCCGCTCTAACCATTATTGATAGAGCTGGAGTTCCTTTTAGCAGACCATTAATAATTGCATCATTAAATAGCGAAAAAGAGTAGCCTCCATTTCCAAGCTCATCCAGACCATGCGTTCTCAATAGAAGGTCCGGCGAATTTTCAAACTTGTACAATAGACTGGACGCATCAACTAAATACTTAAGCAGCACACGTTCCAGCACTTCCGCGCTGACATCCAGCGGTATACCTGCAAGAGAGACGGATGGCACGATTGGTGCTACCCAAGATATTGAAAAATCGTTAGATGACGTCATTCTGGCACCCACGTGTTGGTGGAGGAGTTAAATACCATTTTCTGCCCCTGAGGGTTTAAATACTTTGTATTAGCATCATAAATAGGGCTCCCGCTACTAAAAGTCGGTCTGTAAGCCACAGGATCAACAACCTTAACTTTGCTCCCTTCAGCATAAGTAAGCTTGTAGTACTCACCTTTATGAGTTGACAAAACATCACCCCCAATAGTAGATGGACTATACTGAATTTCTTTAATCCCTGTAGTGCTACCTTCGACCGTATAGACCTGGGCATTACCAGATGAACTGGCTCTCACTTTAGGTGTAAGTGTTGCGCCATCCATGGTGAGCGACTGTTTAATATCATCTATCGATTTCCCCCAAACACTGGAAGGATTTCCAGCAATATCTCGAGGAATACCGGCTTGTGCCGCTAAGTCTTCGCGCAAACCATCCCGAGCAAGTGGAGATGTTGCCGGAATATCGTCTACTACCTTCCCAGCCGCACCTGCCTCTTTTGCACCTAGCTCGCCGCTAAAGTCACCAACGCCATCTACAACCTGCCCGTTAACAGTCGTCGTTCCTGAAGGATAGTCTCCAGAAAGCTTTCCACTATACGGACCTTCAGAGCTAGTCCAAGCAGGTGTACCGGTCGGACCTTTTGTGTTGGCGCCAACCTCCGCTACATCTGCTGCCCCTTTTGCAGCTCCACTTACCTCGCCGCCGACACCCGAGGACAGCCTAACATCCGGAATCCCGAGGCTAGCAGCGCCCATGGCGCCAACAACAATATTCCCAATACCATTCCAGATGTCGCCATTGACCACCTGGTTTGCACCATAGCCTGCCTGCATCGTACCACTGACGGCGGCGGCGGCACGAATCCCGAGACCCAGCCCACCAGGCATCGCATAGAGAGCGGGGCTACCAATGTTCGAAAGGCCTTGCTGCTCATTATTGATACGCAGATAGCCTTGAGCATCCTTGTATACAAGCTCATTCGTACTCTGTTCGCGGGTCCAGGATAATTGACTCCAGAGATCCGGCTGTTGCGCACGTAAGGCATCAGCATAGGCATTCTTGGCATCCATCGTGCCCGCGTAGTGATAGTCACTAACGGGAGCCGGACCATTTTTCACCAGCATTTCAACACTGGCGGCCGCCGCCTCCGGCCCATACTTAAGTGCCTGCTCGTAGCCATAGACCTGCAAATAGGCAGCCAGCTCGATTCGATCTGTTGCAGAAAGAGAAGTCGGATCTTTATGAAAGGCCGCTAATAGATCGTCACCAAAAATGGGACGGATTTATTTTCTGTTCATTTACTGCCGACCCTTGGCGCCCACCGACAGAATCAAATAAATCCGTCCCCTTTTTCTGCATTAAAAATATCAATCACCCCACTAACCCCCCTATTACTTCCAAGCATGTCAGCGACGTTATCAAGTATTTTATATTCGGCATCCGTAGATTTAAAAATAGGAACTCCACTCGCGTTATTTAGAGTCATAGCCTCAAAATTCCCATTGCCCTGCCCCACCAAGCCATCTCCCGTTACTGATACACCACTATGGGCCGCCATGCTGGGTGGTAGCCCATCTATATGAAGGTCAGCAACCGCAACATTACCACCTGTCTTTCATGGGGCTCGTTCACTGCAGAGCGAGTTGGCTTTTAGCCTTGACTCGAGACCGGCTAATGGGTGTCCCCTTTTCCCTCGTTCCGAAACTACCCTCGCGGTCTCTGGGGATCTCCAGGCGCAACGGGCCGTCGTCGGTCAGGACAGTCTTGCTGCTTTTGCCGTTGCGCTGGTTACTTGACTCCTCGGGGCGCTCCGCGCCCTGAGGATAGCCAAGATGATGTCCCAGCTCGGCGCCAAGGGCTCGCTCGATCAGCGCCTTCTTGAACGCCATCGAGGCATCCTGGATAGCTTCGGCGGTCATCGGGCCATTAACGAACTGATCGATCAGCTCTTTGGGAATGGCTGGAAGGTCTCGTGTGACCTCACGGGCTGGTTTTTTCTTGGTCGGCATACATGCACCTCTGCAACATGTTATGCCCGAACACAAAATTTATGACAGTCCCATCGGATTGAAAACCTGCTCCCCTTTCTTCCCCTCACAAACCGCACCTAAATTGATTCAAGCTTCTTTTTTATACTCTCAAGTGAAGCAACATCAAGAACATCGGTAGTTCTGCGACCATCCCCAATAATGCAACCTATCTGCCTAGCACACTCTGAGACATCTCCTCCCTGGCCAGCAATAGATCTAATGACCTCAAGCGCCGAAAAATAAACATCACGACTCTCTCTGCTGATAAACTCCAATAGCACCAACAAAATATCAGCATTTGAAAAATCACCTACCACCTCACAAAAGCGCACAGCCCAAGCATCGTTTTTTTGTGAAACCTCACTCAAAAGATCTTCCCAGTCCGCCTTTGAAAACTGCTCTAAAAGACCGAAAGCATGAAGATTCCCCACATCATGCCAGTAGTCTCCAACTTCCATATCGTTCGAAAATAACGACAGATAACTTTCAAACTCTTTATACATTTATTTCCCCAGAAAATCTTGTATTGTCAAACAGCCACGACCACACGGATATCCGGCAGTAAGCACGTCACCAACTTTAATAACTTCAACCTTAACGCCATTAACCGCAAGCTGATAAAGTGATGCACCATCAGAAGATCTCGTCGCGACGGGGGCTGTATTACCCACCGCCCTAACAGCACTAACAACCTTGTAATCAGTCCAATCTTCAGGAAACAAGGTACTCGTTTTAATTTTTGAGAGCCCGCCATCGTCGAACTGAGTAACCAGTTTAGCATTCCTTGTCCCATCAGCATTGACAGATAGCACCTCAACTGCAAAGTCTGGATGAGCATCGTTTATTGAACCGCTATGGGCACCAATGAGCTTATTACTCGTACCACTTCTTTGTCCATAGAGTATTTTCTCCTCCATCTCCACCGAAATGAATGTCTTCTTTGCCAAAGCAGATTCAGCCTCAACACCCTCGACTAATACTGAGGCTCCGCTACCATTCGCGTATTTACTGGCACCTTTAAACAGTATAGCTTCGATTGCAGCACGAGCCGCTGCAGTGCCGTAATCCTTCATTGGATTGACGTCACCTGGATAGGTATCACTACTGAAGGACGCCAGAACCTTGCTGCCTTGCGTGTAATCGTAAGGGGCAAACAGCTCTCCGGTTGCCGTCCAGCCAGCATCGAAAGACGCCAGCCCCCCTAACCCGGAAAAAATCGGTAAGGCGCAGCCAGCACCGGTTATACAGGCTGGAGTGGTTGCTACAGCAGTACCAAAACCACCCACCGCACCGGCAGCGCCCAGAACCGCTCGCTGAGCAGCACCGGTTCGTTGGATAGTTTCATCGTTACGAAGCAGACTGTCGTTAGCTTTATCCCACGCCCCGTACTCATCGAATGCTCCTGTCGCCACGAGCGCTTTTTGCTCGTTTTTGAAGCTGGCACCATATTGTTCGAGTTCAACAATATCTTTGTATCGAGGGTCTTCAGGCGGTACAGATGCACTGCAATGGACCAACGCACAGGCGGCTGCCTTCAGTTTGAGGGCGTTGTCAGGATCTTCAGCCTGAAGCTTTTCAAGAGCGAGGGTTTCCTTCTGATGCAACTGCCGGTTATACCCGTCAGCCATTTGCGCAACCCATGAGGCTTTATCGACATCACCTCCAGCAAGCCCTGAAGCCGTCAAACCGACAATCTGGGAGAACGCCTGACGCAGTTTCGGTTGCTTGTCGAAGGTCTCGTTGAGAACACCCGCCATGGCTTGGCTGGCACCCGCAGCGATTGCACCGCTTTTGAAATCACCGCCGGTTGCACTGGAAACAGCACCGCCAAACAAGGCGTGCATCGCCGTCCTCGCAACGCCCCCTTCTTTCCAAAGCGCCATGCCAGTTGTGTCATTGGCATCATGGGCCGCTTGCCAATGGTCCTGGGCGTAACTTCCGACGAAATTGAATGCCGTTGCAGCAACTACGTTGCCAGCTTGCGTGACGAGTCCTTGTTGCAGATTCTCACTCAAGCTGCCGCCACTGATGGCTGTTTTAATCGCCCCAGCCGCAACGCCCTGTGCCGCCGCGTGGATTGCAAAGCCGCCGATACCGTCCAGAGTGCTGAGATCAAATCCTTTCGTCAGGTTATTGAATGGTTTTGTAGTTCCACCCAACTTCGAATCAATAACTCCTTGCGTAAACCCGGCGGTCAACCCGGATATCGCAGCGCCCTTGAGGCTGTCACTGCTGAAGGTGTCTTTTACAACAGCCCCCAAATTACCTTTATTGCTGATAGCACTGTTGGCGGCGGTATTTTCCAGGCTAACGAATGCAACGTTTGCAATAGTAGCCGTGATAGAGCCCTCTGCTGCTCCGACCAAGGCTGCACCCGCACCTCCCGTCACCGCAGCTAGCAAGATTGCCAGGATCAATTGCGCACCCGCGCCTAGCCCGGAATGCTGATACTTGAAGCTCTGATGGATTTCTTCGACTCGTCGCCAATCAACATTCCCCTGAGCTTCGGCCTTTTTCAGCCAGGCAAGACTCGGATCAGCCGCCACCATTGCATCGACAGCCTGACTAACCGTTTGTTGGTTGACCTCTTTAATATCAATTTTCAGACCGTCGACAGCCTTGATCGTCAACTGTCCCTTGGCAACCATTTGGCTCTGACGAAAGGTTTCGTCCGTATGGCCTTCTCCCTTCATGGACATCCAGGCAAGACTGCTACTGCTCTTCTCGTGACTCTCCTGATGAAGGTCCTTCTGCCCTTCGAAGGTAATAGCCCCACCACTCTCGATGGTCAGGTCCTTACCACTCTCAAGTTTGGCCACCTGATAGTGCTGAGCATCGCCACTCTTAAGCGTGAGATCTCCCCCTGTCTTGATCTCGCTCCCGACATTGGTCACCTGGGTGACTTCGTCATGCTGGGTCTTCTTGCGACCCCAACTACCCTTTTTCTTCATGTCGTACAGCGAGTAGTCGCTGTTCTGCGCGGACAACAGATCCAACTGGTCGCCCGCCACCAGATAGGCCTCATTACCTGCAGAGATCTTGCTTGCGATCAGTCCAAGATCCTTACCTGCGCCGAGACTGACATCACCCCCAGCCTGAAGAGTCGTTGCCACCTGACTGACATGGTCGCGCTGAGTGGTCTCCCTTCTGCTTTTGGATAAGTAATGACTCTCATCCGCCGCCGAGCTCAGCGTCAGGTTCTCCGTCGCGGTCATGGCGATATCGCGCTTGGCGTCGATCTGGCTGGCGATGGCCGTCAGATCACGACCAGCCGTCATTTGCAGATCACGCCCCGCACTGACTGTCGACACCGTCTGGGTTACGGAACTGCTGTTGGCCCCTCGGCCGTTCGTGGCATTACGGCTCTCAGTCGCCGCGATACTGATATCGCGCCCGGCATTGATCACCGTATCGCCACCGCTCTGCAGCACGCTGCCGTTGTTGCTGACGTCGCGTCCGGCCTTGATGGTGAGGGTGTTCGCCGCTTCGATACGCGCGGCGTTGTCGAGCGATTCACGGTGCGAGTTGCCAAGATCGGAGCCGGTGACATCGCGCTGGTTGAGCACATCGCCGCTGATGGCCGTCACACTCACATCGCGCCCGGTAATGATCCCGCCCGACTTGTTGACGATGTTGTTACCCGCCAGTAAATCCAGGCGATTGCTTGCTTCAACCAGGCCGGTGTTGACCAGGTCGTTGCCGACCACGGCGGACAGGTTGTTGCTGGCACGCAAGGTCCCGCTGTTTTCCAGGTTCGCCCCGGCAATCAGGGTGACGTCTTTACCCTGGATCAGCGCCCCATTCGGCGCGAGTCGGTTGGTGGCCTGGGCCAGGTACAGCACCGGCACCAGTACCTCTTCACCGTTGACGACCTGCTTTTCCATCCAGACGATATCGTGGGTCAGCGCCGCGACTTGTTCGGAGGTCAGGCTCACCCCCACACTGAGATTGAGCTGCTGCTTGCTGCTAATGGCGTTGTCCATCAGGTACTTGAACAGCTTATCGTCGGAGGTCTGGCCGTCGATAAAGCGCTGCCCGGTACGGGCCGTCACCGCCTGCTGAATCAGTTTCTGCTCATAGAAACCATCGCCGAGGCGCTTTGCGCTGGCGTCCGGGTTGTAACCCAAGCCGGCCAGCAGGTAGTCCGAACTCATGAACTGCTTGAGGTCGGTGAGCACCGGGTTGGTTTCGATCAGGTATTTCTGTGGATTGGTCCTGGCCGAGTTGTCGGGCAAACCCTGTACGCGTGCCAGGGACTGGGGACTATCGGCGACGGTGATCTGAGCAGGGGCAGCAAGATCGCCCGGCGCGGATTGGCGCTGGGTTGCATTGATAATCGAACCGCCAACACTCCAGGTAGGCGCGGTGCTGGTCGCGCTGCCGCTGCCCTGCCCGCTCAGACGGAACAGGCCGTTTTGTCCGGTGGGCAGGCTAAAGCCTGGGAGCGTCAGGGGGTTGACCTGCTGCTGGGCCAGATTCGGCGGCAACTGGGCATTAAGCCGGAGCACCGTAGGCGCGCCAGTTCCGGCTACCTGGGTACTTTGAACCTGATTGGCGCCCGCGCTGAATCCGTAGTCCTGGTGAATGACGCTATTGGTCAGGTCTTGGGTTGCAGAGATCGAGACATTGCCGGCCGCCTGGATAATGGCACTGCGGCCTGAGCTGGTGCCGTCCGTGGCGACTTCGACGTCACCGGTCAAGGGGAATGACTGCAATTGACTTGGCAGCGCTATCAGGTTGTTGGAGTCATACTGGGATGGCGGTTTGGTCCTTAAATTGAATAAAATTGCGGGCGTCACTGTCTCGCCAGTGACGGCATCAGTGTACGCAACGAACGGCACCGTAGTATGGTCGCCGTCGCGACCCCCACCGCGCTCAGAATTCACAGCAAGCGCCCTGCTTACACCGCCAGAACCATTGATGTAGTAGATGTTCGGAAAGTCAGGGTTGTTTCGCGCGTTGTAATTAAACGCAGCATCAGCAAACTCAATGATGATGTCCTTATCAATATCACCCGTCCAATAGCTGCGCGTGCGCTCAATGGTGCCGCCAACTGCTCCAACGTTTTTCAGGTTGTCGGCCTGAATGGCAATATTGCCGCCGGCATTGATAGTGCTTTTGCTATTGAGAAAGTTGCCACCGCGAAAGGTAAAGTCACCTCCCGCCGAGAGCGACGCGGCGGCACTGGTGTCAGTGTCCTGTCCTTCGAAAGTTTCACGAACGACAATATTGGCACCGTAATAACTCCCCCAACATCTGATGCATTCATACGCGATAAAGCCCGAGACCAACTTGCGTCCCAGGCTGAAACCCTCCGTACGGTTCTCGAAGTTGGCGGCATTGATATTGAACTGGCCGGTACTTTCCAACGACCCGGAAATATTGCTGACCTGGTTCGCCTGGGTCGCACCGCCATAGCCACCGATACTGACGGCGCCAAAGCTGTAAAGCTGCGCCGAGTGGTTGGTGAAGCTGTTGACCTGCAACGCGGTATCGCCACCGCTGAAGATCAGGCCATTTTCATTCAGCAGACTGGGCGTGCTCAGCAGCAGGTTGCCGTTGCTGCCCAAGGTCCCGTAGTTATTGATTGAGCCGGCATTGACGCTCATGCCGCCAGCCGACGTGATGCGGCCGTAGTTATTCAACTGGCCGCCGACATTGAGCGTGGTATCGCCACCCCCGGCAATGCTGGCGGTGTTGCCCAGACTCACCTGGGCGGCACTCAAGCCCAGAGTACCCAGGCTGGTGTAACGACCATTGCCGCTGTAGCTACCACTCAAGTTCAAACTGGCCGTGCCGTCACTGGCGATCAACCCGTCGTTGCTCCAGTTGACACCGCTGCCGCTGAAGCTTTCTGTGGCGAGCAACTGCCCGCTTCCGGTCTGGGTCAGGTTCTTGACATTGACCGTCAGCCGCCCGACCTGGATCACGCTGCTGTTGGTCCAATCGTCGGCCGTCAAGGTCAGACCGCCGCGGGTCACCAGGCTACCGCCAGCATTGATGAGATTGACCGTGGCGGTGTCGAAGGTTCCGAGACCGGTGTGCAGTACGCTGCCACCTTGGTTCATGAAACTGCCGACGCCCAGGGTCAGGTCGCTGTTGGCGGTTTCCAACTTGCCGTTGCTGTTGTCGAACAGCCCGCCGATCTGGAATTCGGTCTTGCCGCTGCCGCCCAGTGCGCGCAACTGGCCGTTCTGGTTATCCAGGCTGGCAGCCCTGATGCTCAATGTGCTGCCACTTTCGATGATGCCCAGACGGTTGTTCAGCGCGCCATCCAGGCCGAGGGTGATCTGACTGCCGGAAATCTGCCCGTCGTTGTCACCGCTGTTATCGAAGTTGTGGCCCGTGACCTGGACCACGCCCTTGGCATAGAGCGCGCCATTGCGGTTGTCGAAGTCGCCTGCTCCGGTGGCGATCACGGCATCACCGGTTTGCGCAGCGATGCGCCCGCCGTAGTTGTCGATGCCACCCCAGGCTTGCAGGTCCAGGCGCTGGGCCTGAATCTGGCCGCCCTGGCGGTTGTTGTTGAGGTCGTAGCCGTTTCTCAACACCCCGACGACACGGGTCGTCAGCGCACCGCTGATGCTCGACAACAAACCACCTCGGCTGTCGAGGCTGGCCGCCTTGACGAACAGGTCACCGCCCTGGGCGATCACCTTGCCGCTCTGGTTGTCGATAGCGCCGCTGACATCCAGGCTGACTGCGCCCTTGCCTTGCAGTGAGCCTTTGCCATTGTCAAGGCTGGCGGCGGTCAGTTGCAGGTCGCCGTTGCGGCTGGCGATCAGGCCGCCATTACCGTTCTGTACCGCACCCGTCGAGGTGATCAACAGCTTGTCGTTGGCGCTGACAAGGCCGCCATTGCTGCTGTCCAGGCCGCCGGTAAGCAAGGTCAGCAAGCCCTGGCTGGAGAGTTCACCGCCCTGGTTGTTGATCTGACGGCTGCGTTGCACCAGCAGCGGACCGGCGCCGGAGAGTTTGCCGTTAACGTTGGTCAGTGTGCCAAGCAGGTCGAGGGTCACACCAGCGCCGCTGCTCAGGGTGCCATTGCTGTTATCGAGGTCGGTACCGGTAAAGGTCAGCGCCTGTTGCGCCTGCACCGTAGCGCTGTTGTTCAGGGCCATGGCGTTCAGCGTCAGCGCCGTGCCGGCGTCGATCAGACCGCCTTGGGCATTGTTCAGCAGGCCCGTGACGGTCAGGCTCTGGGCGCCCGCACTGGAGAGACTGCCGGCAGTGTTATCCAGGCTGCCCGCCTTGACGGTCAGGACTTGCTGGCTGGCCACCGCCCCGGCATTGCCGTTGAGCAGTGCACCGCTGAGTGTGACATCGACATTGCCGCTGCGGCTGGAAACCGTACCGTTGTTGCGGTTGTCCAGGCTGCTGCCGGTAAGCGTCACGCCCTGCCAACCGGACAGCAAGCCGCCGTTCTGATTGATCAGGCTATCGGCGGTCAGGGTCAACAGGTTGTTGCTGATCAGCTTGCCGCCGTTGCTGTTGTCCAGCGTGCGCCCGGTCAGGTTGAGGCTTTGCGCGCTGGTGAGGGTGCCGCCCTGATTGTTCAGGTCGCGCAGGTGATTGAGGGTCAGGTTGCCGGCGGTGGTGATTTTGCCGGCGGCGTTGTTCAGATCACCGGTCGCGCTGCCGAAGTCGAGGGCGATGGCGCTGCCCAGCAGGCTGCCACCCTGGTTGTTGATCCCGGCACTGTTGATCGTCAGGCCAGTGGTGGCATTGAGCAGGCCCAGGTTCTGGTTGGTCAACTGACCGTCGACGGTCAGGCCCAGGTCGGCGCGGCTGGTCAGCGTGCCGCCGCTGTTGTCGAGGCTACCGGTGTGCGCATCGACCGAAGCCGCCGCGATCATGCCCTTGATGGAGCTGAGGGCCTGGTCGATACGCAGGGTCAGGGCCTGGTTGCCCAGCAACTTGCCGTTGTCGTTGTTCAGGCTTTCGGCGGCCAGGGTGAACGCCTGGGCGCTGGAGATTTCACCGCCCTGGTTGTTCACCCCCTTGAGGTTGTTCAGCACCAGCAACGGCGCGTTGATGTAGCCACCCTGGTTGTTCAGTTGGCCGTGATTGAGGTCCAGGGTCAGGGCGCTGCTGCTGAACAACTTGCCGCCTTGCTGGTCCAGACCACTGACGCTGGCGGTCAAGGCCTTGCTGCTGGCAATGCTGCCGCCGTCCTGGTTGGTCACCTGTCCGGCGGTCAACTTCAGGGTGTCGGTACTGCTCAGGCTCCCCCCATGGCTGTTGTCAAAGGACCCCGTCCCGATCTGCGTAGCGCCCTTGCCGGTCAGTACGCCACTCTGGCGGTTGTCGAGGCTGGCACTGGTGAGCTGGAGCGTGGAGTCGGTAGCAATCTTGCCGCCTTGGTTGATCAGGGCACCGTCGCTGGTCAGGCTCAGTTGACCGGCACTGGAGAAGCTACCGCTCGAGTTATCGAGGCTAGCGGCGTGAGCCGTCAGCGTGCCTTCGCTGCTGATCAGCCCGGCGAGCTGGTTGGTCAGCGCGCCGTCGAGAGTGATGACCAGGCCCGACTGAGCGCTGAATGTGCCGCCGCTGTTGTCCAGCGTGCTGCCGGTCAGGCTCAGCGAGCCGTTGGTGATAACCGAACCGCCAGTGTTGTCGAGGTGGGTCGCGGTCAGGTCGAGGCGTTGCTGGGCGGTGATGCGCCCCTTCTGGGTGTTGTCGAGGGATTGACCCTTGAAGGTGAAGAGGTTGTTCGAACCCAGGCGACCGTTCTGATTGTTCACCGCACCGGTGGCGGTGATATTCAGGACGTTATTGGCCATGACCAGGCCGGTGAGGTTGTCCATCGTGCCGAGGATCAAGGTGCTGTTGCCCTGGCTGGAAACCTCGCCGGCATTGTTGTTCAGGTAGCCGAGGGTCGCGGTCAGAGCGTTCTGGCCCTTGATCAGGCCGCCCTGGGCGTTGAGCACCGTGTCAGCGGTCAGCTTCAGTTGGTCGGCGCCGAGGACCCGACCGTTGTTCTGGTTGTCGAGGGTGCCGGCGCTGACAGTGGTTTGCCGCTGCCCGCTCAAGGTGCCGCCCTGGTTGCCCAGGGTTTGCGTCGCCGTGACGCTCAAGTCGCGGCTGGCAATCATGCTCTGCCCGGTGTTGACGACGTTCTGCGCCGTGACGCTGACATCGCCGGTGCTGTTGCGTGTGTTATCGGCGTTGACCCCGGCCTCGATGATGCCGTGATTGCTCAACTGACCGCCGCTGTTGAGGGTGATGCTGTCCCGGGCCGCCAGGTTGTTCTGGCTATTCAGATCCCCCGTGGTCTGCACGTTCAAGCTGCTGCCGGCGTAGACCGGACCTTGCGCATCCAGGCTGGCGGCCTTCACATTGACCGCCCCGCTGGCGCCGGCCTGGGCCATGCTCAGTTGACCGTTGGCATCAAGCTGGATATCGCCACCGCTGGCCGCCAGATTGCCGGCCAGTTTGACCCCGACCCCGGCCTCGGTCCCCACCAGCTTGATGGCGCCCGCGTACATGCCGCCCAGGGCCGAGGAGTCGATGGCCACTTGTGGCTTGGTGCTGCCGTCGTCGGCACGCGCTGTGGCCTTGAGAGTTTGGGCGTCGACGTCGTTACGCCCAGCGATAACGGTCAGCTGCTTGGCGTTGATCTGCGCGTTGATGGTCGCGGCGCGAGTGATGATTTCGAACTGGTCGATGTTGTTCGCGTTGAGGCCGGAGCCGTCGATGGACACACTGCCCTGGTCGACCTGATAACCCGTGACCTGACCGTTGGTGATGACGGCCTTACCCGTGGTCAACGTCGCCTGCGGGGTGTTGATGAAGCCACAGCCGTTGCAGCTGATCCCGTACGGGTTCGCCACGATCACATGGGCCGACTGCCCCGCCACTTCGGTATAACCACGCAACTGGCTCGGACTGCCACCATTCACTTCATTGAGAATGACGTTGGCCGCCGCGCCGTTGAAATTTGGGTTACCGAGAATGATCCCGCCCAGTTGCGTGGACTGGGTTCTATTCGTCGAGTTGTTGAGGATGACCCCGCTGGCCCCGACGTTGTAGTCGCTGAACTGGTTGTGCGACAGGCCCTGGGCATTCGGCGCGGCAATGTTGACGATGGGCACGCCATTGCCCGCCTGACCGAGCGTGGTGCCTGGTGCATTGACCACGATCCCGTCCGCCTGGGCCAGCAACGGTTGCCAGAACATCGCGTTCGCCAGGATGAAGGCCAAGCCGCGCTTGGGCAGTCCGCAAAAGTGCTCACGGTTTTTCAGGGCCGCAGAAGGCTGGCGAGCCAGGAAGGCAAACTGACGAACGTCCATGTCGGGATCTCAATGCACGAGTGCGGTGAATGGCGTTAAAGGAAAAAATCCATACGGAAATAGATCGGCGCTTCACGCTCGGCGATCGGCGCGGGTCGTTCCAGGGAGTTGGCGAAGGTCACGGTGGCGGCGAGATGCTTGCCCCGGGCAAACAACTCGATCGAGTCGCTGGTCATGCGCCCATGCTGTTCAACGCTATAGCGGTCATGGCGGATCACGCCCTGGTCGTAACCGAGGCTGGTGCCGTACTCGGAAAGCAGCGGCTGCAACCAGCCCCAGGTCACCGGCCGGCTCCAGCGCAGGTCATTGCGCCAGTAACCGCCACTGTCACCGGACAGCGTTTGATCCTTGTAGCCACGAATGGAAGACTGCCCGCCCAGGCTCATGCGCTGCGAACTGAACAACACGTCGTCGCTACGCTGGCCGGTCATCAGGCTGCTGAAGCTGAACGACTCGCCCCACAGCTTGAACGGTTGCAGGTAGCTGAGCGTGGCGGTGTATTTGCGATAACGGGCGTCGGGCTGTCCCGGCTGGAGGTTCTCATTGTCCTGGGCACCGAAGGCGCTGATGCCATCCTGCATCCCCAGGTCGAGGTTGACGAAGGCACTGCCGATCCGCCGACCATGGGTGATCCCGAACTGCGCTTCGCTCAGACGGTTGCTGCTCGCGGCCAGCTTGCTGCCTTCGATGAAGTTGTTGGTGCGCAGGTAGGTCAGGCCGGTATTGAGCGAGGTCTTGCTCAAGGCGTCGCGGTAGATCACCCGCTCCAGCTTCAACTGATTGTTCTGGCTGTCGCCAGTCTGCTGGAAGTTGAAACCGTTGGCCTGAGCCTGGGAGCGGTAGTCGCTTTCGCTGTAGGTGTAGCTCAGGTTCCACCAGCCGAATGGCAGGTTGTAATAGAGCATGGCGTTGCGTGAGTTCTTCGTTTGATCGCTGACCACATCGTGGCCGGCACGCAAGGAAAACTGATCGGCCAAGCCCAACGGGCTGTCCCAATCGAAGGTCGTCCCGGCCTGTTGCTCGCCGGTGCTTCGCTGACCATCGTTGCCGTAGGAAAGCCCGGCCCGCCAAGGCTTCTGCGGGTTGTTCTTGACCAGCACCTCGCTGCCACCGACTGCCTTGCCCGGAGCCAGCTCCATTTGTGCCTGGTTGGATGGCAGGCGGTTCAACTGGTCGACCATCTGCTCGATCTCGCGCAGGTTGAGTAATTCGCCCGGCTTGCCGGGAAAACTCATGAACAGTTCGCGAGCGGATAGGCCGCTGCCGTCGGCGCCCTTCAGGCCTTCAAGCTTGCCTTCGACCACCAGCACCTTCAGGTTGCCGCTGGAGAGGTCCTGCTGCGGCAGGTAGGCGCGGCTGGTGACCAGGCCCTTTTCGATGTAGCGATCGGTGATGGCCTTGAGCAACTCATTGAGCTGCGGCACACCCAGGCACTGGCCAATGTAAGGTTTGAGCATGCGTTCGCGCTCGCCCGCGGACAGGGCATCCGCCCCTTGCAGGTCAATGCTCTTGATCGGGAAACAGCGGGTATCGGCCGGGGCCGTTGGTGCTACGGGAACTGCCGCTTTACCGGGCAGCTCCTTGAGTTCTTCGAGACGGCGCCGCTGCTCTTCGAGCAGACGGTCCTGGCGATCACGGATCAGGTCGGTGTCACCCGGAGTGGGTGCCGCATGGGCTGCGCCGAAAGTGCCCAGACAAAATACAGCGGACAGCAGACCACGCCTCGTCCTGAGTGCCAAAACCCACATCACAGATCCCTCTAAATGGCTTTATGCCATCAACGGGGCGCGATCATAGGGTGGCCATTTAATGGCGTCAATTAAATGTATCAAATCATTTCTATTTAGACACAAACAATCAGACCTTGGTGGTCGAGGCCCCAACTGGGTTGCATGTTCATGACCGGGCCTCCCGTAGAGAGCCCCCCTCCCAACCCAATCCATTGGTAAAGCCCCACAAATACAAACCCCGCCTTTTCAGCGGGGTTCGTTGTTTTCAACCGGTTACCACATCAGATCGTCAGGAATCTGGTAGGCCGCGTACGGATCATCCTCGTCCGGCACCTGGGCTTCGCTCAGGACGTTGAGCTGGACGATACGCTCAGGGGCCCGCTCTTGGATCTTCAGCGCCGCTTCACGGGGGATCACCTCGTAACCGCCACCGTGGTGGACGATCGCCAGGGAGCCGTTGCTCAGCTTGTTGCGCATCAAGGTGTTGACCGACAGGCGCTTGACCTTCTTGTCGTCGACGAAGTTGTAGTAGTCCTCGGTGGTCAGCTTGGGCAGGCGCGAGGTTTCGATCAATTGCTTGACCTGGGCCGCACGGGCCTTGGCCTCGACCTTTTCCTGCTGCTGGCGGTTCAGCTCCTGGTCGCGCTTGACCTTCTCGGCCTGCGCTTCCTGGGCCAGGCGCGCCTGGGTGTCGTCAGCCTCGATCTGGCCCTTGTGGACCAGGCGCTGCTGCTTCTGTTTCTCTTTGCCGACCTGTTTGGCCTGCTTCTGGTTGACCAGTCCTGCTTTGAGCAACTGGTCGCGAAGGGAAAGACTCATGGTGCTTACTCACTTGGGCAACGGCTCAGCCGCAGCTGGGCCTATTCTTTTCCTGACGTTTGGCTTCGCCCCACAAGGCGTCCAACTCTTCGAGGGTGCAATCTTCCATGGGACGGTGGGTGTCGCGCAATGCCTGTTCGATAAAACGGAAACGTCTGTCGAATTTGCCATTGGCGCCCCGCAAGGCATTTTCCGGGTCGACCTTGAGGTGCCGGGCCAGATTGACCACCGCAAACAGCAGGTCGCCGACTTCATCGGTGATCGCCGCCGGGTCGTTGTCGGCCATGGCTTCGAGCACCTCGTCGAGTTCTTCGCGGATCTTGTCCACCACCGGCAGGGCGTCCGGCCAGTCGAAACCGACCGTGGCCGCGCGCTTCTGCAATTTCGCCGCCCGGGACAGCGCCGGCAAGGCAGCCGGGACATCGTCGAGCAGGGACAGTTGCTCGGGCGCGCGGTGGTTCTCCGCACGCTCCTGGGCCTTGATCTCGTCCCAGCGCAGCTTGACCTGTTCCTCGCTCAAGCGCGGCAGGTCCACGGGGGCGTAGAGATCGCCGGTGGGAAAGACATGCGGGTGGCGACGAATCAGCTTGCGGGTAATGCTGTCGACCACACCGTCGAATTCGAAACGCCCTTCTTCGCGCGCCAGTTGGCTGTAATAGACCACCTGGAACAGCAAGTCGCCCAGTTCACCCTGCAAGTGCTCGAAGTCGCTGCGCTCGATGGCGTCGGCGACTTCGTAGGCTTCCTCCAGCGTGTAGGGAACAATCGTCGCGTAGGTCTGCTTGATGTCCCAGGGGCAGCCGTATTGCGGGTCGCGCAGGCGGGCCATGAGGTGGAGCAGGTCTTGAAGGCTGTACATCGATGTTCTCAATACTCTTGAATTGAGCGTCGCGAGCGAAGACATGGCTAGGCCCAATGCCATTCAGTTAAGCGAACATTGCCCCCTGTAGGAGCGAGCTTGCTCGCGATGGTAGTCAGGACGCCGCGGGGTATCAGGTGCCCAGCGTTATCGTTGACGTCCATCGCGAGCAAGCTCGCTCCTACAGTCGACCGTATGCGGCCTTAACTGAACAGCATTATGGCCAGGCCGAGCGCAGCCGCTCAAGGGATGCGGTTACGCCGGGTTTCAATGATGTTCGGCAACTGGGAAATCCGCCCCAGCAACCGCCCCAGTGCATCCAACCCCGGAATCTCGATGGTCAGGGACATCAACGCGGTGTTGTCCTCCTTGTTCGAGCGGGTATTGACCGCCAGCACGTTGATCCGTTCGTTGAGCAGCACCTGGGACACGTCACGTAGCAAGCCGGAACGGTCGTAGGCACGGATGATGATATCCACCGGATAGGTCAGCACCGGCACCGGGCCCCAGCTGACCTGGATGATCCGCTCCGGCTCGCGCCCACCGAGTTGCAGCACCGCGGCGCAGTCCTGGCGATGAATGCTCACGCCACGACCCTGGGTGATGTAACCGACGATGGCATCCCCCGGTAGCGGCTGGCAGCAGCCGGCCATCTGGGTCATCAAATTGCCGACCCCCTGGATCTGGATATCGCCACGCTTGCCCGGTTTGTAGCCGGTGGCCTTGCGCGGAATCAGTTCCAGCTGTTCGTTGCCGCGCTCCGGCTCCACCAGCTGCTGCGCGGCGTTGACCAGTTGCGCCAGGCGCAGATCACCCGCGCCGAGGGCGGCGTACATGTCCTCGGCGGTTTTCATGTTGGCCTTGTCAGCCAGCTTGTCGAAATCCACCTGCGGCAGGCCCAGGCGCGCCAGCTCACGTTCGAGCAAGGTCTTGCCTGCCGCGACGTTCTGGTCGCGGGCCTGCAACTTGAACCAGTGCACAATCTTCGCCCGCGCCCGCGACGTGGTGATGTAGCCCAGGTTCGGGTTCAGCCAGTCACGGCTCGGCGTGCCGTGCTTGCTGGTGATGATCTCCACCTGCTCGCCGGTTTGCAGGCTGTAGTTGAGCGGCACAATGCGCCCGTTGATCTTCGCGCCCCGGCAGTTGTGGCCGATCTCGGTGTGGACCCGATAGGCGAAGTCCAGCGGGGTCGCGCCCTTGGGCAGGTCGATGGCATGACCATCAGGGGTGAAGATATAGACCCGGTCCGGCTCGATATCGACCCGCAACTGCTCGGCCAGGCCACCGATATCCCCCAGCTCTTCATGCCACTCGAGCACCTGACGCAGCCAGGAAATTTTCTCTTCGTAATGATTGGAGCCGGATTTGACGTCGGTACCTTTGTACTTCCAGTGCGCGCACACCCCCAGCTCAGCCTCTTCGTGCATGGCATGGGTGCGGATCTGCACTTCCAGGACCTTGCCTTCGGGACCGATCACCGCCGTGTGCAACGAGCGGTAGCCGTTCTCTTTCGGGTTGGCGATGTAGTCGTCGAACTCTTTCGGAATATGCCGCCACAGGGTGTGGACGATGCCGAGCGCGGTGTAGCAGTCGCGCATTTCCGGGACCAACACGCGGACCGCGCGCACGTCATAGATCTGGCTGAACTCCAGGCCCTTGCGCTGCATTTTGCGCCAGATCGAATAGATGTGCTTGGCCCGGCCGCTGATATCGGCCTTGACCCCGGTGGCCAGCAATTCATTTTCCAGCTGGTTCATCACCTCGCTGATAAAACGTTCACGGTCCAGCCGCCGCTCGTGCAGCAACTTGGCGATCTGCTTGTACTGGTCGGGTTCCAGGTAACGGAACGACAGGTCTTCCAGTTCCCACTTGATATGTCCGATACCCAGACGGTGAGCCAGCGGCGCGTAGATATCGAAGACCTCGCGGGCGACGCGGTTGCGCTTCTCGTCGTCGGCAGTCTTCACCGCACGGATCGCGCAGGTGCGTTCGGCCAGCTTGATCAGCGCCACGCGGACGTCGTCGACCATGGCCACGAGCATCTTGCGCAGGTTTTCCACCTGCGTCTGACTGCCCAGGACCTGGGACTGGCGCGGGCTGAGGCTGGCGCTGATGGCGGCCATGCGCAGCACGCCGTCGATCAGCTTGGCGACCACTGGACCGAACTTCTGGCTGACCGCGGTCAAGGGGATCTGCCCCTCGCGCACGCAGCGATACAGCACCGCCGCTACCAGCGAATCCTGGTCCAGCTTGAGGTCGGCGAGAATCTCGGCGATCTCAAGGCCAGTGCTGAAACTGGAACCCCCTTCGGGCCAGAGGTTCTGCGCCGCGTTGGTCTGTTGTTCGGCAAGCCGTGCGTATTCGCAGGCTTGTTTCAAGGCCTCACGGTCCAGCGCCAGATCGACGCTCACCGTATGATCAAGCCATGCCTCGAGATTGATACTGCCGTCGGTGTTGATCGGCTGGTGTGCTCTCACCTGTACCATCTTGCTTACCTTCCCTACGACGCAGATTCAATGCGTCAAAATCGCTGACCTGTTATGGCCCCCGCAGCCTGGCTGGGCTGACAGAATACGGCGGCGGTCAGTCGGACCAGACGAGCATCCTAGCTCGCTTCAAATAACGCCATGGCCTCGACATGCGCAGTCTGCGGAAACATATCGAGGATCCCGGCACGTTTTAACCGGTAGCCCTGCTTGATCAATTCAACTGTGTCGCGCGCCAGCGTCGCCGGATTGCAGGACACATACACCAACCGTTTGGCACCCAGGGCGGCGAGCTTGCCCACCACCTCGAACGCACCGTCACGGGGTGGGTCCAAGAGTACCGCAGAAAAGCCGTCTTTGGCCCAACCGGCATCACTCAAAGGCTGGGATAAATCGGCCTGAAAAAAATACGCATTATGCAGATTATTGCTCAAGGCATTGGCGGCGGCCCGTTCGACCATGCTCGCCACGCCTTCCACCGCCACCACTTCACGCACCTGGCGGGCCAGCGGCAAGGCAAAGTTGCCAAGCCCGCAGAACAGGTCCAGGACACGCTCATCGGCAGCCGGTTTCAGCCAGTCCAGCGCCTGGGCGATCATGGCCTCGTTGACCCCGGCATTGACCTGGACGAAGTCCCCCGGCCGATAGGCAAGCGCCAGATCCCAGGTCTCCAGGCGATAGCCCAGGGGCAACGACGGGGCCACCGGCTGCGGGCCGTCTTCGCCATGCAGCCAGAGTTGCGCCTCATGCGCAGTGCAGAAATCCTGCAGTACTTGCAGGTCCTGCGCCGACAGCGGTGCCATATGCCGCAACAACAACGCCAGCGCCGAACCACTGAACAATTCCACATGGCCCAGGGCCTGGGGTTTGCTCAAGCGCCGCAGCATGGCCGGCAATTCGCGCATCAGCGGTTGCAAGGCCTGTACCAGCACCGGGCAATCGGCGATGGCAACGATATCCTGGCTGGAGGCGGCACGAAAACCGACCTCGAGGGCCTTGCTCTTGGCGTCCCAGCGCACGGCCACGCGGGCCCGTCGCCGATAGCCGAATTCCGGGCCGGTCAAAGGTGCCGCCCACTCCAGCGGTTCGACGCCGGCGACACGCGACAGTTGCTCGGCGAGCATGCTCTGTTTCAGGGCGAGTTGGTCGTCGTGGGGCATATGCTGCACGCTGCAACCGCCGCAGCGTCCGGCATGGGCGCAGGGCGCGGGACGGCGCTGTTCGCTGGCGAGGAACACCCGTTCGGTGCGCGCCTCGACCACCTTGCCGTGGGCCGCCAACACCCGCGCTTCAACCTCTTCACCCGCTAGGGCGCCGGCGACGAACCAGGTGCGCCCTTCAACAAAGGCAATGCCACGCCCGTCGTTGGACAGCCGCTCGATGGTCAGGCGCTGCTTCTTGCCGGTTGGTACTTGTGGCGCCCGGCTACCGCCAGTGGGCTGGAAGCGCAGGCCGCGTTCATGCTTGGCCATCAGTTGGGCGCGTCGTAGATGCCGGTCGACAGGTAACGGTCGCCTCGGTCACAGATGATCGCGACCATCACCGCGTTCTCGACTTCACGGGACAGGCGCAGCATGGCTGCCACCGCACCGCCGGAAGAGACGCCGCAGAAAATACCTTCCTCGCGGGCCAACCGACGCATGACGTCCTCGGCTTCTTCCTGCGCCATGTCGACAATGCGGTCGACCCGTTCGGCCTGGAAAATCTTCGGCAGGTATTCGTGGGGCCAGCGACGGATGCCCGGAATCGAGGCGCCTTCCATCGGTTGCAGACCGACGATCTGCACGTCTGGGTTCTGCTCCTTCAGGTAACGCGACACGCCCATGATGGTCCCGGTGGTGCCCATGGAGCTGACGAAATGAGTGATGGTGCCCTGGGTCTGACGCCAGATTTCCGGACCGGTGCTGGTGTAGTGCGCTTCGGGATTGTCGCCATTGGCGAACTGGTCGAGCACCTTGCCACGGCCTTCGGCCTGCATGTGTTCGGCCAGGTCACGGGCGCCTTCCATGCCTTCCTCGCGGGTCACCAGGATCAACTCGGCGCCATAGGCGGTCATCGCCGCCTTGCGTTCGGCGGTGGAGTTGTCCGGCATGATCAGGATCATCTTGTAACCCTTGATCGCGGCGGCCATGGCCAGGGCGATCCCGGTGTTGCCCGAGGTGGCTTCAATCAGGGTATCGCCGGCCTGGATCTGCCCACGCAATTCGGCGCGGGTGATCATCGACAGTGCCGGGCGATCCTTGACCGAGCCCGCGGGGTTGTTCCCTTCGAGCTTGAGCAACAGGGTATTGCTGGTGGCGCCGGGCAGACGCTGCAAGCGGACCAGGGGCGTGTTGCCGACGCAATCGGCGATGGTGGGGTACTGCAAGGTCATGGCGTATTCGCAATCCAGACTGCGGGGGCTGACATCATACCGGCAAACGCTGGCGCTCCATATCACTCAAAATGCAGTGCCTATAACTGAACGATATAACCCGAGCAAACCCAACGCCCCGCTGCCTGTCGTCGTGCCCCCCACATTTTTTTGAACCCCCTGAAGGATTTTTTGCGCTCATGGTCCATGACTCCTCTTGAGAAAATAGAAAAACAAGACTGTTTTCCAAGACTAAACATCCGGAGCGTTTTACCTATCTGTCAGAAATGACAGTTCCGACCAACGGCTACCTCTTCCCCCTTCGAACTGTCATTTCTGACAGTAGCCAGCCTGGTGTTTACGGCGCCCAATAAACCCCATCGTCAACCCGATAGGAGTC
>NZ_JBWKTH010000051.1:0-5935 GCF_059420225.1 Pseudomonas sp. GW821-FHT04D07
TGTGGGAGCCCGGCTTGCCGGCGATGGCGATCTTGCGGATGCCATCGCCGGCAAGCCGGGCTCCCACAGTTTTTTAGCGTATGGGAGATTTTTGTTTGTCAGTTCCTATTCCTGTGACCGTCCTGAGCGGTTTCCTCGGCGCCGGCAAGACCACCTTGCTGCGCCATCTGCTCAAAGCCGAGCACGGCCTGAAAATCGCCGTGATCGAGAACGAATTCAGCGACGCCGGCATCGACACCCAACTGCTCGGTGCCGAGCCGGTGCAAGTGATGACGCTGTCCAACGGCTGCGTCTGCTGCACCATTCACACCGACCTGACCAAGGCCCTGTACCTGTTGCTGGAGCGCTTGGACAGCGGTGAGATCGCCTTCGACCGGTTGGTGATCGAGTGCACCGGCCTGGCCGACCCGGCCCCGGTGGCGCAGACCTTTTTCATTGATGAGGAGCTGCGCGAGCGTTACCTGCTCGACGGCATCGTTACCCTGGTGGACGCGGCCCATGCCGAGCATCACCTGACCCAGACCATCGCCCAGGCGCAGATCGGCTTTGCCGACCGGTTGCTGGTGAGCAAGCGCGACCTGGTGGACGAGGCGACCTTTAGCGCCTTGAGCGAACGGCTGACGCGGATCAACCGCCGCGCCCCGATCCGCATCGTCGAGCACGGTAATATCGACCTGGCGGAACTGCTCGATGTACGTGGCTTCAACCTCAATGCCGACCTGGGCGGTGGCTTGAGTCTGCGCCCGGCCAGCAAGGCGCCGTCGATCGACCGCATCTCCAGCCTGGTGCTGCGCACTGCCGAGCCGCTGGATATCGACAAGCTCAGCGAGTTTATGAACGAGCTGCTGGAGGATCACGGCAAACAGTTGTTGCGCTACAAGGGCGTGCTGAATATCGCCGGCGAGCCACGGCGCATGGTGTTCCAGGGCGTGCTCAAACTCTACGGTTTCGACTGGGATACCGAGTGGGAAGAGGGCGCGGCGCGGGAGAGCGTGATCGTGTTTATTGCCGATGACCTGCCGGAAGAGAAGATTCGCGAAGGCTTTGCCAAGGTCGCGGCTGCCTGAGGCAATCAGTCAAGGAAACCGGGCATTGAAAACGCCGCATAACCTGTAGGAGCGGGCTTGTCGGGACGCCGCATCGCAGCGATGAGGCTCTTGAGCCTTGCGGCGCCTATCCGGACGCCATCGCCGGCAAGCCAGCTCCCACCTGGTCCGTGGCCAACCATGAGTTTGCGGGCGCCTAAATGCCCTGTGGGAGCGGAGCTTGCCCGCGAAGCTTTTGGCAAACTCAGGACCACTGCAGGACGGCAAGCCGATCCAGATACTCCGTCAACCGTCCGGCAGCCACCCCGCTATCACCATTCTCCACGGCAGTGACCAGGGCCTCACGCACCCGCCAATCCTCGACTCGCGCCGAATGTTGCGCCAGGGCCAATCCGGTCAGCGGCACCAGCCCGCTGAGAAAATGCGCCAGGGGCGCATTGCCAGCCATCCTCGCCAACTCCAGATGAAACTCACCGCCGAGTCTGGTCGCCGTGCTCTGCCGGCCCGCTTCAGCACTCTGGCGTTCGCGCGCGACCAATGTGCGGAGCGGCGCGAACGTCAGCTCGGAGGCCTTGGCGCAAACCAACTCGATAACGCTGATCTCGGCCAACCGCCGCGCTTGCAGGGTCTGGCGGATCTGTTCGGCATCCGGTTCGGCGACCCGCGCCCGTTGGTTGGGGCGGGTAAGAATGACCTGTTGCCGCGCCAGGCGGCTGATCACCCGCCGCACCTGGCTGCGACCCGCGCCATAGGCACGGATCAAGGTCTCTTCACTCAAGCCCTCGGCAAACTGGCGATCGAGAATGTCCTCGAACACCTGGGCGTAGAGCGTCTCGGCGCAAACGGCCGGCCCCTGTGGCAGGGCGAAAGTGCGCCGGGCGGTGAAAGGCAGGGGTGTCGCAACGCTGTTCATATCCGGTCTCCCCTTGGCGGGTGGGTTATTGCTCGGTACTGCCCAGATGGTCGTCCGGGATGGTGAGTTCGATGCCCATGCGCCGGCCTTCCTGGAGGATGTGCCGACGCATTTCCGCGCTGGCCAGCGCACTGTTCTTGTTGCGGATGGCGCGCACCACGGCTTCATTTTCCTCCAGCCGTTCGGCCAGGTGCTCCGGCGAGTTGCGCAACACCTCGGCGCTCTGCTTGAGGGCGTTGCTGGTCTGCTGCACCACGTTCTGGAAAATCGGGTTGGAGGTCAGGGCGAACAGTTCTTCATGGAAGGCAATGTAGGCGTTCATCCCGGCTTCGCTGTCGTTGGCCTCCAGGGCTTCACGCATGTCCATCAGGGGCAGGCGCAACTGGCCGACCTCCTTGCTGCTGATGGACTGCGCCACCAGCCCGACGATAAACGGCTCCAGGGTGTAGCGCAGTTGCAGCACATCTTCGAGGCTGGCGTCGGCCACGCCGCTGTGGGCGGCCGAGGTTTCGTTGGGGGCGGCGTCGAGCACGACCACGCCTTTGCCCGGCATCGAGCGCACCAGACCGAGGGTTTCCAGTACGGTCACGGCTTCGCGCAGGCTCGGGCGGCTGATGCCCAGTTGTTCGGCCAGTTCACGTTGGCCCGGCAGCATCTCGCCGCTGCGCCACTGGCCGCGGGACAGGGCGGCGCGGAGTTTTTCTACGACTGAATTGACGACGGTTGACGAGCTAATCACGGTTCACTCCCAGATAAAACGGTCAGGCCACGACCCGAGGCCGGCGATGGTTGCGCGCGCCTGGGGCCGGTACCGGCGCCCATCCCTGGGCGCTTCGCATCAGAATTCCTGCTGATGAGCCGGTGGCACCGGCTTTCTTGGTGTAAAGGCATAACCTTGCTGGCCATCGAGGACCTTGTGGGCCCGTTGCACATCGATGTCCTTTTCCCAGCGGGCGATGGCCACGGTCGCCACGCAGTTGCCGATCAGGTTGGTCATGGCCCGGCCGATGCCCATGAACCAGTCGACCGCCAGCACCAGCACCAGCCCGACCACCGGGATCGCCGGGATGGCGGTCAGGGTGGCGGCGAGGATCACCAGGGCCGAGCCGGGAATACCGTGGGCGCCCTTGGAGGTGATCAGCGACACCAGCAGGATGGTCAGCAGGTCGGTCAGCGCCAGCGGGGTGCCAGTGGCGTTGGCGATAAAGACAATGGCCAGGGTCAGGTAGATCGAGAAACCGTCGAGGTTGAACGAGTAGCCGGTCGGGATCACCAGGCCCACCGTCGAGCTGCCTATCCCCAGGTGTTCGAGCTTGCGCATCACCTGCGGCAACACGGCATCCGAGGAGGCGGTGCCCATCACGATCAGCAGCTCTTCACGCAGGTACTTGAGGAAGGGCAGGATGCGCAGGCCGGACAGGCGCATCACCACACCGAGGATCAGCAGCACGAAGGTCAGGCAGGTCACGTAGAACAGCGCCACCAGGCTGCCGAGTTGGCGCAGCGAGTCCAGGCCGTAGGTGCTGGTGGTGAAGGCGATGGCGCCGAACACCCCGAGCGGTGCCAGGCGCACGATCATGCCCATGATGCGGAAGATCACGTGGCTGAGTTCGTTGATCAGCCGGGAGATGCCCGACGCCGACTCGCCCACCAGGTTCAGCGCGCTGCCGAATAGCACGGAGAACAGCAGCACCTGGAGGATGTTGTTGTCGGCAAAGGCGCCGATCACCGAGTTGGGGATCAGGTCCATCAGGAACTGCGTGGTCCCGCGCAGATGCTGGCCGCGGTCGGCGAGGTCGCCCAGGGCCACCTTGGACAGTTGCTCCAGATGAATATTGGCGCCGCTGCCGATGCCGGTGGAGAAGGCCAGGATCAGCCCGATCAGCAGGGCGATGGTGGTCAGGATTTCGAAGTAGATTACCGATTTGAGGCCGATCCGCCCGACCTTCTTCAGGTCGCCGGCACCGGAGATGCCGCTGACCACCACACAGAAGACGATCAGTCCGATGAGCATCTTGATCAGCTTGATAAAGCCGTCGCCGAGGGGTTTGAGCTGGACGGAAAATTCGGGAAGGGCGAGTCCGCAGATGATGCCGAGCACCAGTCCAAGGACAACCTGAAGGAAAATCGAACGCGAGCACCATCTGAGCATGGGGAGGATCCTGGTCGGCGTTCCGTGATCTGTGCCTGTGGCCGCAGCGTCGGAACTTAATTGTTGTGGTCTTACCGGTATGTCCAGTGCGAGGCCAGTCTACGCCCGATTTTTCCGGGATCACAAGCGGTTTTTCGTTAAATTGGTTGGACCGGTCTGACCAGTAATGCTGGTCCTGTAGGAGCTGGCTTGCCGGCGATGAGGCCCGCAAGCGCGATGCAAGCCTCAAGACCGCCATCGCCAGCAAGCCGCCTCCCACAAAATGGCGCTCCACCGTAAAGGCACTGCTTGGCTACGGGAGCGACGGACGGCGAGTTTTCTCCAGGCGAAAAAAAGCCCGGTCATGACTGACCGAGCTCTTGGGTGCGACGGGGTGCGGGCTGCTTAAGCGCCGTAAACCGGCAGCTTGGCGCAGATGGCCTTGACCTTCGCGCGAACGGCGTCGATCACCGCTTCGTTGTTCAGGTCAGCCAGGATGTCGCAGATCCAGCCGGCCAGTTCGCGGCATTCGGTTTCCTTGAAGCCACGGGTGGTGACAGCTGGGGTACCGAAACGCAGACCGGAAGTGACGAACGGCGAGCGTGGGTCGTTCGGCACCGAGTTCTTGTTCACGGTGATGAAGGCCTTGCCCAGGGCCGCGTCGGCGTCTTTGCCGGAGATGTCCTGCTTGATCAGCGAGAGCAGGAACAGATGGTTCTTGGTACCGCCGGAAACCACGTCGAAACCGCGTTCGATAAACACTTCGGCCATGGCCTGGGCGTTTTTCACCACTTGTTCCTGATACGCCTTGAACTCAGGCTGCAGCGCTTCCTTGAAGCAGATCGCCTTGGCCGCGATCACGTGTTCCAGCGGGCCGCCCTGGGCGCCCGGGAAGACCGCGGAGTTCAGCTTCTTCTCGATCTCGGCGTTGGCGCGCGCGAGGATCAGGCCGCCACGTGGACCGCGCAGGGTCTTGTGGGTGGTGGTGGTGACCACGTCGGCGAACGGCACAGGGTTCGGGTAGACGCCGGCGGCGACCAGACCGGCCACGTGGGCCATGTCGACGAACAGGTAGGCACCGACTTTGTCAGCGATGGCGCGGAAACGTGGGAAGTCGAGGATCTGCGAGTAGGCGGAGAAACCGGCGACGATCATTTTCGGCTTGTGCTCGACCGCCAGGCGCTCGACTTCGTCGTAGTCGATCAGGCCGTTGGCGTCGATACCGTATTGAACGGCGTTGTACAGCTTGCCGGAGGAGGAGACGCTGGCGCCGTGGGTCAGGTGACCGCCGTGGGCCAGGCTCATGCCCAGGATGGTGTCGCCGCCTTGCAGCAGGGCCAGGTAGACCGCCGAGTTGGCTTGGGAGCCAGCGTGTGGCTGGACGTTGGCGTAATCGGCGCCGAACAGTTGCTTGGCACGATCGATGGCAAGCTGTTCAACCACGTCGACGTATTCGCAGCCGCCGTAGTAACGCTTGCCTGGATAGCCTTCGGCGTACTTGTTGGTCAGGACCGAGCCCTGGGCTTCCATCACCGCGGGGCTGGTGTAGTTTTCCGAGGCGATCAGCTCGATGTGCTCTTCCTGGCGCTGAGCTTCTTGCTCCATGGCGGCAAAGAGATCGGCGTCGTACTTGGCAATAGTCAAATCACGGCTGAACATGGCGGTCCTCAAGGATCGGGGGGGGGGGTAGAAAAGAAGCCATTCTAACCCAATGGGTTTTATCTGGCATATGAAAGGGTGTCATGTCGCGGATAAGCGGCGCTCATTTGGGGCGCCGCGCTGTCAGTTCCGGCCTCTTCGCGGGCAAGCTCCGCTCCCACACGGTTTATGCCAGACACGAAAACT
>NZ_JBWKTH010000051.1:6032-22972 GCF_059420225.1 Pseudomonas sp. GW821-FHT04D07
ACTGCAGGCGACCACAGTCACTGTGGGCGCGGAGCTTGCGTGCGAAGAGGCCGCTCCCACACGGTTTATGCCAGACACGAAAACTGCAGGCGACCACAGTCACTGTGGGCGCGGAGCTTGCGTGCGAAGAGGCCGCTCCCACACGGTTTATGCCAGACACGAGAACTGCAGGCGACCACGGTCACTGTGGGAGCGGAGCTTGCCCGCGAAGGCGTCGGGCCAGGCGCCGCAGGACATCAGTCGAACATGAACAGCGCATCATTGCTGAACTGCGCTTCAAAGCGATTGGGCGCCATCGGTCGGCCGAACAGGTAGCCCTGTACTTCGTCGCAACCGTGTTCGCGCAGGAAATCGAGCTGTTCGTGGGTTTCCACGCCTTCGGCGATCACCGCCAGGTTCAGGCTGTGAGCCATGGCGATGATCGCCCGGGCAATCTGCGCGTCCTGTTCGCCCGATGGCAGACCGTCGACGAAAGTGCGGTCGATCTTCAGCACGTCGATGGGGAACTGCTTGAGGTAGTTCAGCGACGAGTAGCCGGTGCCGAAGTCATCCACGGCGATGCTCAGCCCGAGGTTCTTCAGGCCGGCGAGGATCAGCATGGCCTCGCTGACCTCGCGCATCAGGATACTTTCGGTCAGTTCCAGCTCCAGGCAGGCCGGCGACACACCGGTCTCCTTGAGAATATTGGCGATCCGCGTGCCCAACTGGCCGTCGGAGAACTGCCGCGCCGAGATATTCACCGAGACCTTCGGTACCCGCACCTTGGCCAGGTGCCAGGCCTTGAGCTGGCGACAGGCTTCGGCCAGCACCCAGTCGCCGACATCCACCACCAACCCGAGTTCTTCCAGTACCGGAATGAAATCCCCCGGCGGCACCAGCCCACGGCGTGGATGGCGCCAGCGCAGCAGGGCCTCAGCGCCGGTCAGGCGTTTACCATCGCCGCTGAACTGCGGTTGGTAATACAGCACGAATTCGTTCTGCTCCAGGGCATGGCGCAGGTCGCTTTCCAGCTCCAGGCGCTCCAGGGCGCTGGCGTTCATGTCGGCCTGGTAGAACTGGAAGTTGTTCTTGCCGCGTTCCTTGGCGTGGTACATCGCGGTGTCGGCGTTTTTCATCAACTGGCTGAGCTCGCTGCCATCTTGCGGGCTCAGGGCGATACCGATACTGGCGGTGACGAAGAACTCGCGGCCTTCGAGCACGAACGGCGTCACCAGGCTGGTGAGAATCTGCTCGGCCACATTGATGGCCCGGTTCAAGGCCACTTCCCGGGTGGCTCGCGGTTGCAGCAGCAGGGTGAACTCATCGCCGCCCATGCGCGCCACGGTGTCGTCATCGGCCACGCAGGCCAGCAGACGGGTGGCCATTTCCTTGAGCATGCGGTCGCCGGCGGCGTGACCGAGGGAGTCGTTGATCGGCTTGAAACGGTCGAGGTCGAGGAACATCAGCACCACCCAGGACTTCTGTCGCTCGGCCTGTTGCAGCGCGGTGTGCAGGCGGTCCTGGAACAGGGTGCGGTTGGGCAGGTGGGTCAGGGCGTCGTAGTAGGCCAGACGGTGAATCCGTTGTTCACTGGCCTTGCGCTCGCTGATGTCGGTGAAGAAACACACATAGCTGGCCAGGTCGCCTTCATCGTCGAGCACCGCGGTGATGCCGACCCAGGCCGGGTAGTGCTCGCCATTGCGCCGCTTGAGCCAGACTTCACCTTCCCAGGTGTTGTGCTGCTCCAGTTGCTTGAGCACATAACGCAGGTGGGCTTCCTGCTGGTCGTCGACGGTCAGCAGGTTGGGCAACTGGTCCAGCACATCGGCCACGGCGTAACCGCTGACCCGGCTGAACGCCTCGTTGGCCTGGACGATGTAGCCGGCCGGGTCGGTGATCAGGATCGCCGAGGTCGAGTGCTCGAAAACCGTGGCCGCCATGCGCAGGTCTTTTTCCGCGCGGCGTTGCTGGCTGATGTCGCGACCGACGCCGAGGATGCCCTCGAAGGCGCCGTGTTCATCCCAGACCAATACCAGGCGCAGCTCAATGGGGATCTTGCGCCCGTCGGCCTTCAGGCAGTCGAACAGGAACAACTGGGTCTGGACCTGCTCGCGCAGCTCGGCCAGGGCCTCGGGCTTGTTCAGCGCCTTGCTGACCCGCTCCATCAACAGGTAGATGCCATTGAGTTGCTGCGGGTTGGCGATGGTCGATTGCCAGCCATTCTGGAACACCCAGTCGACTTCGTAGCCGAGCACGGCCAGGACCGATGGGCTGACGTAGTTCAGGCTCAGCTGGCTGTCGGTGGAGAAAATCACGTCGCTGATGCTTTCGGCGAGCATCCGGTAGCGTTTCTCGCTGTCGCGCAGGGACTCGCTGGCCTCGATCTGGTCGGTGACGTCCTTGGCCACGCCGATGATCCGCGTGACCTGGTCGTACTTGTCCCGGGCCAGGGCCTGCTCGCGGACCTCGAAATGCCGCCAGTGCTCGTCGCGATGGCGGAAACGCAACTGGCACTGGAGCAACTGGCTGTAGCCGGCATGGCGCTGCTGCTGGCGCAGGCGGTGGTAGTGCTCGGCGTCTTCGGGGTGCAGCAGGATCTCCCAGAAGTACTCGCCCATCTGGTGCAGTTCGGTCTTGTTGTAGCCCAGGGTCTGGCCCAGGTGGTGGTTGCTGAAGATCATCCGCTGGCTGATCACATCCTGCACATACAGGTGATCCGGCACGGTACGCACCACGTCGGACCAGAAGCCCTCGCGTTCCAGCAGCGACAGTTCGATGAGTTTGCGGCTGGTGATATCGGTGATGCTCAGGATCACCGCTTGATAGTCGCAAGGGGCTTCCGGCAGTCGCAGCACCAGCCACAGATGTTGGTCCTGGCCGCGGGCGTCGGTCAGCTTGATCTCCAGCTCCAGCTGGTTCTGGTGGTTGAGCAGTGCCTCGACCAGCGGGTAGCCGATCCCGGCGGCATTGCCCGGGGAGCCTTCGATCAGGCTGCCCCAGGCACTTTCGCGGGAGTCGACATTGAGCACGCGCAGGGCCACCAGGTTGACCTCGGTGACTCGCAACTCCTGCAACAACAAACGACGGTGTTCGGGGTCGTGGGCGATCCACTGCTTGAGCGATTCGTTGTCCAGCAGGCGATGCTGTTCGAGGAAGCCCGGCAGCCCGGACAGGTCGAGGACGCAGAGGGCAACACCGGTGCCTTCGAAAATATCCTGGTAGCGTCGGCGTCCTTCCGTGACCTGGTGCTGGCGCCGGCGCATGTTGAACAGCGCCAGCACCGGCAGCAGCGACAATCCCAGCCCCAGCAGGCACTTGCCGATCAGGGCCGGGAGCAGGTCCTCGACCACCTTGCGCGGGTCGAACAGGCCGCGCAGTTGCCAGTCGCTGTTGGACAAGGGGGAGACCAGCACGCTGTTGGCTGCTTCGTCGGCGTTCAGCGGCATGGGCGTGGGGGCGATGTCATCGTCCCGGCTGATCACCAGGTGATTGTTGCGGTTTTCGATCAGCCAGCTCGCGCCCGGCTCCTGGTTGCCCTGGCGGGTAAGGTCCTGGAACAGCCGCGGCGACAGGCGCAGGACCCAGTAGCCGTTGCTCTCGCCGCTGGCCTGCTGCAACAGCAGGTGCACCGCCGAGCCGTGATCGTCATTGGTGAAGTAGTAGGTCTGTTTGCGGTTGCTGTGTCTGACCTGTTCGGCGAGGAAGGCGGTATCCTGGCTGTCGCTGGCGCTGTCGCCGATCAGGGTGCCCTTGCTGTCGAACAGGGCGATGCTTTGCAGGTCCGGCATCGACACGCGCACCCGGTCGAGCAAGGCCTGCAGTTCTTCGCGGTTGTTGGGTTTGTCGAAGATCGGTAGTAGGTTGAGGGCGATCTGCGCATTGAGCGACATGTTCAGGCTGACCCGTTCGGCCATGTCGGCGCTCGAATCGATGCTGTTCTGGCGTTGCAACTGGCGGCTTTGCTGGAATTGATCGATCAGTTGCCAAAACAGCAGGGCGAGCAGGAACAGCACCAGCGTGGCCAGTATGCCTTTGAGTGTCCCACGCAGAGGCGGAGCCGACGCAAGGACGGCTGCACGCGCGGACGATGGCGGATTGGCTTTGGTCAAACTGTGATCCTGCGGTTGGGCTGGATTGGCGCGACATGCACTATAAGCCGGACGCCCGAAGGGCGGCTAGCATGCCTTGAGTTGTGGCAAAGTGCCAGTCCTGATCGACCGAGCGGTTTGCCCTGTCTGCCGCATTCAGGTAGTTTTACCGGTTACGCGCCAGCAATTCACGCGCCCTATTCAAGGGTATCGACCGGTGCGGCCATGGATTGACCTCTTGGCTGGCACACGGGGCCTGTTCACTGCGGGTACCGCTCGCGCCTTTATTCATCCGTCACTGACGCTAGGTTCTCCATGGCTCAATACGTCTTTACCATGCATCGGCTGAGCAAAGTTGTTCCGCCGAAGCGGGAAATCCTGAAAAACATCTCCCTGTCGTTTTTCCCGGGCGCCAAGATCGGCGTGCTCGGCTTGAACGGTTCGGGTAAATCCACTTTGCTGAAAATCATGGCGGGTGTCGACACCGAGTTCGACGGCGAAGCCCGGCCGATGCCCGAGCTGAATATCGGTTATCTGCCCCAGGAACCGCAACTCGATCCGACCAAGACCGTGCGTGAAGTGGTCGAGGAAGCGGTCAGCGTGATCAAGAACGCCCAGGCGCGCCTGGATGAAGTCTACGCGGCCTACGCCGACCCGGACGCCGATTTCGACAAGCTGGCCGCCGAACAGGCCAAGCTCGAGGCGATCCTGCAGGCCAGCGACGGCCATAACCTGGAGCGCCAGTTGGAAGTCGCCGCCGATGCGCTGCGCCTGCCGGCCTGGGAGGCCAAGGTCGAACACCTGTCGGGTGGTGAAAAGCGCCGCGTGGCCTTGTGCCGCCTGTTGCTGTCGGCCCCGGACATGCTGCTGCTCGACGAACCGACCAACCACCTGGATGCCGATTCCGTGGCCTGGCTGGAGCACTTCCTGCACGATTTCCCGGGCACCGTGGTAGCGATTACCCACGACCGTTACTTCCTGGACAACGTCGCCGGCTGGATTCTCGAACTCGACCGCGGTGCCGGTATCCCGTACGAAGGCAACTACTCGGGTTGGCTGGAAGCCAAGTCCGACCGTCTGGCTGCTGAATCCAAGCAGCAGTCGGCTCATGAAAAGGCCATGAAGGAAGAACTGGAGTGGGTGCGCAAAGGCGCCAAGGCCCGCCAGTCGAAATCCAAGGCCCGCCTGCAGCGTTTCGAAGAAATGCAGTCGCAGGAATTCCAGAAGCGTAGCGAGACCAACGAGATCTACATCCCGGCCGGTCCGCGTCTGGGCGACAAGGTCATCGAGTTCAAGAACGTCAGCAAGGGTTATGGCGACCGCGTACTGATCGACAACCTGTCGTTCAGCATGCCCAAGGGCGCGATTGTCGGCGTGATCGGTGGTAACGGTGCCGGTAAGTCGACCCTGTTCCGCATGCTGATGGGCAAGGAAACCCCTGACTCGGGCAGCATCGAAGTCGGTGAAACCGTGCAGTTGGCTTGTGTCGACCAGAGCCGCGACGACCTCGACGGCAGCAAGACGGTGTTCCAGCAGATTTCCGACGGTTCCGACCAGATCCGTATCGGCAACTATGAAATCCCGTCGCGTACCTATGTCGGCCGTTTCAACTTCAAGGGCGGCGACCAGCAGAAGTTCGTCAAGGACCTGTCCGGTGGTGAGCGCGGTCGCTTGCACCTGGCGTTGACCCTGAAAGAGGGCGGCAACGTCCTGCTGCTCGACGAACCGTCCAACGACCTCGACGTGGAAACCCTGCGTTCCCTGGAAGAGGCCCTGCTGGACTTCCCGGGCGCGGCGATTGTGATCTCCCACGATCGGTGGTTCCTGGACCGGGTGGCGACGCACATCCTGGCGTATGAAGACGATTCGCAAGCGGTGTTCTTCGAAGGCAACTACAGCGAGTACGAAGCCGATCGCAAGAAGCGCCTCGGCGATGCCGCGGCCCAGCCGCACCGGGTACGGCACAAGAAACTGGCCTGATCGGTGTAGGAGCGAGCTTGCTCGCGATGGACTTGAAGACGCCACGGGGCAACAGGTGCCCCGTGTTATCGTTAACGACCATCGCGAGCAAGCTTGCTCCTACAGGGGGGCGGTGTCCTCAAGGTTGACGCTCACTGAGTGTCGGCCGGTTCGATCCGCACAATCTCGATCGACTGATCACCGGCCGGTCGTTTCCACAGCACTTCATCGCCCAGGCGCGCGCCCAGCAGCGCCCGACCCAGGGGCGAGCCCCAATTGATCAAACCGCGAGGGGCATCCGCCTCGTCCTCGCCGACCAACTGTACCTGTTGTTCTTCATCCTGTTCGTTGGCGAAGGTCACGCGACTGCCGATCTGCACCACCTCGCTGGAGGTCGCCGGCGCGGCGAGCTGGGCGCTGGACAGGCGTTGATTGAAGTAGCGCAGGTCGCGCTCGATATCGGCCTGGCGCTGTTTGTCGGCCGCCTCGCCCAGGGCGCTTTGCTGGCCGTATTCGGCTTGCAGCGCCGCGACACGGGTGTGCAATTGCGCCAGGCCCCGTGGGGTGACGTAATTGGGCTGGCTACTGACCTGGCGTTCCACCGGCTGCTCGGCCTGGGCGGCGGCGTTGTCTTCGTTGACGAAGGCGCGGCTCATGGCAATCTCCCGTTCTTGGGTATCGGACCATGCTCGCAGGGTTTGGGTTTGCCGGTATATCCGTAAGCGACCTGTGGTGGTTGGATCTGCACCGTATCGGCTTTCCGAGCGGAGTTCGACGTTCGTAGATGCAGGCGTGAGGTGGGCGCGATAAGCGGTTTGTGAGCCTGGGTGGTAGATTTTTTCGGCGTCGATCGTTCTTTTTCGTTGTAGGGTAATACGACGCCGGATGCTCTGCGTCGAGTGTTTCAGCCCCACGCAGGCGCGCGGGGCGAGTGCAGTCAAAGAAAGCGAGTGTTGTGTATGAGTTGTTTCAAAACCCATGGTATGGGTGTCGGCCTGACCTTGTCCGCCTGTGTCGCCGTGGGCGAGCCATTGCCCGAGAGTTCCTTGTTGGGCCGTTATGGCGTGACGCCGGAGCAGTTGCCTATTGCCACTCGGGCGGAGACGTCTGGCGTGCCTGACGAGAAGTTGCCCAGCCTGTTTCAGCTGAAACCCGAGGCGCCTGCGGTGGATATCCGCTTCGGCGAGCGAACGGCGCTGGAAGATATGGGCAATATCACCATCGACCATATGGCCAGGCGCGATTACGAGCGTTGCGTGCGTTTGCACTCCGAATTGCTGGAGCGCAAGTCCGGCCTGCCGGCCGTGCAGTCCGGGCAGTTGAACTTACAGTGTGAATAGCCCTGTCTGTCTCAATAGTGATACCACTTCACTTCCAGCATCACCTCGTTCTCCGGCGCCGCCAGCTTGCTGAATTCGCGTTGGGCGCTTAACCGCAGCCCCAGGTTGCGCGACAGCTCCCATTGCTGGTTGAGGCTCAGGCTGCGGCGTACTTCGCCATGGGTGAAGTAGTCGCCCTTGGCCTCCAGGCTCAGGTTGCCCAGCGGATTTTTCCACAGCAGGCCGCTGTCGAACCCCGCCGCCGGCGAGACCAGCGCCGCAAAGTCGGCATTGTGCTCGACCCGCACGGTGCCCAGGGCAAACCCCAACACATCGTCGGCCAATTGCCAGGTGCCGCCCGCGCCGCCGTTCACATGGCTGACCAGGGGCTGGTCGGCGTGCCGCCCTGGGACTCGCTCCAGGCCACCGGTGACTTGCCACGACCACGGCTGCAACAGCGCATTACGCGGCGTCAGCGAGCGAATGGTCGCCAGGTCCAGTTGCTGCAACTGCCAGTGATCGCCTTCGTATTGGCGCAGTTTCATCTGCAGGATCTCGATCTGCGCGCCTAAGGGAAAGCTCTCGGCGTTGTCGTTGAGGTCGTGATAGGCCATGCGCAAGCCGTACTCGCCGAATGTCCGGCTGCCCCGGGTACCGATTCCGGCCTGCCAGGTGCGTGACTCATGGCCATTTTCCGGCAGGCCCGGACGCTCGATCCGCAGCTCCGGCGGCGGGTTCCGGTTGATCGCCCGCAGCAGCTCGAAGCTGCGTTGGGCCTGCGCCGGATCACGCTCCTGACCATTGGCCCGGTAGCGCTCCAGTCGATAGGCCGCGTCGATGATCAGTGCCTGGCGAGCCTTGGCCAATTGCTTGAAACCGGTCGATTGCAGTTGCTGGGCATCGGCACTGACTTTCAGTACCCATTGCTGTTCCTCTGGATTCAGTGGTTTGGCCCGCTCCAGCAGTTCGCGCTCGCGGGACGGCCGATAATCGATCCTTTCCACCAATCCGGCGTCCTTGACCGCTTTGACGGTATCGGTGGGAATCGCGGTCAGCGGGAACTGTGCGGTCAGGTGCAAGCTCGGACGCGCCACCTGCAACAGTTCCAGCAGGCGGTAGGAGCAGTTTTCATCGAAGAAGAAGTAGTCGAACTGGATCTGCTTCAACTCCCAGACATGCTCGACCATGCGCTGGGTCTCTTCGGGTGTCAGGTTCAGCCGGTATTCCCACAGGTCGCGGTTCTCCAGGCTGCGGTATTCGGACAGCTTTTCCTGGTAGGGCACCATGGCGAACAGACCCGGATAACCGCCCATCAGGCCTTTCCAGGCATAAAGAATGCTGTTGTCGGAGCCTTCGATATAGGCGCCGAAATTGATCGCGTAGCTGAGCAGGGCGGTCTGGTTGCGTTGTACGTCGGCTTGGTCGATGCGCAGCAAGGTATGGCCGAACATCGACGACGGGCTGTTCAGGTAGGCCGCCGGGAAAATCATCACCGTGCTGTGGGGCGCGACGTCCTTGAACCACTGCTTGAACTCCACGCAATCCGGCGCCGGCAGGTCAGTCAGTTGCAGCTGCGCCTTGAGCCAGCGCGTACGGGCCGGATAGACGCACTGGGCATGCTGGTTGCCGAGGCTGGCCGGGGCGTAGAGGGCCGTGAGGGTGGCTTGCAGTTCCGCGTCCGGATGATGGGCACCGTCGGCCGCGAGGAAATATTTTTTGTCGCTGACATAACTGCGCCAGCCGCCGAGCTTGGCTGTCTCGTAATGGCCCAGGGAAATCCACAACGGCTCGTGGGCCAACTGCTGCAAACGCTGGGTGTCGAGGTGCGGTGCGGCGTACAGCGGGGCGCAAGCACAGAGTGCCAGGTAGGCAAGGCGTTTGAGCATGGTGGGCAACTGTTGTCAGACGAAAGAGGGCAGCCTGCAAAGCCCGCCCCGGAGGGGGCGGGCAGGTCGGACTCAAGCCTGGGTGGCGTATTTGGCCAGGCGCGGATCGCTTTTCAGGACCGCGAGGGTATTGCTGTGCACGTCGTCGGCGGTCACGTCAGCCTTGCTGAAGATCTGCTGGAAGTGCTCGTGGGTGACCGCGGCGAAATGCTCCCGGTCTTCCGGGGCCACGCCGAGGACCACGGCGTAGGTGGTCAGGGCTTCGCCCTGGCCCTTGGCCATGTCTTCGGAGAGTTCGTTCATCATGCCGTTCATGGCGATCCAGGAGCGGCCACCATAGGTCAGTGAGTCGCGGGTGGAGCAGCCGTTGGTGCCGGAGGTCATGCCGAAGGTGGCGTTGCCGGAAGTGCCGTTGGTGGTGGACGCCAGGACATGCGCCGGGGTGCCGCGCTGGCCCTTGAACAGCATGTTACCCCAGCCGCAATCCGGCCCGCCTGGCGACTCGGCCATGGCATTGAGGGAGACAACCGTGAAGAGAGTACCCAGAAGAATCCGTTTCATAGCTTTGTTCTCTTTATGTGCGTGCCAATGACAAGGGGATCTGGCCTGGTTCAGGGCCAGTAGACGGGTTATCGGTCCCGCCTCGCACGTTGGAGTTTAGGCAGGTTCCAAGGGTTCCATTGATTTTTACTCCGGTGAATGAGGGTGGCGGTTTGTAGTCCCTGTCTGAGGACTTTTGCCACGCTGTAGCGATTCCGCCATCGCTCGCCTTGCCAGTCAGGCATGGCGAGCGCCAGAATGCTTTCATCTGCCCCGCCTGATGTAAGGAAGCCCGATGCCTGATTCTGTTGCTGCCAGCTTGCGACTAGCGCCCGAAGCGCTGACCCGTCCTTTTTCCGCTGAACAGTTCAGCTTCTCTACCACCAATGATCTGGAGCCTTTTCGCGGTGTGCTTGGCCAGGAACGTGCGGTTGAAGCCTTGCAGTTCGGCGTGGCGATGCCACGCCCCGGTTACAACGTGTTTGTCATGGGCGAGCCCGGCACCGGGCGTTTTTCGTTCGTCAAACGCTACCTGAAAGCCGAAGGAAAACGCCTACAGACGCCGTCTGACTGGGTGTATGTCAATAATTTCGACGAGCCTCGCGAGCCACGGGCGTTGGAGTTGCCGTCGGGCAAGGCGGGTGCTTTCATCGCCGATATCAACGGCTTGATCGACAACCTGTTGGCCACCTTTCCTGCGGTGTTCGAGCACCCGTCCTACCAGCAAAAGAAGAGCGCCATCGACCGCGCCTTCAACCAGCGTTACGACCGCGCCCTGGATGTGATCGAGCGCCTGGCACTGGAGAAGGAAGTCGCGCTGTATCGCGACAGCAGCAATATCGCCTTTACCCCGATGAGCGAAGGCAAGGCCCTGGATGAGGCGGAGTTCGCCCAGTTGCCGGAAGCCGAGCGTGAACGTTTCCACACCGATATCGCCGACCTTGAGGAGCGCCTCAACGAGGAACTCGCCAGCCTGCCGCAATGGAAGCGCGAATCGAGCAATCAGCTGCGCCAGTTGAACGAAGAAACCATCACTCTGGCCCTGCAACCCTTGCTGGCGCCGTTGTCGGAAAAGTACGCGGAGAACGCGGCGGTTTGCGGTTACCTGCAAGCCATGCAGGTCTACCTGCTGAAAACCGTGGTTGAGCAGTTGGTCGACGACAGCAAGACCGACGCCGTGGCCCGCAAGCTGCTGGAAGAGCAGTACGCCCCGAGCCTGGTGGTCGGTCAGCCGCTCAACGGCGGTGCGCCGGTGGTCTTCGAACCGCACCCGACCTACGACAATCTGTTCGGCCGCATCGAATACAGCACTGACCAGGGGGCGCTCTACACCACCTATCGGCAGTTGCGTCCCGGTGCCTTGCATCGGGCCAACGGCGGCTTCCTGATTCTCGAAGCCGAGAAAATGCTCAGCGAACCCTTTGTCTGGGATGCGCTCAAGCGTGCCCTGCAATCGCGCAAGCTGAAGATGGAGTCGCCGCTCGGTGAGCTGGGGCGTCTGGCCACCGTGACCCTGACGCCGCAAATGATTCCGTTGCAGGTCAAGGTCATCATCATCGGTGCCCGCCAGTTGTACTACACGCTGCAGGACCTGGACCCGGACTTCCAGGAGATGTTCCGCGTGCTGGTGGACTTCGACGAAGACATTCCCATGGTCGACGAGAGCCTGGAGCAGTTCGCTCAGTTGCTCAAGACCCGTACCTCGGAAGAGGGCATGGCGCCGCTGACCGCCGATGCGGTGGCGCGCCTGGCGACCTACAGCGCCCGCCTGGCTGAGCACCAGGGGCGTCTGTCGGCGCGGATCGGCGATCTGTTCCAGTTGGTCAGCGAGGCGGATTTCATTCGCCACCTGGCCAATGACAACATGACCGACGCCGGCCACATCGAACGGGCGCTCAAGGCCAAGGCCACCCGTACCGGGCGGGTCTCGGCGCGGATTCTCGACGACATGCTGGCGGGGATCATCCTGATCGACACCGCCGGCGCGGCCGTGGGCAAGTGCAACGGGCTGACGGTGCTGGAGGTCGGCGATTCGGCTTTCGGCGTACCGGCGCGGATTTCCGCCACGGTGTATCCGGGCGGCAGCGGGATCGTCGATATCGAGCGCGAGGTCAACCTCGGCCAGCCGATCCACTCCAAGGGCGTGATGATCCTCACCGGTTACCTGGGCAGCCGTTATGCCCAGGAATTCCCACTGGCGATTTCCGCGAGTATCGCCCTGGAGCAGTCCTACGGTTATGTCGATGGTGACAGCGCGTCCCTGGGCGAGGCCTGCACGCTGATTTCGGCGCTGTCGAAAACCCCGCTCAAGCAGTGCTTCGCGATCACCGGTTCGATCAATCAGTTCGGTGAAGTGCAGGCGGTGGGCGGGGTCAACGAGAAGATCGAGGGCTTCTTCCGGCTCTGTGAGGCTCGTGGCCTGACCGGCGAACAGGGAGCGATCATTCCCCAGGCGAACGTCGCCACCCTGATGCTCGATGAGCGGGTCTTGCAGGCGGTGCGCGCCGGGCAGTTCCACGTGTATGCGGTGCGCCAGGCCGATGAGGCGCTGAGCTTGCTGGTGGGCGAGCCGGCCGGTGAGCCGGATGCCGATGGCCAGTTCCCGGAAGGTAGCGTCAATGCGCGGGTAGTCGAGCGCCTGCGGGTGATCGCCGAGATGATCAGCGAGGATGACCTCAAGGAAGCGGAAAAGGAGGCGGCCGAGCAGGCGCTGGCGGAGGTCAAGGCGTCCTGAGGATATAAGGGGAACGGGAGTCAAGGCTTTGGCGCATGCCAACTTGGCGCCCGTTGGTCCTGCAAATGCTTGCTGCCCGTGGTTTTATTCTATTCTCTGGGCAAGGACCTCCACTGCAGTCACTGGACTGATGCAACCTCCCCCCGGAGGCTGAAGACAGGATTTACCGAGGGTCGCCGCCATGCCGCGCAACCTTTGTCTCACCCGTCAATGCCTGGGTCTTGTGACCCGTATCGAATGCAGTATTCGCCCGCTCGCTGGCGATACCGGAATGTGGACCCTCCTGTTCGCCGCCGGAATGGCCGGTGAACAACCCTCGGCCATCAAGGCCCAGGGTCCGTTCCATGGCCCGGTCGTGGCCGAATCCATCCTTGAGTCGATTGTCGAAAGCCTGACCCTGCATGGCTATCAATTGGCCGAGGATCCGCAGATCTGGTGCCTGCATTTGCAGGCCCAGCTACGGGAAATCAACGGTTCGCGAGGTCGGGGCCTGGAACACTAGGCCGCGACCCGGGGATCGTCACTCGGCAGGACCTGAACCCTGGGCCTTGTCGAGCTTGACCTCGAAACCGTACTCGACGGTGTTCAAGGCCGTGCGCTGGTAACTTTCCAGTTGGGTCGGCTGCCCGTAGAAGTAGTGCACGTCGTAGACCGGCGGCGAGTCGGTCTTGTCGCTATGGCTGGTGGCGAGGATTTCCTTGAGGTAATTGCCGCTGTCGTCCTTGGCGTAGAAGCGCCAGGCATCGGCCGGGAAGCGCTTCTGGTCGACGACCAGTGCGTTGCCCTTGAGCTCCAGGCCCGCGGGCAACTGATGGGCGTCGAGGGTGTCTTTCTGGATATCGGCCAGGAACAATGGCATTGAGCCGACGGCATACGCCGGCGTTTCCGGGAACAGGTTCAGGTCGTAGGTGATGGTGCCATCCAGCGGGTTGACTTCGAAGGCCTCGGGGGGCAGTTCCAGGGGCTCGCCACGCTTGCCTTGTTCGTCTTCGGTGAAGAAGGTCACCGGGCTGTCGCTGGGGGCGCTGGGTGAGCCGAGCAGTTCGTCGTTGAAGGTCTTGGGGTGGTCGAACTCGATATTCGCCGCGCTGGCGTCGTCCACCGACTGGCTGATGACCACGCTTTTTTTCAGTTTCTCGGCATCCAGGTTGGCGCCCTTGAGATAGCTCGCCGCCTGGTCGTCATAGACCACCACCGGCATCGGCAGCGGCTGGACATCCTTGCTGGTGGTGTTGTCGAACTGGCGTACCGGCAGGTCGAGCTCCTTGCGGTTGACCGTGGCACCGGAAAAATCCATCACGCTGATTTCCAGCTTGTCGATCATGCCGTTGAAGTAGACCCGGGTGTAGTGGCTGGTCTGCTTTGCTTCGAAGGCTTTTTGCTCGTCGTCGAGTTTTTTCCCGAATGCGTCGCTCCAGCTCTGCTGTTTGAGCATTTCGTCCAGTTGCTGCTGGTAGAAGGCGATCTGCGCGGCATTTTCGTTGATGGCACCGGCGCGCGAGAGAAATTGCCCGGTGCCGTCCATGGCCTGGACGATCAGGGGGTTGAGCGGTGTGTCACCGACCTGGGGCGCTTGCGCGGCAGTGCTGTTCAGTTCGATTTCGGCGTTGTTCTTGTCCAGCGACAGCAGGGTCAGGCTGACGTTGTCGCTGCTTTGCAGCTTGCCGACGTCCTGGCGGCTCAGGTTGAAGGTCACCACCTTGCGCGGGGCGATCACTTCGACCTTGCCGTGCAGGGTCAGGGGTTGCGGCTGCTTTTTCGGATCGACTTCCATGCCTTCGACGTACGGGTAAGTAATCGTCAGGTCGTCGGGGTTGGTCGTGTTGGAGCTGGAAGGGCTCAGTTGGATACCGGGATCGGTCTCCGACCATTCAGGCTGGAATGGGATCACCTGTTTGTTGCTCAGGGTCACCGACTGCCATTCCAGGGCATGGGGAAACGGGAATTCGGTGGGGTAGTTGAAGCTGAACGGGAAGATCGGCTGCAGGTCGGTCAGGTAGTCGGAACTGGCGCTTTTGCGCAGCACGAAGAGGCCGTTGATATAGGTGTCGGCCAGGGCCTGCGGGCTGGGGTAATGCTTGAGCAACGCCAGGGCATCGTCGCTGTATTCGGTTTCGATGGGCTTGTCCCGCAGGCGCAGGCGAGCCCGTTCGAGCAACAGCAGGGAGCCGCCGAGGTCGGCCACGGCATCCTTGAGCTTGGGGTCCTGGAGGGTGTCGAGGGTCTTCTCGAACTGCGCGGTTCTTTCCTCGAGGCTGGTGGGGTGTTGCTTGTCTTTGGGGGAACAGCCGCTCACCAGCAGAGCCACCGAGAGCCCGAGGCAACCCAGGGGAAGTCGCAAATCCATTGTTCAGTTTTCCTGTACACAGTGCACACGCGATGTCGTTGATGCCGACACTAGCAGAAAATCGCCGCGGCGCAGCTGTCCCGATGTTGAACGAGCGCCTGTGGAGGGCTTTTTCCCTTGGGTTTTCGCGCTGATATACTCGCGGCCATTTTCAGTTGGTATGAGATCCATGGAACGTTTTATCGAAAATACGATGTATGCCTCGCGCTGGTTGCTGGCGCCGATTTACCTCGGCCTGTCCCTGGGGCTGCTGGCCCTGGCGCTGAAATTCTTCCAGGAAGTGTTTCACGTTATCCCCAACGTCTTTGCCATGGCCGAGTCCGACCTGATCCTGGTGCTGCTGTCGCTGATCGATATGGCGCTGGTGGGGGGCTTGCTGGTGATGGTGATGATTTCCGGCTACGAGAACTTCGTGTCGCAGATGGACATTGATGACGGCAAGGAGAAGCTCAGCTGGCTGGGCAAAATGGACTCCACCTCGTTGAAGATGAAGGTAGCGGCGTCGATCGTGGCGATCTCCTCGATTCACCTGCTGCGGGTGTTCATGGACGCCAAGAACGTCGATCCGGTACACCTGCAATGGTATGTGATCATCCACATGACTTTTGTCGTGTCGGCCTTTGCGATGGGCTACCTGGACAAGCTGACCAAGCACTGACCCCGCTGTGCTTGTGTGCTAGTCTGCTGGCCCTTTTTGGTTCCGGGTGCGTGGGACAATACCCTGTTCGACAGGTGTTTCCCGCCGCAGCCCACAGCGGAGCAGTGTTATGTCCGAAGTAAATCTGTCCACCGACGAAACCCGCGTCAGCTACGGTATTGGCCGTCAGTTGGGTGACCAACTGCGTGACAACCCGCCACCTGGCGTGAATCTCGACGCGATCCTGGCCGGCCTGACCGACGCCTTTCACGGCAAGCCAAGCCGCGTGGGCCAGGAAGAGTTGTCCGCCAGCTTCAAGGTGATCCGCGAAGTCATGCAGGCCGAAGCCGCTGCCAAGGCTGAAGCCGCGGCGGGTGCCGGTCTGGAGTTCCTGGCGGAAAACGCCAAGCGCGAAGGGATCACCACTCTGGCTTCCGGCCTGCAGTTCGAAGTGCTGACCCAGGGCGAGGGCGCCAAGCCGTCCCGTGAAGACAGCGTGCGTACCCACTACCACGGCACCCTGATCGACGGCACTGTGTTCGACAGCTCCTACGAGCGCGGCCAGCCAGCCGAATTCCCGGTCGGCGGCGTGATCGCCGGCTGGACCGAGGCGCTGCAACTGATGAATGCCGGTAGCAAATGGCGTCTGTACGTGCCGAGCGAACTGGCTTACGGCGCCCAGGGCGTCGGCAGCATTCCGCCGCACAGCGTACTGGTGTTCGACGTCGAGCTGCTCGACGTACTGTAAGTACCGCGCGACTCTGGTCGCCGCTGTACTTGTAGGGGCAGGGCTGGCCCGCGAAGCTTTAGCGGTCTTGAGGACCTCTTCGCGGGCAAGCCAGGTTCCTACAAAAAGCGGTGAGCAGCCGGGACAGCCGCGTCATAAGCGGATCCTGGCATCCAGTTCCCCACTCGGACGCAACGCCCGGGCATAGCAGAACAGAAACAGGTTACGCACCAGTTCCTTGAGCACCAGCGGTTCGCTGGAACTCAAACCACTGACGTCCAGGTCGCCCTGGTCCTGCAGCTCGTTCAAGGCTTCTTCTTCCAGTACCGCACAGACTTCCCCCGTTTCCCGATGCAGGATGCGCAGGTAAGGGTGTGGGCGGTCCAGCCAGGCATCGATCAAATAAGTCATGCTCTCATCTCCTTGATGGGTTTCAATGAGAATAATTCTTATTCAAAGAATAGCAAGTGTCTATTGGCCAATGGCTGGATTTTTTGTAGGGGGATTTGTCTGAGATCAAGGAAGGCGGGGTGTAGAGGCTGTGTTGACTTTGGCGTCGCAACGATGGTCAGCGCGGACCGGTGTAGGAGCCGGCTTGCCGGCGATGGCGTCCGCAAGGTCGCCGCATGGCTCAAGGGCCTCATCGCCGGCATCGGCCCGATGAAGCTCAAGTCCGAGTTCGTCAGAAAGGTCTGAAGAAACACTGTCCCACCTGTAGGAGCCG
>NZ_JBWKTH010000052.1:0-22254 GCF_059420225.1 Pseudomonas sp. GW821-FHT04D07
TGGTCGGGGTAAGGGGATTCGAACTCCTGACATCCTGCTCCCAAAGCAGGCGCGCTACCGGACTGCGCTATACCCCGATTTGAAATTGGCTCCGTGACCAGGACTCGAACCTGGGACCCAATGATTAACAGTCATTTGCTCTACCGACTGAGCTATCACGGAACTACATATTTCAAGTTACAACCTTTACCGCAGACTTCCATCGCTGAAAGCTTCCTCAACCAGGCTTTTGCATCGCTGCGTTCGCTTGTCTGAGGCGCGCTATTCTACAACTCTGAAAACCTCTGTCAACCCCCTAAATTGCTTTCAAGACAATGATTTGCAATCTTTTTTCCGAATTTCCCTTGTAAGAGAAGTCCGAGGGGTGACGTGCTGCGGGGCGCACTTTACAAGCCTTTGCCACTGAGTTCAACGCCCTAGCGAAAAAAAGTCTTCCGAAATCGCAATGCACCCTTGTAGGAGCCAGCTTGCTGGCGATGGGCGTCAACGATAACGCGGAGAATCTGGATCACCGCGCTGCTCTTGCGTTCATCGCCAGCAAGCTGGCTCCTACACGGGGGGGGGTCGTGTAGGCCCTGGGGACTCAGGCAAACACGATCTCGTCGTTGGCCACCGAGGCCGTCACGCTCGTTCCCGGCAGGAACTGCCCCGACAGGATCAGTTGCGCCAACGGGTTCTCGATCCAGCGCTGGATCGCGCGCTTGAGTGGCCGCGCGCCATAGACCGGGTCGTAACCCACCGAGATCAGCTTGTCCAAGGCCTCGTCGCTCAGCTCCAGCTTCAGCTCGCGCTCCGCCAGGCGACTGCGCAGGCGACCCAACTGGATCTCGGTAATGCCCGCGATCTGATCCCGCGCCAAGGGCTCGAAAATCACCACTTCGTCGATCCGGTTGATGAACTCCGGCCGGAAATGCGTGCTCACCGCATCCATCACCGCCGCCCGTTGCGCTTCGCGATCCCCCACCAGCTCCTGGATCTGCACCGAGCCCAGGTTGGAAGTCATCACGATCACGGTGTTGCGGAAATCCACGGTACGCCCGTGACTGTCCGTCAGGCGACCGTCTTCCAGCACTTGCAGCAGGATGTTGAACACATCCGGGTGGGCCTTCTCGACCTCGTCCAGCAGGATCACCGAGTAAGGCTTACGTCGCACGGCCTCGGTCAGATAACCGCCCTCCTCATAGCCTACATAGCCTGGTGGCGCCCCGATCAGACGCGCCACGGAGTGTTTCTCCATGAACTCCGACATATCGATGCGCACCATGGCCTCCTCGGTATCGAAGAGGAACTCGGCCAGCGCCTTGCACAACTCGGTCTTGCCGACGCCGGTCGGGCCGAGGAACATGAAGGAACCGCTCGGCCGATTCGGATCGGACAAGCCGGCCCGGGAGCGCCGCACGGCGTTGGCCACCGCCACCACCGCCTCGTTCTGGCCAATCACGCGCTGGTGCAGCAGGCTCTCCATCTTCAGCAGCTTGTCGCGCTCACCTTCGAGCATCTTGGACACTGGAATACCGGTCCACTTCGACACGACTTCGGCGATTTCTTCCTCGGTCACCTTGCTGCGCAGCAGTTGGTTCTCGCTCTTACCGTGTTGGTCGACCATCTGCAGGCTGCGCTCCAGGTCCGGAATCACGCCATATTGCAGCTCGGCCATACGGTTGAGATCGCCTTTACGGCGCGCCGCCTCCAACTCCTGGCGCGACTGCTCGATTTTCTGCTGGATCTGCGCCGAGCCCTGCACTTCGGCTTTTTCCGAAGTCCAGATCTCTTCCAGGTCGGCGTACTCGCGCTCCAGACGGAGAATTTCTTCCTGGAGTTTTTCCAGGCGTTTTTTCGCCGCTTCGTCGTCTTCTTTCTTCAAGGCCTGGGATTCAACCTTGAGTTGGATCAGACGGCGCTCCAGACGGTCCAGCACTTCCGGCTTGGAGTCGATCTCCATGCGGATACGGCTGGCGGCCTCGTCGATCAGGTCGATGGCCTTGTCCGGCAACTGGCGGTCGGTGATATAGCGATGACTGAGCTTGGCCGCCGCGATGATCGCGCCGTCGGTGATCGCCACCTTGTGGTGCACTTCATAACGCTCTTTCAGACCACGGAGGATGGCAATGGTGTCCTCCTCGCTCGGCTCATCCACCAGCACTTTCTGGAAGCGCCGCTCGAGGGCCGCATCCTTCTCTATATATTGGCGATATTCATTGAGCGTGGTCGCCCCGACGCAATGCAGCTCGCCACGGGCCAAGGCCGGTTTGAGCATGTTGCCCGCATCCATCGAGCCTTCGCCCTTGCCGGCGCCGACCATGGTGTGCAGCTCGTCGATAAACAGAATGATCTGCCCTTCCTGCTTCGACAGCTCGTTGAGCAGCGACTTCAGGCGCTCTTCGAACTCGCCGCGATACTTGGCCCCGGCAATCAACGCGCCCATGTCCAGGGACAGCAGGCGCTTGCCCTTCAGGCCATCCGGCACCTCGCCATTGATGATGCGCTGGGCCAGGCCTTCGGCAATCGCGGTCTTGCCCACGCCAGGCTCACCGATCAGCACCGGGTTGTTCTTGGTCCGCCGTTGCAGGACCTGGATGGTGCGGCGGATCTCGTCATCACGGCCGATCACCGGGTCGAGCTTGCCCTCTTCGGCGCGCTTGGTCAGGTCGACGGTGTACTTGTCCAGGGCCTGGCGCGCGCCCTCGGCGTTGGGGTCATTGACCGCCTCGCCGCCGCGCAGGTTGTTGATGGCGTTCTCCAGGGCCTTCTTGCTCACGCCCTGGCCGAGCAGCAACTTGCCCAGCTTGCTGTTCTCGTCCATGGCGGCGAGCAGCACCAGTTCGCTGGAGATGAATTGATCGCCCTTCTGCTGGGCCAGGCGATCGGCCTGGTTGAGCAGGCGCGCCAGATCCTGGGACATGTTCACGTCGCCAGTGGGATTCTGGATTTTCGGCAAGCGATCGAGCTCTTTGCTCAATTCCTTGCGCAGGCTGTTGATGTCGAAACCGACCTGCAACAGCAGGGGCTTGATCGAGCCACCCTGCTGCTCCAGCAGCGCCTGCATCAAGTGCGCCGGCTCAATGGCCGGATGATCGAGGCCGACCGCCAGGGATTGGGCGTCTGACAACGCCAACTGCAATTTGCTGGTTAAACGATCTATACGCATGAGTCACCTTCCTTTGGAGCAGGCCGGAGCAAAGGACGCACCTGAATAAAGAAACCTGCCAGATGCCCAAGTAGATGCGGCCTATTCTGCGAGTTTCAAGCGTCATAAGCTTGACGAAGATCAGAAGAGTCTAGTCTTCCAGCCAGATCAGGGAGGCGAAGCGACCGGTACGCGGACTGCGCCGGTAGGAGAAAAAGCGCGGGTCGCTGACCGTACACAGCCCGCCGCCATGGACGGCGGTGATTCCACGGGCGGCCAGACGCAGGCGCGCCAGGGCATAAATGTCGGCCATGAAGCGTCCGGCATTGACGCTGGGGACGAAGGCTTTGATTGTTTCGGGATGCGTGGAGAGAAAGGCCTCGCGCACTTCCGCCCCGACTTCGAACGCCCCGGGACCAATGGCCGGGCCGAGCCAGACGAGGATTTGCGAGGCCGGCACGCCCATCTGATCGACGGTGGCTTCCAGCACGCCCGCGGCCAATCCGCGCCAACCGGCATGGGCCGCCGCCACACGGCTGCCGGCACGGTCGCAAAACAGCACCGGCAGGCAATCGGCGGTCATCGACGTGCAGGCGATGCCCGGCGTGCTGGTCCAACTGCCGTCGGCTTCGGCGGTCAGCGTCGGATCGGCCTCGACTACCCCGACACCATGCACCTGACGTAACCAAGCGGGCTGAATAGCAAAGGTATCGGTGAGGCGTCGGCGATTTTCCGTGACGGCGCGCGGATCGTCGTCGACATGATCGCCGAGGTTGAGGCTGTCGAACGGCGCCAGGCTGACGCCGCCCGCCCGCGTGGTCACGCAGGCCCTGACCCGGGCCGGCGCGGGCCAGTCGGGAATCAGGAAGTCACTCACCCGATGAACGCCTCCCGGTCCTGCTTGAGCAACGTCAGCAACCAGACGAAATCGTCCGGCAGTGGCGATTCCCAGCTCATGCGCTTACCGCTGGTCGGATGATCCAACTCGAGGAAACGCGCGTGCAGGGCCTGACGCGGGAAGTTTTTCAGCGATTCGACCATGGTCACGCTGGCCGCCGGCGGAATGCGGAAGCGACCGCCGTAGGCCGGATCGCCGACCAACGGGAAGTTGATGTGGGCCATGTGCACGCGAATCTGGTGGGTGCGACCGGTTTCCAGCTTGACCCGTACATGGGTGTGGGAACGGAAGCGCTCCAGCACGCGATAATGACTCACCGCCTGCTTGCCGCCTTCCATTACCGCCATGCGCTGGCGCTGCTGGCCGTGACGACCGATGGGCGCATTGATCTTGCCGCCGGCGGTGACCACGCCAATCACGATGCATTCGTAGATCCGGCTGACGCTGCGGCTCTGCAATTGCGTAACCAGTTGCGTCTGGGCCTGGATGGTCTTGGCGACCACCATCAGACCGGTGGTGTCCTTGTCCAGGCGATGCACGATGCCCGCGCGCGGTACATTGATAATGTCCGGCACGTGGTGCAGCAAGGCGTTGAGCAAGGTGCCATCGGCATGACCGGCAGCCGGATGCACCACCAGGCCCGCGGGCTTGTTGATCACCAGGATATCGTCGTCTTCATAGACGATATCGAGTTCGATGTCTTGGGCGATCCACTCACCCTGAGCTTCCTGCTCGGCAGTCAGTTCAAGAACAGCACCACCATGGACAATGTCTCGCGGGCGGATAACCGCCCCATCCACAGTCAGGCGGCCGTCCTTGATCCAGGCGGAAAGGCGCGAGCGTGAGTGCTCAGCGAAGAGTTGGGCGGCGACTTGATCGAGGCGTTGACCGCCCAGTTCGGACGGCACCTCTGCGCGAAGTTCAATTTTATCGGACATGCTCGGACTAGGCGTCGGCACAGCCTTTGGTTTCGGCTGCGCGCTTGTGGTTAAATACGGCGTCTTTTGCCCCGAGGCTATCAACGGGGCACTCATCATAACAGGACGGCCCCGCCCAAGACAGCGGCCGTCATAGGGACGCAAGCCGCCATGCAAGTGAGACACCTGCTGCTGATCGCCATCCTCGCACTGACTGCTGCTTGCTCGTCGAAGGAAGTCGTCGACGAAAACTTGAGCGAAGTCGAGCTGTACCAGCAGGCGCAGGCCGACCTGGACAACCACAGCTATACCAGCGCCACCGCCAAGCTCAAGGCTCTGGAGTCGCGTTATCCGTTCGGTCGCTATGCCGACCAGGCCCAGCTCGAACTGATCTACGCCAACTACAAGAATGGCGAGCCGGAGGCTGCCAAGTCGGCCGCCGAGCGTTTCATTCGCCTGCACCCGCAGCATCCGAACGTCGACTACGCCTACTACCTCAAGGGCCTGACCTCGTTCGACCGCGACGTCGGCCTGCTGGCGCGCTTTCTGCCGCTGGACATGACCAAGCGTGACCCGGGCGCGGCCCGCGACTCCTACAACGAGTTCGCCCAGCTCACCAGCCGCTACCCGAACAGCCGCTACGCGCCGGACGCCAAGCAGCGCATGATCTACCTGCGCAACCTGCTGGCGGCCTACGAGATCCACGTTGCCGACTACTACCTGACCCGCCAGGCCTATGTCGCCGCGGCCAACCGTGGTCGCTATGTAGTGGAAAACTTCCAGGAAACCCCTTCGGTCGCTGACGGCCTGGCGGTGATGGTCGAGTCGTACCAGCGCCTGCACCTGGACGAACTGGCGGCTTCGAGCCTCGAAGTGCTGAAAGCCAACTACCCGACCCACCCATCGCTGGTGGACGGTCAGTTCGTGCCACGAGTAGCCGAGGCCGACAACCGTTCGTGGATAAGCAAGGCCACCCTCGGCCTGATCGAATCGCGTCCACCGCTGCCGCCGGGCGAAACCCGCGCCAACCAGGACGTGGTCAGGCAGTTCCAGGACGCCAAGGATGCGATTCCGTCGGACCTGAAGCCGCTTGAAGGCGATGCGGTCCAGGAAGAACAGCACCAGGCCGAAGGCAGCAACAGCAACCGCTCCTGGTTCAGCTACATGACCTTCGGCGTGTTCGACTGAGTCCACGCCCCTAATGTAGGAGCTGGCTTGCCAGCGATAGCGATGCAACATTCACCACCGCTATCGCTGGCAAGCCAGCGCCTACAGGTTTGTAGTGTTTACAGAGGCATATTCCATCGTGCCCAAGAAAAGAGCCTTTCGAGGCTCTTTTTTTTGCCTTCGCAACGCCCCCCACCAAATGCGCTGTGCGCCCGGCATGTCCTTGGCTAAACTGCCGGATCATTTGCCAATAAGCGGGTTGCCATGGTTCGCCTACTGTTCTGGATTGCACTGATTGCGGCCGCCGTATGGTTCTGGCGCAAATTCAATCGGCCCTCCACCCCCACCCGCCCGGCAGACACACTGGATGCCGCGCCCATGGTCCGCTGTGCCCATTGCGGCGTGCACCTGCCCCGTGATCGCGCCCTGAACGTGCAACAGACCTGGTATTGCAGCCAGGCCCACCTCGAGCAAGGCCCGAGCCCTCGTGAGCGCTGAGACCTTCAGTCTCGGCGGTGCCCAGGCCCAGCGCCTGCTACGGCTTTATCACCTCTACCGCCTGAGCATCGGCATCGCCCTGGTGTTGCTGATCTCCAGCAAGATGGACGACAAGCTGCTGGAGCTGGCCGACGGCGAATTGTTTCGCACCGGCAGTTGGATCTACCTGATCCTGAATATCCTGGTAGTGGCGCTGCTGGAAAACCCCAAGCGCCAGGGCCAAGTCTTCATCCTGGCGTTGGCGGATGCGGTGATGCTGTCCGGCCTGTTCTATGCCGCCGGCGGAGCACCGAGCGGCCTCGGCAACCTGCTGATCGCCTCGGTGGCCATCAGCAACGTGCTGCTGCGCGGTCGAATCGGCTTTCTGATCGCCGCCGTCTCGGCCATCGGCATCATCTACCTGACCTTCTACCTGAGCTTCAGCCGACCGGCCGCCGCCAACTATTACGTGCAGGCCGGCTTGCTCGGCATCTTGTGCTTCGCTGCCGCGGTACTGGTGCAGGGCCTGACCCGGCTGCTGGCGGTAAGCGAAAACCTCGCCGAACAACGCGCCAGTGACGTCACCAACCTGGAAGAGCTCAACGCCCTGATCCTGCAACGCATGCGCACCGGTATCCTGGTACTCGACGAGCAGCACCGGGTGCAACTGGCCAATCAAGGCGCACTGACGCTGATAGGCGAGCAGGACCTGAGTGGGCAGCTGATCGACGCTTACTCCCTGGAACTGGTCGAGCGCCTGCAGGTGTGGCAAAGCAACCCGACTCTGCGCCCGCGCAGCCTGAAGATCCTCGGCGCCGGACCGATCCTGCAACCCAGTTTCATCGCCCTGAAACGCGGCGAGCAAACCCAGACACTGGTGTTCCTCGAAGACCTGTCGCAGATCGCCCAGCAGGCCCAGCAGCTCAAGCTGGCCGCCCTCGGCCGCCTGACCGCCGGCATTGCCCATGAAATCCGCAACCCGCTGGGTGCCATCAGCCATGCGGCGCAGTTGCTGCAGGAGTCGGAGCAGATGCCGGAGGCGGACCGGCGCCTCACGCAAATCATCCAGGACCAATCCAAACGCATGAACCTGGTGATCGAGAACGTGCTCCAGCTGTCCCGGCGGCGTCAGACGCAAACACAGCTGCTCGACCTCAATGAATGGCTGCGGGCCTTTGTCAACGAATGGCGCGAGCGCGCCCGGCCCAGACAGTGCCTGCACCTGCAGATCGACGACGCGCCCCTGCAGACCCGTGCCGATCCGCTGCAACTGGCCCAGGTGCTGAACAACCTGCTGGAAAACGGCCTGCGCTACAGTGCCCAGTTGCATGAACTGGCGCAGGTCTGGCTGACCTTGTCAGTGGACCCGAAAAATGGCCTGCCGACCCTGGAAGTCCTGGATAACGGCCCCGGTGTCGCCGCCGAGCAACGCCAGCATCTGTTCGAACCTTTCTTCACCACCGAGAGCCAAGGCACCGGCCTGGGCCTCTACTTGTCCCGCGAGCTATGCGAAAGCAACCAGGCCCGCCTAGACTACTCGGTACGCCAAGGCGGCAGTTGCTTTCGCATCACCTTCGCTCACGCACGCAAACAGAGTTGAACATGAGCCCACGGCAAAGAATCCTGATCGTCGATGATGAACCGGATATCCGCGAACTCCTGGAAATAACCCTGGGCCGGATGAAACTCGACACCAGCAGTGCCCGCAATGTGGCGCAAGCCCGGGAAAAGCTGGCCCAGGAAAATTTCGACCTGTGCCTGACCGACATGCGCCTGCCAGACGGTACCGGTCTAGAGCTGGTGCAGCATATCCAGCAACGTTATCCCCAGCTGCCGGTGGCGATGATCACCGCCTATGGCAGCCTCGACACCGCGATCAACGCCCTGAAATCCGGCGCCTTCGACTTCCTGACCAAACCGGTGGACCTGGCGCGCCTGCGCGAACTGGTGAGCAGCGCGCTGCGTTTGCCGACCAGTGGTGGCAAGCAGCCGTCCATCGACAGCCGGTTGCTGGGGGACTCACTGCCCATGCGCGCCCTGCGCAAGCAGATCGACAAGCTGGCCCGCAGCCAGGCACCGGTGTATATCAGCGGCGAATCGGGCAGCGGCAAGGAACTGGTGGCGCGGCTGATCCACGAGCAGGGGCCGCGTGCGGAACGACCGTTCGTGCCGGTGAACTGCGGGGCGATTCCGGCCGAACTGATGGAAAGCGAGTTTTTCGGCCATCGCAAAGGCAGTTTTACCGGCGCGGTGGAGGACAAGCCTGGACTGTTCCAGGCCGCCAATGGCGGCACATTGTTTCTCGATGAAGTCGCCGACTTGCCGCTGGCGATGCAGGTCAAGCTGCTGCGCGCTATCCAGGAAAAGGCCGTGCGCAGCGTCGGCGGCCAGCAGGAGGAAATCGTCGATGTGCGGATCCTCTGCGCCACCCACAAGGATCTGAACGCCGAGGTCAGTGCCGAGCGTTTTCGCCAGGACCTCTACTATCGCCTGAATGTCATCGAGTTGCGGGTGCCGTCCTTACGCGAGCGCCGCGACGATATCGAACCCTTGGCCACCAATGTTCTCAATCGACTGGCGTCGGGCAGCGGCATGCCAGCGGCCCGGCTTCATCCGCTGGCGCTGGATACGCTCAAGGGCTACCGCTTCCCCGGCAATGTCCGGGAATTGGAGAACATGCTCGAACGGGCCTACACCCTGTGTGAAAACGAACAGATCGAAGCCGGCGACCTGCGCCTGGCTGAAGGCGGCGGGAGCTGCGCGCAAATTGGCGAACCGAGCCTGGCGCAGATCGACAATCTGGAGGACTACCTGGAGAGCATCGAGCGCAAGCTGATTCTCCAGGCACTGGAGGAAACCCGCTGGAACCGCACGGCGGCGGCCCAGCGCTTGAACCTGTCGTTTCGTTCGATGCGTTATCGGCTCAAGAAGCTCGGGCTGGATTGAGCGCCCATCGGCTGACACGGTCCATTGTAGGCGCCGGCTTGCTGGCGATGAGGCCCGTAAGCCTTGCATCGCCTGATCGGCCGCCATCGCCGGCAAGCCGGGCTCCTACAGGGGTTGCAGTGTTTTCAAGATCACCGGAGCCGCCTCAGATTCGCCCCTCGGGTGCATAAGGCGCCGGATCGATAATCGGCGCACGCCCCAGCAACAGATCGGCAAACAGCTGGCAGGACGCCGGCGCCAGCACCAGCCCATTGCGATAATGCCCGCAGTTCAACCACAGGCCCTCGAACCCGGGTACCCGACCGATATAGGGAATGCCCTCCGGCGAGCCCGGCCGCAATCCCGCCCAATGCCCGACCACCTCGGCCTCCGCCAGCGCCGGAATCAACTCGACCGCCGACGCCTTGAGGCTTTCCAGCGCCGACAACGTCGGTGTCTTGTCGAAGCCTTCGTGCTCCAGCGTGCTGCCCACCAGGATATGCCCATCGCGCCGAGGAATCGCATAACGCCCCTTCGCCAGGATCATGCTCGAAAGAAAATCCGCCGCGCACTTGTAGAGAATCATCTGTCCCTTGACCGGCTCCACCGGTAGCGCCAGTCCCAGGCGGCCCAATAGCTCGCCGCTCCAGGCCCCGGCCGCGAGCACCACCTGATCGGCACGCAGTTCGCCCGTGGCGGTGCGCACGCCGACCACCCGCTCACCCTCATGGAGAAACCCGGCGACCTCGCACTGCTCGCGAAGCGTCACATTGGGTAAGGCCTGCAGGGCTGCCCTGAGGGATTTCACCAGGCGCGGATTGCGCACATTGGCGACATCGGCCATGTAGATGGCCCGGGAATAGCCGTCGCCCATCACCGGCACCGCGTCATGCACCGCCGAGATATCCACCGCGCTCAGGGGACGCTGTTCACGTTCGGCCCAGGCCAGGGCCTCGGCCTCGTCATCCAGGTCGAGCCAGTACAGGCCGGTGGTGTGGACCTCGGGATCGACACCCGTGGCGGCGAACAGGCGCTCGCCCAGTTGCGGGTAAAAATCCTGGGACCAATGGGCCAGGGCCGTGACCGCCGGGCTGTAGCGCCAGGGGTACAGCGGAGAAACGATACCGCCGCCGGCCCAGGAAGACTCCTGGCCCAGACCGGAACGGTCGAGCAATGTCACTTGCCCGACCTCGGCGGCCAGATTGAAGGCCGTCAGCAGGCCAATCACGCCGCCGCCAATGATTACCACATGTTGTTTCGTTGCCATCGCGTCATCCAACAGAAAAAGAAACCGGCGCGGGTTGCGCCTTGGAAAGCAGCAGTCAGCGGCCCCAGCAATCCTTGCTCGTCAAACCCGCGGTAGCCCCGGGGTTGGTACGCTGGCCGGTGTTGGTGATGGTGAAACCACCGCACTTGTCACCGACCATCATCGACCCGGGCGCCGCCGTCGCCGCCAGGGTGAAATCCTGGGCATTCAAGGTCGGGGTAATCGCGTAATAGCTATTGCCGGCACTGACCGTCGCCGCCGAGTAGGTAGCGTTCTTCGAGTAGAACCGCTCCAGGTTCTGGGTCTGCTCGGACAACAACCCGGCGATCTCCGAGCGGTGTGTGCTCTTCACATACTCGATGTAACTGGGGTAAGCCACCGCCGCCAGGATAGCGACAATGGCCACGACGATCATGAGTTCGATCAAGGTAAAGCCTTTGGAGACTTTTTGCATACACCGCCTTCCCTATTGGATTTGTCGCCACATGATCCGCCGACCGCCAGCAACACCGCCCTGTTCCGCCATGGCGGTGATGCCGCCGCTGGAATCGCTGAAGATCTTGCCGGTAAACGCATCCCACTCAACCACCTTGCCTGTACCGAAGCTGGAGCAAGGAGCGGTGGTATCGACAGCGGCGGTGCTGCCCGGCACCGCCAGATACAACCCCAGCAAAGCACCGATAATCCGCCAGGACCCACCGGAGAAACGACTTCTGCGGCCCTTAATACTTGGCATAGACACTCTCCACGATTGACCGCGCATTGCCGTTGATCGCCACGGCGGTTACCCGGTACAGGGTGGCCGAGGTATTGCTCGGCACGTTGACCGCCAACACCGTGGTACCGAGGTTCTGCACCGCATAAAAACCGTTGCCAGCGGCAATCCAGGTCACACCCGAGGCCCCGCCCGACCCAGCCGCCACCACCGTGGCGGACTCCGCCGGCGGCGCACAGGTGATGAGGGTGGCACACACCGCCAGGACATAGCTGCTTTGCTGCACCGCGCTTTCACCGATACGCAGCGCCGCCTCGGCAGTCTGGAACGAGGTGTTGCGGAAGGTCACGCTCCCGGCCATTTTTTCCTGCAGCGTCGCATTCTGCATCGAGGAAATACCGATCAGGGTCAACAGCAGCAGGAATATCAGGCTGATCAGCAATGCCATGCCGCGCTGTGGAGCGGACCTCAAGCCTGAGTGTTTTCGCGGCGAGTACATCATACGAAGTCCACCTAGCGGAGCCGGTTACGCAGTGCCGTAACCACGCTGTACTGCTGATCGGCGACCTGGCCGTTCGGATCGTACAGGGTCATTTTCAGGCGCACGCTGCGGATGGTTGCCGGGTCCGCGGGGTTGTTGCTGTAGGCACTGACCGCGATATCGGTCGCGGATGTCGCAACGCCGAAGGAAACGCTGAAGCTCCTGACATTGCTCACCAACCCGGCCGCCTGGCCGGCCCCGGTGGCGACGCTAATCTGGTTGTTGCCGAAGACATAGATCTGCTTGCGCAAGGAAAAGGCTATGTGCCCGGGGGCCGGCGAGGCCGAGCCCTGGACGGCCTTCGCCGTCTTGCGGCAATCGGAGACGATGGTCCAGGTTGGCGCCCCGCCACTGCTGCCAATATCGGCGGTCACCAGCGTCAGGGTATTGCTGGCGCTATGCCAAGTGATCGGCGTGGCGGCAATGGTCGCGAAATCCGCCGCCGTCGAGGTATCGATGGCGCTGGTGGCCAGGCAGCCGAACATGCCGACCATACGAATCTCCTGGACCATCTTGCTGAGGATGAAACGCGCATCCTCCTGCATGCCGGCGGCCTTGTTCTGGCTGATATAGGTAGTTTTGGCCGCGACAAATATCTGCGTAATGCCCAAGACGACGATCAGTCCCAGGGTGATGGCGATCATCAACTCGATCAGGCCGAAGCCTCTGCTGCGACGACTCATGGCCCGGCTACCGGATCGATTGCAACGCGGCTATTGAGCGTGAAACGGCTACTCGCCGTGTCGCTGGCCATATTGGCGGCCCGCTGATCATTCCAGCTGATGACGATAGTGACCGCCCTGCCGTTCACGGAAATGCTCCCATCCCCGGGAGCCCCGGCAAAATGACTGATGTTGGTCTTGAAGTCATGGAAATCGACATCCCGGACCACTGTCGAACCCGCCGCTGCGGTGTTAGCTGTAGCGCTGACCAGGGTGTAGTCCGCATCCGGATTGGAGCGGATACGGTCCATCATGTCGTAGGCAATGAAACTGGCCTGGCTTCTCATCTTCGAGCTGTCCGTGTAGATCAGCGCGTTGAGCTGAATAGCCGCCGCCCCCAACAGGCCGACGGCGAGGATCAACACCGAAATCAGCACCTCCACCAGGGTCATCCCTGATTGCCTCACGCTCCTCGTCCGTCGCATCAACAACTCCCTCCCAATGAACCCCGACCATTGAGGCACACATTGATCACGCGACTTTGTGCGCCCAGCGTACAGGTGACAACCACAGCCCCCAGATCGGTGCTCCGGGCTGCGCTGGCCGTGGTCGGCCTGGCTCATCGACTATAACTAGCGGTACAAGCCAAAACATTCTTCATCAGGACGTACGGTTGTTTTCCAAGGACCAGCGCTCGGATCGCGCTGAAACACCCAGTCTCCAGGAGGGAGCCCAGATGGATCAGAAAGGATTCAGTCTTGTTCAGTTACTGATTGGCCTGGCCGTCATCGGCATTCTTGCCCAACTCGCCAGTCCGACATTCAGTGAACTGATCGCCTCACAGCGTCGCCAGGTGAGCGCCAATGAGATGGCAAATGGCTTGCAACTGGCGAGAACCGAGGCGATTCTGCGCCAGCAGGCCGTTGTCATGCATGCCCTGGAAGAAGATTGGAGTCGAGGCTGGCGAATCATCGTCGACCGCAGCGGACAAGGTCACCTGGACCCGGACAACCCGGTGCTGGTCGAACGACGGAATGCCGGACTGACACCGATCAAAGGCAACCGGTTGCTTCAGCAGTTTGTTCGCTTCACGGCTAGCGGATGGGTCAATCCGCAGAACGGCGCCTCGATGGGCGGGACGCTGCATATCTGTGCCAGTGATCGCCCGGTCAGCCACCATCAAGTGATACTGGCGGGGACCGGGCGGATCAGGCTCGAAAAGAGAGAAATGGCAGAGTCGCTCTGCGCCTCCCCAGGCTTACAGCAAGGAGCGAACGCGTAGTTCCTTGGGCATGGAGAAGGTCACGTTCTCTTCACGCCCGGCCAGCTCATCGGCGCCGGTCGCGCCCCAGGCCTGGAGCTGCTGGATCACGCCACGCACCAGCACTTCCGGCGCCGAAGCCCCGGCGGTGATGCCAATCCGCTCGACACCGTCGAACCAGCTGCGCTGCAGATCTTCGGCACCGTCGATCAGGTAGGCCGGCGTCGACATGCGCTCGGCCAGCTCACGCAGGCGGTTGGAGTTGGAGCTGTTCGGGCTGCCCACCACCAACACCACATCGCACTCGTCCGCCAGTTGCTTGACCGCGTCCTGGCGGTTTTGCGTGGCGTAGCAGATATCGTCCTTGCGCGGCCCGCCAATGGCCGGGAAACGCGCCCGCAGGGCATCGATAACCCGGCTGGTGTCGTCCATGGACAAGGTGGTCTGGGTGACGAACGCCAGTTTTTCCGGGTTGCGCACCTGCAGGTCGGAAACATCTTTCTCGTCTTCCACCAGGTAGATCGAACCGCCGTTGGCGTCGTCGTACTGGCCCATGGTGCCTTCGACTTCCGGATGGCCGGCATGGCCGATCAGGATGCATTCACGACCGTCGCGGCTGTAACGCGCCACTTCGATATGCACCTTGGTCACCAACGGACAGGTTGCGTCGAACACCTTCAGGCCACGGCCCGAGGCCTCCGTGCGCACGGCCTGGGAAACGCCGTGGGCACTGAAGATCACGATCACGTCATCCGGGACCTGGTCCAACTCTTCGACGAAGATGGCGCCACGGGCGCGCAGGTCTTCGACGACAAATTTGTTGTGGACCACTTCATGGCGCACGTAGATCGGCGGGCCGAAGACTTCCAGGGCCCGGTTGACGATTTCGATCGCCCGGTCCACGCCGGCGCAGAAGCCACGGGGGTTGGCGAGTTTGATGTGCATGCTGTGCCTCGTGTCTTGATCGTTGGACCGCTGGGGCGGTCTATCGCGAGCAAGCTCGCTCCTACAGGGGTTGGTGTCGTACTCGACATCTGTGCACGCCACAAACCTTGTAGGAGCGAGCTTGCTCGCGATGTTCTTAAAGCGCCTTGACCTCGATGATCTCGACATCGAAAGTCAGGGTCTTGCCCGCCAGCGGGTGGTTGAAGTCGACAGTCACCTGGGCGTCGTCGAAAGCCTTCACCACACCAGGCAGCTCGGTATTGGCCGCGTCATTGAAGATCACCAGCAAACCTTCCGACAGCTCCATGTCCTGGAACTGCGAGCGCGGGATGACCTGCACGTTCTGCGGGTTCGGCTGGCCAAAGGCATTTTCCGGAGCCACGCTCAGGTTACGCTTGTCGCCAGCCTTGAAGCCGAACAACGCCACCTCGAAACCCGGCAGCAGGTTGCCGTCGCCGACCTTGAAGGTCGCCGGGGCCTTGTCGAAGGTGCTGTCGACGGTGTCGCCGTTTTCCAGGCGCAAGGCGAAGTGCAAGGTGACCTGGGTGTTCTGACCGATGCGTTGCTCAGCCACTGCGTGTTCAGCCATGAGCGGGTTCTCCGGACTTTTTACTTTTGAACATATCCAGCGCCAGCATCACCGCACCGACGCTGATGGCGCTGTCGGCAAAGTTGAACGCCGGGAAGTACCAACGGTTCTGCCAATGCACCAGGACGAAGTCGATCACATGGCCCAGGGCGATGCGGTCATACAGGTTGCCCAGGGCACCGCCGAGCACCAGGGCCAGGGCGATCGCCAGCCAGGTTTCGTTGCGCCCCAGGCGCTTGAGCCAGACCACCAGCACCGCGCTGACCACCAGCGCGATCAGCGCAAACAGCCAGCGCTGCCAGCCGGAGCTTTCAGCCAGGAAGCTGAACGCCGCACCGGTGTTGTAGGCCAGGGTCCAGCTGAAGTAATCGGGGATGATCACGATCTGCTGGTACAGCGACAGCGAGCTTGCGAAGTGGAGCTTGCTGGCCTGGTCGATGACCAGGACCAGCACGCTCAACCACAACCAGCCCAGGCGGCCGAAACGGCCGACACTGGCATTAGGCATAGTGGCGTACCTCGCCGGCGCCGCTGATATTGTCCACGCAACGACCGCAGATTTCCGGATGCTCCGGGTGGACCCCGACATCCTCTCGGTGATGCCAGCAACGGCCGCACTTGGCATGGGACGACTTGACCACCTTGAGCTTGAGCCCGGCGACTTCGGTGACCACCGCATCCGCCGGGGCCAATGCGAATGGCGCAACGGTCGCGGTGGAGGTGATCAGGACGAAACGCAGTTCGTTGCTCAGCTTGCCCAGGTCGGCCACCAGGGCCTCTTCGGCGAACAAGGTCACTTCGGCCTGCAGGTTGCCGCCGATGGCCTTGGCCGCCCGCAGGTTTTCCATCTCCTTGTTGACCGCGACCTTGACCGCCATGATCCGCTCCCAGTAGGCGCGATCCAGCTCGAAGCCTTCCGGCAGCTCGCTGAGGCCTTCATACCAGGTGTTGAGCATGACCGATTCGTTGCGCTCGCCCGGCAGGTACTGCCACAGCTCGTCGGCGGTAAAGGCCAGAACCGGGGCGATCCAGCGCACCAGCGCTTCGCTGATATGGAACAGCGCGGTCTGGCAGGAACGCCGGGCCTTGCTGTTGGCGCCGGTGGTGTACTGGCGATCCTTGATGATATCGAGGTAGAAACCGCCCAGCTCCTGCACACAGAAGTTGTGCACCTTGGAGTAGACGTTCCAGAAGCGGTATTCGCCGTAATGCAGTTCCAGCTCGCGTTGCAGCAGCAGCGCGCGGTCCACGGCCCAACGGTCCAGGGCGAGCATCTCGTCGGCCGGCAACAGGTCGCTGGCCGGGTTGAAGCCACTCAGGTTGGAGAGCAGGAAGCGTGCGGTGTTGCGGATACGCCGGTAGGCGTCGGCGCTGCGTTGCAGGATCTGGTCGGACACCGCCATTTCGCCCGAGTAGTCGGTCGAGGCCACCCACAGGCGCATGATATCGGCGCCCAGGGTGTCGTTGACTTTCTGCGGCGCGATCACGTTGCCCAAGGACTTGGACATCTTGCGACCGGCCTCGTCGACGGTGAAGCCGTGGGTCAGCAGCTCGCGGTACGGCGCGTGGTTGTCGATGGCGCAACCGGTCAGCAAGGACGAGTGGAACCAGCCGCGATGCTGGTCCGAACCTTCCAGGTAGAGGTCGGCGCGTGGACCGCTCTCATGGCCCATCGGATGCGAACCGCGCAGCACGTGCCAGTGGGTGGTGCCGGAGTCGAACCAGACGTCAAGGGTGTCGCTGATCTTGTCGTACAGCGGCGCTTCGTCGCCCAGCAGTTCGGCGGCATCCATCTTGAACCAGGCTTCGATGCCTTCGACTTCGACGCGCAGGGCCACTTGTTCCATCAGCTCGGCGGTACGCGGGTGCAGCTCGCCGCTTTCCTTGTTGAGGAAAAACGGAATCGGCACGCCCCAGTTGCGCTGACGGGAGATGCACCAGTCCGGACGGTTGGCGATCATCGAGTGCAGGCGCGCCTGGCCCCAGGTCGGGACGAACTGGGTCTCTTCGATGGCCTTGAGCGCCCGCTCACGGAGGGTATCGCCGGCCACCGGGGCCTTGTCCATGCCGATAAACCACTGCGCGGTGGCGCGATAGATCAGCGGGGTCTTGTGGCGCCAGCAGTGCATGTAGCTGTGGCTGATGGTTTCGGTATGCAGCAAGGAACCGACTTCGGCCAGCTTGTCAACGATGCCTGCGTTGGCCTTGAAGATGAACTGGCCGCCGAAGAACTCCAGGGACTCGGCATATACGCCGTTGCTCTGCACCGGGTTGAGGATGTCATCGTTGACCATGCCGTACTGCTTGCAGATCTTGAAGTCATCCTCACCGTAGGCCGGCGAGCAGTGCACGATGCCGGTACCGGCGCCCAATTCGACGTAGTCGGCCAGGTACACCGGCGACAGGCGCTCATAGAACGGGTGACGGAAGTTGATCAGCTCCAGGGCTTCGCCCTTGGCCATGGCCAGTACCGAGCCTTCCAGCTTGTAGCGCGCCAGGCACGACTCCACCAGTTCTTCGGCCAGCACCAGCAGGCGATCACCGACATCCACCAGGGCGTAGTTGAATTCCGGGTGGACGTTCAGCGCCTGGTTGGCCGGGATGGTCCACGGGGTGGTGGTCCAGATCACGATCGCCGCCGGCTTGCTCAGCGACGGCAGGCCGAACGCGGCGGCCAGCTTGTCCTGGTCGGCAATCGGGAAGGCCACGTCGATGGTCGAGGACTTCTTGTCCTGGTATTCGACTTCGGCCTCGGCCAGGGCCGAAGCGCAATCGAAGCACCAGTTCACTGGCTTGAGGCCCTTGAACACGAAACCGCCCTTGACGATTTCGGCGAGGGCGCGGATCTCACCGGCCTCGTTCTTGAAATCCATGGTCTTGTAGGGGTTGGCGAAGTCGCCGAGCACGCCCAGGCGGATGAATTCGGACTTCTGTCCTTCGATCTGCTCGGTGGCGTAGGCACGGCACAGTTCGCGGGTCTTGTCCGCGCCCAGGTTCTTGCCATAGGTCACTTCGACCTTGTGCTCGATCGGCAGGCCATGACAGTCCCAACCCGGCACATAAGGGGCATCGAAGCCGGCCAGGGTCTTGGAACGGATGATCATGTCCTTGAGAATCTTGTTCAGCGCATGACCGATGTGAATCGTGCCGTTGGCATACGGAGGACCGTCGTGAAGAACGAACTTCGGACGATCCTTGCCAATCTCGCGCAACTTCCCGTACAGGCCAATGCTGTCCCAGCGCTGCAGGATCTGCGGTTCGCGCTGTGGCAGGCCGGCCTTCATTGGGAAGGCGGTGTCCGGAAGGTTAAGCGTGGCTTTGTAGTCGGTCATTTCAGGCTCTTTTTAAGCGGTGAACCCTGCCAGTGGGCACGGGCGGCGGCGACGTCCGCATTGATCGCCGTCTTGAGCGCCTCCAAGGAGGCGAATCGCTGCTCATCGCGCAGCTTGTGGTGGAAAACCACGGTCAAACGCCGGTCGTACAGATCACCGGTAAAATCCAGCAGGTGCACTTCCAGGTGAGCGCTGCCATCACCTGAAACCGTGGGCCGCACGCCGATATTGGCGACGCCCGGCCACGGCTGGCCATCGAGCTCGACGCTGACCAGGTAAACCCCGGTCAACGGCACGCGACGGCGCTTGAGCTGCACGTTGGCCGTCGGCGTGCCCAATTGGCGCGCCAGCTTCTGGCCATGCAGCACCCGTCCGGCAATGCGGAACGGGCGGCCGAGCAACCGCTCGGCCAGGGGAAAATCCGCCGCCGCCAGGGCATTACGCACCTGGGTGCTGCTGACCCGCAGGCCATCGAGCTCGACGGTCTGCGCCGCCTCGACGGTAAAACCACGGGCGCTGCCGGCCTGCTGCAGGAACGCGAAATCGCCGACGCGATCACAGCCGAAGCGGAAATCGTCGCCGACCTCCAGATGCTGTACGCCGAGACCGTCCACCAGGATGGTATCGACGAACTCGGCGGCGCTGAGTTTGCTCAGGCGCTGGTTGAAGGCCAGGCACAGGACCCGGTCGACGCCCTCGGCGGCCAGCAGTTTCAGCTTGTCGCGCAGCCGTGCCAGACGCGCCGGCGCGGTGTCCGGGGCAAAAAACTCGCGCGGCTGCGGTTCGAAAATCACCACGCAGCTGGGTAGGCCCAACTCCAGCGCACGCTCGCGCAGTCGGGCCAGGATAGCCTGGTGACCACGGTGAACACCGTCAAAGTTGCCAATGGTGGCGACGCAGCCCCGATGCCGGGGGCGCAGGTTGTGAAGGCCTCGAACCAGCTGCATAACGCGCTTCTTGCTCATAAAGTGGTCGATTATAACCACACCCGGCGGCTGACGACAGGCAACAGCACTACCCAAATCGATCGAACCGACAAAACTCTCCTGCGCCGCCTCCGTTTGCAGGAGCGAGCTGGCTCGCGATGGACGTCAACGATAACGCGGGGAGCCTGATTCCCCGAGGCGCCTGGGCCACCATCGCGAGCCAGCTCGCCCCTACAGGGGGCCACGCGCTACATCAGCGATTTGCGATTGAAATGCCGCAGGCGCATCCCCAACGCCAGCAACACGCCGAAATAGGCCAGCACACCCGCCACCACCAAGGCCCCCAGGCGCAGGAAACGCTCGAACATATGCCCCTGGTCCCAGGCCGGCATGAAGTGCATCAACCCCAGCAACACCGCCGACATCACCGCCACCGCCAGCACCAGCTTCGCCAGATACGACCACCAGCCCGGCTGCGGCACAAACAGCTGCTGCTTGCGCAATTGCCAGAACAGCAACCCGGCGTTGATGCAGGCCCCGGCGCTGATGGCCAGCGCCAACCCGGCATGGGCCAACGGCCCGATAAACACCAGGTTGAGCAACTGGGTGACGGTCAGGGTGAAAATCGCGATCTTCACCGGCGTGCGGATGTTCTGCTGCGCGTAGAAGCCCGGCGCCAACACCTTGATCATGATGATGCCCAGCAGCCCCACCGAGTAGGCGACCAGCGCACGCTGGGTCATGGACGCATCGAAGGCACTGAACTGGCCGTACTGGAACAGCGAAACCGTCAGCGGCTTGGAGAGAATCGCCAGCGCCAGGGAGCACGGCAGCACCAGCACGAAGCACAGGCGCAGGCCCCAGTCGAGAATCCGCGAATACTCGTGGCGATCCTTGCTGGCATAGGTCTTGGACAGGATCGGCAGCAGAATCGTGCCCAGGGCCACGCCGAGCACGCCGGACGGCAACTCCATCAGCCGGTCGGCGTAGTACATCCAGGACACCGAGCCCGCCACCAGGAAGGAGGCGAAGATGGTGTTGATGATCAGGGAAATCTGGCTGACCGAGACCCCGAGAATCGCCGGTAGCATCTGCTTCATCACTCGCCAGACACCGCTGTCACGCAGATTCAGCCGTGGCAGCACCAGCATGCCGATCTTTTTCAGGCTCGGCAGTTGGTAGAGCAACTGCGCCAGGCCACCGGCCAATACCGCCCAGCCCAGGGCCATTACCGGCGGATCGAAGTACGGCGTCAGGAACAGGGCAAAAATAATCATGCTCACGTTCAGTAGGGTCGGCACGAAGGCCGGCACCGAAAAACGGTTCCAGGTATTGAGGATCGCTCCCGCCAAAGAGGACAGTGAGATCAACAATATATAAGGAAAAGTCACCCGCAGCAGGTCGGAGGTCAGCTTGAATTTCTCCGGCGTGTTGGTGAAGCCCGGGGCCGTGGCCCAGATCACCCAGGGCGCGGCGACCATGCCAAGCACCGTTACCAACGCCAGCACCAGGCTCAGCAAACCGCTGACATAAGCAATAAACGTACGGGTCGCCTCCTCGCCCTGCTGGCTCTTGTATTCCGCCAGGATCGGCACGAAGGCCTGGGAAAAAGCCCCCTCGGCAAATATCCGGCGCAGCAGATTGGGCAGTTTGAAGGCAATAAAGAAGGCATCGGTGGCCATTCCGGCCCCGAAGATACGCGCGATAATCGTATCGCGAACGAAGCCCAGAACCCGGGAAATCATCGTGATAGAGCTGACAGCAGCCAACGACTTGAGCAGATTCATTAAAAGAGAGTGCGCCTTTGGAGAAAGAGCAGGCGAACAAAGCGCCCAGTTGTGCGATACTCCGCGCCGCAACAGCACAGAGCCAAAGCTCGCGAGTTTACAGGTCAGGCGCCGGAAATAAATCACCCGTCACTTCAAGATCGACCACTCAGCGGAACGCATCACCTGCCCTTGACAAGTCTCTAACTCATCGGCATGATTCGCGGCCTATTTTGTTTGCTATTTCCTAAAAAGTCTTTCGAGGAGCTCGACGGTGGCCAACACACCTTCCGCCAAAAAACGTGCAAAACAGGCTGAGAAGCGTCGCAGCCACAACGCCAGCCTGCGTTCCATGGTTCGTACCTACATCAAGAATGTGGTTAAAGCCATCGACGCAAAAGACGCTGCCAAAGCTCAAGCCGCTTATGTTCTGGCTGTTCCTGTTATCGACCGTATGGCCGATAAAGGCATCATCCACAAGAACAAGGCCGCTCGTCACAAGGGTCGTCTGAACGGCCACATCAAGGCCCTGAACCTTGCTGCTGCAGCCTAAGCGACACGCGTGTTAAAAAACCGACCCTAGGGTCGGTTTTTTATTGCCTGCAAGAAAGCATACAGATGACACCGGCAGCCCCGAGATCGATGCAAGACTCAGAAGCCTTATCGCCAGCAAGCTGGCTCCTATGTATGGACTCGCCCACCCTGTCAACACGCTTTGAACACTGCTACCCGGTTGCAT
>NZ_JBWKTH010000053.1:0-19155 GCF_059420225.1 Pseudomonas sp. GW821-FHT04D07
TGCCACCGACCGTTTACGAGCGGGCGATGGTGTCAAAATTACCTATCGAGGTGTCCGGAATTAGTTGACCACTACACTCGGACTCGTCCGTATCACGCGGCTCTGTCCACGCCAGGTACGCCTCTACCTCGGGTTCGTTTGAGATCGCCTCGCCAGGATGCAGCTCTGCAATCAAGCGTTTAAGCAGCACGGCATGCCTCTGAACCCAACGCTCCTCTCGCAACGGATGGGCATAGAACAAATAGAGGTAGATGCCTCGCTGGTAGGCTTCCAGAAGCGTCGTGTTCAACGCCAAGCCGCGCTCTATGAAGCGGTGAAGCCTTGTCCTGATCTGGATAGGTCTCCTCAAACCTGCACGCTCAGCCAGATGAAGCAAACACTTGGCGATCATTTCAACGCTTTCGTGTGCATGACCGCTAACGGCCAGATGCGCTCTCGCCCTGCGAATACCCTCAACGAATGTTTTGGGCGTATACCTCGAGCTGTTGGCATCTGAGCGATAGGCGCTCCAGTAGTGCTCCAGAGCCTTCGGGAATTGCTCCTCCTTGTAGTTCTTTAGCCGGTGAACGGCGCCGATCGCATGCACCCCATCCTTGCGATCTGAGACAGGCAGGCACCGGGAAACCAGCTGCGCAAACGCACCGAGAACGCCGCTTGTATCGTCGTCAGGGAAGACAAAGATCGTGTTTGGACAAACATCGCCGGCCCTGCCCCTCCCGATCAATCCCCCGGCAATGGGAGCGACTGCGAAGTTGTTCGCCAAGGAAGCAATGGCCTGGTTGAATCGAAAGCTGGTGGAGATATCGATTGTCTCCCCATGAGGAAAAGCGCCATCAGACTCGCCGTCACCCTCAAAAATCTGCTGATTGGGATCCCCTACCCTGACCACGACTGTATTAACGGCATCGCGTGGAAACACGTGGTTCAAGAGCTGATTCTGCACGACATCCGTGTCCTGCATCTCGTCGATGAGCACGCAGGGGAACCGCGCTTGCAGCGACTGAGCGACATTTGGCTCCTGCTCAATCATGGCCTGGCCGAGCGTGAAGACCTCGTCATAGCAAAAGTAACCTTCCGAAGCGGCAGCGCCCATGGCTCTACCTAGTTTTCCGTATGAGGGAGCCTCGGGTGAGCAAATGTAGTGCACACCCCCGAGCGGATCCGAAAAATCAGCTGTTTGAAGACGAAGATCAGCAAGCCTTTTTTCTTTTTTGCCAAGGAAAGCCTCCATATTTCTCCATTCGTGTCCCAGCGCCCTACCCCTGGCACGCCCGGTCGCCTCGTCATCGATCATTACCAGCGGGTGGCCATTCGACCGCAACCAGGGCGACGCCAAAAACCGCATCACAAATCCATGGATGGTGTCGATGAAATGGGGGTATCTCAGCAGCCTCTGGCCAACCTCCGTGGCGCCCAACCGACGCTCGATCTCTTCACGCGCCGCATTGGTGTGCGAAAGCACACAAATCCCCTGAGTACGGCTACGCCAGTGACGACCAAGGATGGCGAGCTTGGCAACCACCAGGGTGGTCTTGCCGCTCCCGGGGCATGCAGCCACATCGAGCGTATCGAGACGTTTGAGAAACGCCCTCCGAGGCTCATCCAGATCGCGCAGCGACATAAGCTCGCTGACCCATGCGATGTCTGCATCCGTGACTGGCGGGACAAGATCCTGGAGCCGCATTACGCAGGTTCCTCCATACCGGCTGCTTGTGCATCGGCCGTGGTTGCAGGATCTGGTGGCTCTGGTGTTTGAGCCAGGATAGGGCCGCCGGTGGCGTAGTCGATCGCTTCAACGACATAGGTCGGTAGCGCTGTACGCAAGCTCGCCTGATCGAGCTCACCCTCATCAAATGCCAGCTGCAACAGGTCGACCAGGTGCTGTGCGGTGATCGACTTGGAGCCGGAATCCACAAGACGGTAGATCTCCGTGGCACGCTCCTCATCGTTGGGGTACCGAGTCTTGAGGGCCTCCAGCGCCTTGCTTGCCCTCTCGAGGACTTTCTCCCGAGTCAACTTACGCTCGTTGATCTTCGCGTCATGCAGAGCCAGCATCGCGGCTCGATGCACCCAATCCATGAGTCCCCCGACAGCCAGGTCATACTCGAGCGTCCAATGATTGGCCACGAAGGTTTTCACGTTCTGGCCATCGCCACGTGTCCGTTTTTGTCGATGAGCCGCTAGCTTGGGTTCTCGCTCAACATCAGTAGCGCCGAAGTCGCTCAGCACGCGCCACCGGCGAGGCGCCGGCTTACCATTGGATGTAAGCTTGTTCTGGTTCAGCCCCATGATGGCTGGCGCGCAATCAGGCATCACGTCCATGTCGGTGATGCAAGCTGTGGGGATCTGAATGACGCCTTCAGACTCATCGGCGCGCTGCATGATGTGCGCATATCGACGCAAACCAACCCCACCGACGTTGACGATCGACACACCATGCTCGGTCAGGTCACGCCCAAGCAGCCGGGCCAACGCCGGCAGAAGAATTGCCTCAGCATCCCCTTCAACGATGAGCAGCCCCTTGGCAAAGAACAGGCTGGCTTTGGTGACATCCAGGAAACGACTCAAAAACCGATAGTCATCAACCGACAGTTTGGTTCGCCCCTGCGCCATGGAGAACGCACGCTGACCTTGAATGAGCACGAGGTTTTCCAAGGCAATCTTGGAGCTCAGGTTGGGGCTGTGCGTTGTCAGAATCACCTGGACGGGCCGTGTTTGCGCTTGTTCTTGAACGTGTTCCTGAGCTTGGGCTTGAGGCTGGGAGGCTCGCTCCAGGAACTCCATCAGTCTGAGTTGGCGCTGCGGATGAAGGTGCGCCTCTGGCTCTTCGATAAGCAGCAGTGGCAGACCGTCTGGCTCCTTGCCCAGCAGGAGGAGCTCGCAGCCCATGAACAGCAGATTATTGGAGCCCAGGCCGTAACTGCCCTTTGCAAGCCCCGAGCCCTTGTCCAACAGTCCCAATTCGAGGCGCTCAAGAATCTGTTTGAGCTTTGTGGTCTCACTGCCGCTGTCGCCGAAGCCCAGATGGCTATGAAGTGGTTGTCCAGCCAGTGAGAGAGGTTCCAGATAGCGCTCGTTGATCGTCGCTTGGGCAACCCTGATTGCTCCATGGCCTCTGACGAGCTCACGCATGTAATCGCCCATGCCGGCAATGCTCAGGCCGGAAGCCTCGGCTGTTGACGCCGGCGGAGCCGTACCTACGTAGGACTCACCGGTTTCGATTCCCGGAAAGCTGGACAGAACTTGGGACAAGCGAGAGTTACGACCCGGCGACATCTCACGTTCAGCATCCCGCAAAGGCTTCAAGTAGGCGGTCGCCAGTAACTGGCGCGCTCCAACGTCCAGGGCCGGCCCCTCTCCGCGCGCCCCACAGCGGACTTGGATATCGACCCAGCGACGTGACGCAGTCGGCAACGCGAGTCGACGTGCTGACCAGTGCACATGAAGCAGGCCCTCGCCACCAGAAAACGTTACGTACTCAGCAAAGGCTCCGAGTTCCAGCGTGGATAACCCGGACAGCGTGCAAACCAGGGTGATGTCCGTCGCAGGCTCGCCATTCCTTGTGACATGGAAGTCCTCCAGTTCAAGCCGAAGGAAGTCCGAGTCACGGGACTGCAGGACGTGCCGGATGGCGTCGATTACTGCGGTCTTGCCGGCATCATTCTCCCCTACAAGCGCAGTGACGCCCTCGTTAAAGTGGATGACAAAGCCTGGAGTCAGATCGCCAAACTGGCGGAAATTACGGATAGACAGCGCTGAAAGGTACATCCCCACTTCTCCCTAAGCCTGGCTTCAATCGGTCTCTGGGCTTCCAAGCCGAACGCAATGTGACTGGCTATATGCCACAGACTGGGGCAAGGCGCTATCTCGAGCAGCTGCTATCTGTAATGGAGAGTAATGGATAATAGGAATTGTAGAGCGGTGAAAGTTGGTCAGGACGGTCAGTGATCGAAACGATCCCGCCCGAAGACCAGGCGGAAAAATCCCACTTGGTGCGGAACTCATCCGAACATAGGCTGGCTTGTTGCCAACAGCTCTCAAAAAGCGAGATGACGTTGATGCTCGTAGGCGTAGTCGTCCCGTATCATCGACCGCAGGATGCTGACCGGCAGGTACTACAGCGCCACCCTCTACGGAGTAAAGAGAGCTTCAGTGAATGGGAGTAGGACGGCTGGCAACACTATTAGCATACTGAATAGCGCCGTCAATCCGTTGAAGCAAAAGTTTGTTGGTGATACGTGTAGTCTCATAAAAATGTCCAAGATGCTGGGCATTAAGATCGTAAAAACCTTTCATAAGGCAATCAGTCAGGTGAGCCAGCTTCGCAGGAGGCAGTTTTCGAACAATACGCCAAGGGCCGAGAATGTCATAGTCTAGCCTGGTCGGCCTCATTGTTCGGATGACCCAAGTCGCCCGCGCCGCTAAGTTCAACCTATCTGCCTGCCATAACCAGAAACGATTTGGGTGCCTCAAGTCGATTAGCGGAGGTGAAAATTTACTTTCTGCCCCTTCATTCGACCTGATTGAGTAACCCAAAATCTTCCAGGCAACCACGTCCACCTGTAATGCCACAACAAAATAATAGTGCGAATAGGCTCCACTGATATGTACGGTACAACCAGGTATCCAGTAAATCGTCGTGATTTTATGCATCATTGCTAATAGCTATTCAACTTAGGACTGTTAAGATCGGCAATGCTCAGGTACTTAGACTGGTAGCTCTTAAGCTCTGAGGCAAGTAACCTAAGCACCCCGGGATAATTATCCAGCCTCGACCATACTTGGTCGGTACTCCACGGAGCGAAGTACCCCTCACGTAGGGCCTTAAAGGCTTGCGCACTGCTAATCCATCCCAAAGCGATTGCGCTGAAATAAAGCGCGTACAGCCTCGCCAGGCAAGTGCTTCTATAGACTTCCTGATAAAAATTACCATGAATTCCAGGGGCCGTATAAGGATGAGCCCCACCCCAGTTATCGAAGGCCACCTTTGGATAAGCGTGATGGTACGCAGGCATCATCATTGCTCGCATGAGGGTAAGCATAAACATTTGCACCTTCAGACTCTCATCTGACTTGGATGCCCGCCTTATTAGCTTTTGGAGTTGCTTTTGTGCTTTCAGCGCAAGGCTATGTGTCACCCTCCCAGCACTACGGATATAATTTTGACTTTCTTTAAATTTTGGCTCATCCCAGTAAGATACAAACGCTTGTACCGCATGGTCGTCATAATTTATGAAAAGCCTTGTTGAGTCTTGAAGTGGCACGCCGTGCAGTTCGCACATTGGCTTGGTCAGATAGCACCACTGCACTTTGCTGACCGGAATGCCAACATGCTCAAAGGACTCCATGAAGCATTCCGAGCAGAATGCTCTTCGAAACTGCGTCGGTATGGTGAGTTGACTGAACTCCGGAAATCGCCTATCCAACCACGCGGGAGATATATCGAAGGTTCGCATGAGTGGCTCAATTAACGTGCTTTCAGACAACAGGTCGCGGTCTGCGAACCGTCCCCCCCAAAGTCCTCGCTCATCTCGTTCTGTAATCTCGCCATCTGGCGAACTATACCGTTCATGGGATATGAACGGTATAGTTGCGATCGAATTGACTCTCCAAATCCATGAGGAAAGAGTTTCGTCTGGAAAAGGTTCCGGAACGGAAATTTTTTTTGACTTCATGGTAGTACCTGTAATTAGTTGGTCAGTGCCAAGGCTTAGTCGAATGCACAACATTCAGCCGCGTGACGAATTTGAGATACACTTTCATACGAGATCGATAAGCTTGGCTCACCCCCAATATGTTTTCCCTCCCCGTTAAATGTTGGGAACACCTTAAGAAGCTCAGCGCAATAGAGCGACTCGCACTCAAAGACGATACGGTCGATTGGCATGTCCGCTTCCCGTTTTCCAGGGCGGGCCATGCAGGGCGGATGAACATCAGTCGCATATAGTCGATTGCACCATTCGAAGAAGGCGTGAATTACATCCTTTATAGAAGATGCGGGTATGAGCCCGGAGACTGGGATCAGCGTCGTAGGACTGTGTTTTATCGCAAAATAGTCTCTGAGCAGCTTTTTATTCCTCGTAGACATAATGACTGTAAAATAGCCTGGAAATTCCAGCAGCTGGGAGAGCTGATCGAAGACCACTTCATGCATGTTGTTTTGATTGGACATAATATCCAGGTCATCAAAGATAATGATCTTTCGAGCGGCTTTTCGGAAAGCAATCAAGCTATCCGGGACACGGCTATGGCTACGAAATTCACTGAAAGGGAACACGGCATGAAGGACTTGTCCGATCATGTTAAGTCGCTCTGAGTAAACTCGCGGCCTCACGACAATCACCTGGCCATGAAATTTCGAAGCGAACGCCTCTAGTATTGAACTAATGCCTACGCCTGCGTGGCCACTTAACATTACAAGTTTTGCGTCATTCGCCTCCGCCATGGCGTCAAGCGCGTCGTAAACCTCGGTACGTTCAGGCCAGCAGTACTGGAAGCCATGAAGGCCTTCCAGTACTGCGCGGGCGATCTCACGTCGTTTACGGAGTGACAGATCACATTTCATCTTATGCGTAAGCCTCCTCCTCAGATGGAATCTCTGCACCGCGCAGTGCATAGTTGAAATTCGCCATGATTTCTTCGATGTTATCAAGGTGACGATGGTTGATGTGCTCAGAGCCATCAATGATGCTAGCCATCGCCGATGCCTGCAGGATTTTAACGACGTTATCGGTAATCCCCTGCCCCTTGTTCATAATCTTGAGAAACAGCTCCTGATCTTGGAAATTCGTTTTATTTTTCAATGGCAGGTGGCGGATATAGGTGGACACGAAATTCCTAAACTCCGGGCCATTTTCCCACCCGTTGAGGGCCACTACCGGATATCGACGTTCAAGCTGGGGATCCTGTCGAAGTACGCGCGCGGCAGCCGGCACCCCGAACGCAAACACTGAAAGACCGTAGGTAGAACCTGACAGATTCTTCAACAAAGAAAGATTGATACGCTGCTGGAGCTCGGTCAAAGTAAGTGCGTCATGAATTTCGTCAATCACAATCGCACGAATATTTTCTGTTCTGATTATGTATTGAAGTTCAGGGGTAATGTTATGGCCTTGCCGCGCCCTTCGACCAACCCCAAGCCCCAGCTCGGCCAGAATCAGATCCTTCAGTGAGTAGCCATTAGGGCTTTGGTGCATGGTTACAAAAATCATTTTGTTTGGATTTGTAGCATTTCTAGCTTTCATTTCGGTAATCAACGCTGTCTTACCTCCTCCTCCAGGGGCTGTGACAAGCATGCTGGGTGCGTTAATTTTGTTACGCATCTTCATTGCCAGCTCCATCCGCATGATGATTTTCTGAGCACTAGGATGATGCACCCAAAAATCGTCGGAGCATGTAATCAAGCGAACATCATCCGGCTGATTGAAGTGGATGCGAGATGCGGGATTTACGTGAGAGTAATCAGGCACTTAGAATCGCTCAAATATTAGCGCATGCATCCCTATCTCTTGCGGGTATTGCCTGAGTCTGTAACCTGCGGTCGCAGTACCTGTTTTCGTAGCCCTGACTAGCTCGACAGGAGCTACGAGCACTTTCAAGCCTCCCGATAGCAGATGCAGGATCATGCGCACTGGTTTAGCTAATAGTTAGATTATGACTTGTTGCTTTCGTAAAAGATTGGAGGTTCGTCATAGTCAGTAGCGTCCGACTTTCTGAAGAAACTTCCGAAGTCAAAAATATTGGATTTGCTTGATCCCTTCCTATGGTTTTTGGACTTGCCACTGGGTTGTTTTACACTGTTACTACTCATACCGGAGTGAGTGTTGGTAGGATTATCATGGACATTAGAGCTACTTGGCGCGTTGTCACCCCCCGACTTATGCCCATGCAGGGCTGCCTGTTTCTTGTAGTCAGCCTTCCCCTTTTTGGCTTTCCGAGTACGTTTTTCCTGAGTGGTTAGCTTCACCTCCTGTTTCTTTTGCTTGGTTACTTCACCATACGATTGAGCCCCTTCTTTCGTCATGGTGCCATCCCGATCTCCCTTCTGCTGGCGCTGCCAGCGGTACATTTCATAGTCAGAGCTCCTGTTAAAACCATTGCGTACACAACGAATTTTTTCAAAGATATCTCCAAGCTTTACATATATGAAACTCAAGTCATAGGGATCATATTTAACAGTGAGCTTTTCCCGCACCAACTCCTTCAGTGAGCGCTCGTAGTAGAACCTGCGGAAAATCTCAATGCCACCGGGCACAACCTGCTTACTCGGGACTTCTGGGTAGAAGCGGTACTTGAAGTCTTCATGGTCGGAAACATTCAAAATCCGGTTGTGTGGTTTTTTGGCGAAATGGCCGTCCCATGCTTCCGCCGGAGTCTTGCCCAGTTCTGAGTGCTTGGTCTGATGGTAAGCATGCAGGGTGTAGGCAACGATACGCCTCAGGCCGGTTAATCCGATCGCAGCGCTCTTATGACTCTTCAGATGCTTACCCTGCTGGGCATTGGAGCCTGTAGTGCCTGGCAGTGAGTGCATCGTCCGGAGCATCAACTTGCCAATGAGACTCTCAATGTGCCCCCCTTGGTGCTTCGCGGGGATGTCTCGGTGCTCAACCTTGATGCCAAAATCCTTGGCATTGAGGACGAACACGTCTGAGACGAACTCTTTGGCATTGTCGGTGTGGATGACCTCTGGAAGCCCATGGTAAGGAAGCAGGTGTTCCGGGATTCCTAGGCCTTGCAGGAACGCCGCCTTTGGCAAAGCGCAGCTCTCCATCAGCATTGCCACCGAGACAGCGCTCGGCGGAAGCAGTGAAACGTAGAACCCCAGTATGACGCGGGTATGCAGGTCGACGGCGACGCTGATGTAAGGGCGTCCCAGCACGATGGTTCGGTCGTCCTCATCCACCACCATCAGGTCTACAACCGTGTGATCAATTTGCACCCACTCCAGAGGACGCGTGGTGATCTTGTAGCCAGGTTTTGCTCCGTATCTATGCTTTCTCTGGTCTCCTGTGTGAGTTAAGCTATACAATAGGGCCTCGCTTTTAGCTTTAATCCAAGTCGCAACCGTGTGATAACTCGGCCTCAGCATTCTTCGGTTATCAGCTTGCGTTTGGCACTGCTTCCACACCCCAGCCACGGTCTTGCATGAGGGGTAATGTTCTTCGAACATTTCCTCAACCAGCTTCAGCGTCTCAGGATCGGTGACCGTCAGGCCTGGCTTTCGCCCTCTTTGATCAGACACCAGCACCCTGTAACTCTTAGCGCCCTGCATGTACCTCAGCAGCTTGTAAAAGCGAGATTTCTTGAGGTTCAGGATCTCCATCGCCACCACAGCGCTGATCTTTCCGGCCAGGTAGTCGTTGAGAACGTCGTACCGGCCATCCGCCTGCTTGTGTCGTTCGATCTCGCCCACTTCACTGCCTGCGGTTAAGGTCGCCTCCATGCGGGCTGGGTGGGTGTTGTCGTTGTGTGAGCTGGCGCTGAGGGTCTGTACTTCGGGATACTTTTCGTCTGAGTTAAGCTCAGTCATTTCTTCATTCTCTGATTTGTGGTCAGACGTAAAGCCTCATCGCATGTGCCATTACCGCCTCGTCGCTCTCTCCCCAACTCCTCCTGTGGTATAGGAGCGCGAACGTCCCATTGCATGGGTGCATGAACAACCTAAGCTTCACGACGACCACTTTCGATTTATTAAAGAGCGGGTTGTATCTGCCCAGCGACTGAGCGGGGCGCAGTAAACCCAAATCAAAATAATTGGTCAATAGTGGTCGCCGGCCAAATCAATATATAAATAAACCAACTTTTAATTTTGGTTATAAGGTTTTTAAAATTCACTGAAGCGCCCGCACTACGGGGCTTTCAGAATTTATTTGAATTTCTTAGTAGTCATGGTTTTTCCCTGTTTTTCTAGCATTTAAAGGATTATTGGCTTCCAGTTATAACTTCCAGTTATCGGCTAAAAGCCCAAAATTTTTCCTGCATTCCAAAATCGTCTAAAAATAGATAAAATTTTTTGAGCGCTATTGTCGGTCAATGAACTGCTGAACTAATCAAGTATATATAGATATATTGAGGGCGCGCTTTCGGAGATATTGGAGACTCATTAAATCTAATATTGGAAATATTGAGCTAGGGATTTTATGGGGGCTTATTGGTTTAGGGGGGGGTTAGGGGCTAAGGAATAAGTGGAAAGATCAGGCTTTGTACGGACGGTATTCGGGCGTACGCCAGGGAAGGCGGCAGCAGGCAGCGGCAACCAGGCTGCGCCGAGGCGGGGTTGCCAACTCTAGGATTGGTCAGGCCGCCTCGGTAGGAAATGCTGTGTGCAGTGGGTGTCGCGGCTCTTGAGAAGCAGGTAATCCGCGTCTACGAGTAGCTGGCTCACGAGTCACTGACAGGGAATAGAGCTTCCTCCCTTTCGGCGCTTTCCAATCGCGCTTTTCTCCGATGTTCCTGACCTCTCCGAATCCTGACTGATCATTGATTCCTTTGGCGCCGGGCTCCTTTATCACTTTGGTATTGAGCTCATTGATCACCCCTGGTGCCAAGCGTGCGTTGCGGAGCAATGCACCTGTACTTACTCACCTTGATATGAACACTTACGTTCCTTGAATAACCTTGATCAGCCTTGAAAAGCCTTGATATGCACCTTTTTGAAGCGCGCGGCGATGCGCTGGTAGTTGCGCCCCAGCAACTGATCAGCTGCCGTCGTGATGTGCGCTTTGATGTGGTCGGAATAGCGCCCCTTGCTCTGGTTCACCTGGTACATACACCAGAGAAGCACGAGGTATGCATCCATTCCCCGGCTTTCGCAACGTTCCGAGGTCGACCAGGCTAACTGGTTCGAGATACCGTTGCTGCCTGTCTTAAAGTCTCCACTCGAATGGATACCCGTTCCCTTCATACGGTTGGGCTCGGCCACAGCGTCCAGCCATTGCCGAGCATCGCTATGCGAGCCTAGGGCCGGTACACGCGTTTAGCGTTATCATGGAAGAGCTTCTGTTTGTCTGCGGTGGGCAGGTGTTCCATAGAACCCGAAGGTCAATATTAGGAGGTCTGGCTTATGCATTATTTGCCTTGGGCCGAATTGTGAGTTCCTACTTGTTCGGAACAGGCTTCACTGAGAATGCGGACGCTAAAGGTTTGTGAATTGCCATGTTCTCAAGGGGGCTTCGCCAAATTGGAAAATAGCCCAACGGCCTACCTGGCCTTGCGTCTGCATCACATCGTCTTCGATGGCCAGCGCTCGCTGACACACAGGAGGGTGATCACACGCCACCAACCGCTACCCAGATGACAGCGTTGAGCAAAACGCAACGGTGCGAGAAGATGCCCTTTCATCCCCCATGGAGTAGCGCGATTAGCCGATCCCTTCTCTTTAGGGGGGCCGCAGCGAAGTCCAACCGATACTTCAGCTTAATGTGTCGAAGAGAGAGCAATGGCGGAATTAACCTGTATTCGTGAGGCTGCTTCCCCTGAGGCGGTTCACATTGTCTTCATCCACGGATTGGGCGGTCATTTCCGAGGGACGTGGATGTCGAACGCAAACGACCACACTACCCTCTGGCCCCAATGGCTAGGCGAGGACACAGGCAGCACTGTTTGGCTACTCAGCTACGACGCAGCGCTCTCTGGATGGACTGGCGATGCAATGCATCTTGTTGATCAGGGCGTGGCCTTGATGACGGCGCTAGCGCACGAAAAAGCGTTGCGAGGGAAGCGCCTTGTCCTAGTCGGGCATAGCCTCGGCGGCCTGGTAATTAAGGCCGGAATGGTGCACGTTGCCACACAGGATTCACCACGTTTAAGCCCTGCTTTGAACTCAATCTCAGCGGTTGTTTTTGTTGGCACACCTCACCAAGGTGCTAGCCTCGCGACGGTGGCCTCCGCAGTATCGGGGGTGCTGCGTACGAATCCTCAAGTCAGGAACATGCAGCAAGACGATGGCTGGCTGAAAAGCCTGAACGGCCAGTTCCAGAAACTCCAGCGCGAGTTCGCCTTCCATGTCCACGTTTTCTTTGAGACCCACGGCTACCTTGTCGGCAGAAAACTATGGAGGCTTCAGCTCGGTAAACGGGTCGTCATCGTGGATCGCAACAGCAGCGACCCTCAAATTCCGGGGGCGACACCAACACCCCTTGAGTTTGATCATATTCAGATTGCCAAACCTGGAAGCCGAAAGGCCACTCTGTACAAAGCGATGGTTGCAGTTATCGAGGAGGCCTCGTCCAACATTGATAAAGGTCTTTCTCCTACCAGCAATCATCAACCTCAACTGACAGACATCGAAGACAGACACGAAGCAGGCCCCGTCGCGCCCGCCTCTCGGGAATCTGCACCGGAAGCATCTACCCTTACCACCGAACAACTGCGTCAGTTCGCACGGAAATTACTGGACAGCGGACTGCCCTCGTCCATTTCTTCAGTCTTTCCCGACGCTACAGCAACCGCATCGCAAGCTCTGACGACGTTGTCGGCAATTGATCGTTTCGTAATTGAAGGCGGAGATGAAAAAAATAGGTCTCTAGCCCGACACACGCTCCAAACACTCACAAGCTTGGATGCGCCCAAGCACTTGGTGATTGCAGCGCCTGGATCAGGTAAAACCCACGCTTTGTGGAAAGCCGCAGATTGGCTGTTTTCGAGCTCAGGGCTAATCCCGCTATTTCTTCCCATCGGTGGTCTCACTACGTGGAGCCAAGTCAGGAGCATCATTTCAGATGTCTCCCCAGATCTCTCTCCAGATCAGATTTTGCGTGACTCCAGGATATGTGTCTGTATTGACGGGTGGTCAGAATTTGCTGCCGATGAGCACATTGGTGAAAAATCCAAGGCGCTACGGGTGTTGCAAGAGGCACGTGTCATCGCCAACGCCCGGCATTCGGAAGCTAGCGATTCGGCGTTCAAAATATGGAAGCTTGAGCCCCTCCCTCTCAACACTGTGTCCAGTGCAGTCGCGCAAGCTCGCCCCGGCTCACCTGAGATACCTGAACGCCTCCTTGATCTACTGCGCTTGCCACTGATGCTCTCCCTGTTCCTTCTTTCAGGTAAGAATGAAGGGACGGCAGGCGCGCTGCTGCAGGAATTCCATGCACGCCTTACACGCAATATGCCCGAGAAATTCAGCGACGCCCTCAGCAGGGCAATAGCAACAGTCACGGCATTAGGGGATAGATCCTACAGTCGGTTCATCGCACAACTTCGCAAGCACGCTGATGACCTGAACGTCCCTGAACCCATACGCCTATTGGAGTCCTTGGGGTCGATCAGCAATCGCACTGGCCAGGCAGTCCCTGTGCATGATCTCTATTGGAGCTGGCTCTGCGGGCGCGGTTTTTTGCAGGATATAGGCACCGAATATGCCATCACGCGGTTGTCCACCCGCGAAAGCTATACTTTAGCTCTACAATCCGGAGAATCTGTCCGCCCTTCTCTCGTTGAGGCCGCAGTCGAATTCGACTGGCTGCTTGCTGCTAAATTACAGACGGAAGCAGGATCACATCAGATTTTTGCCGAGGCACTGGCGCTTGGCTTGTCTGATCCCCGTTTGGCGGTTCGGGGAAGATCTGCCCTTGCGGGCTTGATGAGCCAAAACCCAAGATACCTCGCCCAAGCACTACAGACTCTCAGCGAACTCGATACACACCGCGTGCCAGGGAAAGATTGGCTAAATGCTTTAGAGCCTGTGGTGCTTTTTCCGCTGAGGGGGGTCATTGCCGAGTGGGTAGGATCTCCAGGCACAAGCTATCTGCTGGAGTCCATCGCTGGAAAAGGCAACTCAGAATGGGTGAACTGGCTGGAACAGATGGCAACAGCCGGCAAAATTGGGTGGGATGATGCGCTCGCAACAGCTCTGGCCTGCACTTCTGGAATACCGGTTTGGGGCTTCGACCACCTATACGATCTGTGTCAACATGCACCTTGGAAGCTCAGGCAAGCAGCACTACGACGATCCAACGCAGCCTTGGCATTGACCCTTGCTCGCGACTACCGCCGTGTGATCGAGCAAGCTGCATCAGGCGGCTCAAGTGGCTGGATAGACATCAATCGAGTGATATTGGACTGCGGGACTGACGAGGCTTTCGAAAGACTCTTGGCGGACTTTGGTGATATGACTGCTAAAGCTCAGGAGGTCGTAGGTTTTGCTATCGTAGATCGAGGAGGCCAGTGGGTATCGAGGTTTCAAAAGGCTGCCTTTGCCCTGCCTAAATCGCATCCTCGCCATACGCATCATTACAAGCTTGAAGAAGTGATGTCCCTGGACATTGACGATGAAACAGCCAGAAGATGGATTGCTACGGGTTATAGCAAACCTGGCTGGCGTGTGCTGATCGCCCGCCATAGGCTTAGGATGCTCCCAGAATTGGTCGCTGCCTTACCTCCTAGTTTCTCAGGTATACGTCATGTCCCAGAGCTTGAGTACATCGCGTACCTAGACAGCGCACCCGAATCTCTAATTCCAGAAATTTGGAGTCGAGTACAAGGATCGATGGAGCCAAAGACAGCCGAGGATGTTTTGCGCGCGGTGGCGACCATTAAGCCAAGAGGAATGTTAAGCATTGTTGGCTTTTTAAAAAGTATCCAGTTCTCATTACCAGCATACCACCTGGATGTCGTACTTCAACTCTATAATGATTGGCAAAAAGAGACTCGACAAAATATAATAATTGAAAAAGATGGGAGACATCTGCCGCTAGATGAACACCTTGCTTTATGTGCACTATCAGGCGAATGGGACGAACATACTATACCCTCAATACTTTCTAGATGCCCAGCAGTTGCGATCATCGCCGTTATACATAAATTCTCAGATAACAATATCAACCAGCAGCTGATCTTGCTTCGCTTGAAAGTTAGTGCATTCCATGACGAACTGTTCAATGTCATGCTTGCCAAATCATCAATGGCTAGGTTGATTCCAGACGTTTTCAGCGACTGCTTTGAGTCCTTTCCAGAATCCGCTGTAATGGCAGCTATGTGCTGCACATACATAGACCAAGATAAACTTTCATATGCACTAAGCCACTCAAGCAATCCACTTCATCGTCGTGCACATGCCGAGTTAATTATCCGAGAGCTTCACAAACCAAACCCAACTTTCAACTATAAAAAAACAGCCAATCTCTTGAGATCTCACCCAAAGTACGACCTGATCAATTTACTTAAAGAGGTCTTTTTGACAGCAGGCTTGGACACCACGGACGAGAACGCCTTATGCCTTATACGCCAGATAGAGGCAGTTCGAGGGGAGCTTTTGATAACCGAGGCGGGGGTATTCTTTCCATAGCTGTCAGTACCGATGAAAAACTGACCCACCGATCAGTTTTGCATCGGTACTGACAGCTTGAAGCGCAGATTAAGGCGTGGCACCGGGCCGACGAGATCAGCCGCCAATTAGAAAGGATACCGGGCATTGGCCCGCTGACTGCTAGTGCGTTAGTCGCCTCTATCGGCGATGCGAAGAACTTTAAAAACGGGCGGCAATTGGCCGCCTGGTTAGGTCTCGTGCCTCGGCAGCATTCCAGCGGCGGAAGGCCAACGTTGTTAGGCATGAGCAAGCGCGGAGACGCGTATCTGCGAACCTTGATGATTCATGGCTCTCGCTCAGTGATCTATCGCGCCGGCCAGAAAAACGATCCCGATAGCTGGTTGGTCAAGCTCATCAAACGGCGCAATATCAACGTGGCTGCCGTGGCCTTGGCCAACAAGACGGCCAGGATCGTTTGGGCCTTACTAACCCACAAAAGCGAGTATCAACCGGATTACCGGCATTCGTTGATGACGGCATAGACGAATCGTCGGAGTTTCATCGAGGTAGATCACACCACCGATTGCACAGGCAATCACTTAGTGATGGCAAGACAGGTAAGACCGTGGTCGGCACAACCCTCGCCGGACGAAGCACTTAGAGTGCGTGTAAGCGATTGAGGCGCTGACCAGCAGAACCCATCAGGGACAACGAGCACGTCTCGTAGTGAAAGTCCGGATGTACGGGTGCAATCTTTACCTTCAAACCGTTTCTAAATGAAAGCTTGGCAAACAGGGGGCGTCCATGTACGGATGTGCGTCATCTGCATAGGATATGGCCAGAAGGCTTCGTGCCCCTAGCCGACAGCTCCCAAAGCAGCCGGTGGCCAGGGGCAGAAGCCGACCCATTGCAGCCCCCTCGTAATATCCCAGCCGCAGCGGCACTTATGGAATTTTTTATGACAGTTTTTTCGATCGTGTCTTTTCCTTGACGCTCTAGAGTGAACGCTGAGCTAAATGGCCATTGACGGCGGTAGTGTGGGTAGCGCGCTTGAATCTATGTGCCCCGACCCTTGCTTGGGCGTGAAGTAACAGCTGTAATAAGCCACCCTTCGAAGGCTGCCTTCCAGGTGCCCTTTGATCATTCAGCCGCAATCACACGGCGGGTTACTCTTCGATTGGAAATGGCATGGACGTTTACTACGTTGGTACGGATAGAGCCAAGCGCACTGCACTGCTCGCTGCTGATGCAGATGTGATCCTGTTGCTCTTTGACCGCTGGGACGATTACAACTTCAAGACGACCTTCCCTACGTATTGTCGAATGGGCGGTCAGGTCGTCGAGCTGTGTCCTATCCGAATTCTTTTCGATGGGCAAAAGGTTTCTTACAGCTATCTCGATGAGCTTGTGGCTAATGGTTGGGATGGCAAATTCCCCGTACAGGGCGTGCATTACATCTCCACACCCCATTCGCTTACGTTTTACGAACAGATCGATGGGCATCTTGATTTGAAAACTGCCGCTGAGGTTGCTCAGGTTCTGCGCGACGCCAGCTTCATGGTTCACATCGCAGCTGACCCTGATAGCCTGAGGTTGACGCAAAGCGACGGGTTCTCTAACTCGCTACAGCGTGAGCGGGCTTCGGTAGCTGCCTTTTTAGATGGATGGCGTTTCTTCCAGCAGCTCGGGATCAGCATCGGCAACCTGGTATTCAACTTCAAAGACACCGAGGGGGTCGTACAGCCTCTGCAGCTCAATTTCGGTGCGAACAGCCCGCTACCGCATGACATCAATGTGTTGATAGGGCCAAATGGGGTAGGTAAATCCCAAACCCTCATTCAACTGGTGAGATCGTGGCTCAAACTCAATCCGACCGAAAAGGAGAATGTGGGCTTTCAAGAAGCGGTCAACATCAATCAGGTTGTCGTGGTGTCTTACAGCCCTTTCGAATTGTTTCCGATGAGTAGTGAAGGGGATCGCCACTATGACCCTGGAGAGCGATCTGACAAAGGGGTGTATCAGTACTTTGGTCTCAGAGCCTTTTATCCCATCACCGATGAATTGGGTCAGGAGCGCCAGGGTATAAGGCTCTCACGAGATTGGCCGCGTCGAAATGCCGCCCACTCGCTCATACAGTGCGTGGCTGATGACCAGCGTTATGGAGCGATCAAGAGTTGGTCGGCCAAGGTTCAGACTCTCAAAGACGTTCTGCAAGGGGCCATAGAATTTGATGAGATTGCCCTTGGGACGACCGGCCACTTCGAGCAGGACGCGTTCTTCGAAGAGCCTGCCTGGGTTTCAAGTTTGATTGAGGTCAAGCCGCAGGAAGGTGAACCCAACCTGCCTGATGCCTACCTGCTTGTGGTTCCAACTGAGGTGCATGCGTTAAAAGTAGATGGCATGAAAAAGTACGTGCATGACCGCTCCGGCATCGTATTCATAAAGGATGGCCAACCTGTACAACTCAGCTCCGGGCAACGACTTTTTTCATATATTGTCGCCAATATCCTTGGGGCAATGCGCCGCAACAGCCTTATAGTGATCGATGAGCCTGAGCTTTTCCTGCATCCGACGCTAGAGATTGCATTCGTAGGTATGCTCAAACAGCTCCTGGCCAGCTACGCCTCGAAAGCGCTGCTAGCCACGCATTCTCTCGTGACTGTCCGAGAACTCCCAAGGCACTGTGTACACGTCTACGAGCGCACTCTCGATGGAGTGTTCATCAACCATCCGCCGTTTGAAACGTTTGGCGGCGACATTCAGCGAATCTCCTCTTACGTTTTCGGCGATAAGTCAGTCTCAAAACCATTCGAGGAATGGCTGAAAGTCAAATTGCTGGAGTTCGGATCTGCTGAGGCTTTGATCAATGCACTCGGGGACAATATCAACGAAGAAATGCTGATCCAGATTCACGCGATGGCGGAGGGTAAGTGGTGATACGTCTGGACTTACCACAATTTCATCTAAGCGAGCTTGAGATTGTCGATCAACTGGTGCTGGAACGACAAAATGGTGTCAATCGACTCTATTTCACCGCCATCCATGCAGAGTGGCGAGCGCGGGTCGGCCTTTACATTGCTGTGAATGGAAACCCTGAGACCATAGCGCCTTGGCCTAACGTGAGTGCCAAGGAGGTAGGGGACAGGTTCAGGAATCTCTATCTTTCACCTGGAGCTCAGTCGGTTCAAAAGCCCATTCTGGATGCGCTAAGACGGCGTACATTGACGTATTGTCCTGCTTGTGGAGAGGATGGAACACCGAACACTTTGGATCACTACCTTCCCAAAGATACTTACCCAGAATTTGCTGTCTCTCCCGTGAACCTGTTCCCGATGTGTGATATCTGCCAGGGAGCCAAGGGAACAAAGCTATTGAGCACTGACAATGAGCGATTGTTCCTGCACCCATATTTCGACGCGTTTATTGATACTCAGCTAGTCGAGTTGACCATTGATGGCCCATACAATGCACCGGAAACAATACACTTGATGGCAGCGGAAGGCCTATCTGATGCCAGCCGTTTTTTGATAGAGAGGCACCTGCAAGAGCTGAGCATCCCGTCGCGTTACTATCGCTACTTTTCCGAAGCCTACCTGCGTCTTCTGCGACACGTACAACGGATGAGAAATAAGGGGTTGGATGTCTATTCAAGGCTTGAAGACTTCAGAGACATGGAAGCATTGAAGTCTGTGAATGCTTGGGGGCACATTTTCTATGATGGAGTCCTGCGCAACGACGCCCTGTTGGATTATCTGTTAAACAGTCCAGACCTTCCTCAAGTCTAAGTTTTGTATGAAAAGTGAACCGCCCCTGAATTCGTAGGCACTCGATGGTAACCGTCCGGGCAACACACCTTCCTGACACCGTCGCTTGAGGCGATGGTGTCCACCTAAATTTAAGTGGACACC
>NZ_JBWKTH010000054.1:0-8711 GCF_059420225.1 Pseudomonas sp. GW821-FHT04D07
CCTACAGGGGGCGGGTGTTCCAGCGCAGGGATAGCGCCGTGCCCGGTCTTTGTAGGAGCCGGCTTGCCGGCGATGGCTGCCTCATAGCCACCGCAAGGCTCAAGGGCCCCATCGCCAGCAAGCTGGCTCCCACAGGGGGCGGGTGTTCCAGCACAGGGATGGCGTCGTGCCCGGCCTTCGTAGGAGCCGGCTTGCCGGCGATGGCGGCCGTATGGGCAACGCATGGGGCTCAGGGGCCTCCTCGCTGGCAAGCCAACTCCTGCAGGTGGGCGTAGCCAATAAATCCCGCTTATAAAAAAACCACCTGTGCAGGTGGTTTTTTTATAAGCGGGATTCACTCCCCGCGATAGATGCAGCCACTGGTGCAGGTCTCGTGGATGCGAATCGCCGACAGCTCGGGCAACAATGGCTTCAGCTCTTGCCAGATCCACTTCGCCAGGTTCTCGCTGGTGGGGTTCTCAAGGCCGGGAATATCATTCAGGTAGTTGTGGTCCAGGCGCTCATACAGCGGCTTGAAGATCGCCTTGATCTCCGAGAAGTCACGGATCCAGCCGGTATGCGGGTCCATCTCGCCGCTCAGATGAATCGCCACCTTGAACGAGTGACCATGCAGGCGACCGCATTTATGGCCGTCCGGTACGTGGGGCAGCCTGTGGGCAGATTCGAACGTAAACTCTTTGAAGATTTCCACGGTAATGTCAGCTCTGAAAGGTGGCCAGCGCGCAGCCGATAAATGCAGGCTGGCAGTTTAACAGCTTGCGCGCTGGCAATCGCCTCAAAGCGCCAACAGGCGTTCCCCCAGGCGGCCATTGTCGACCAGTTCGAGAAACTCGTCGCCTAGCCGCCGGCTCTGCTCCATCGCCTTGCGCCAATAGACCTGGCGTCCCTGGTCGTCGCCCATATAACGCTTGAAGTCATTACGGTCAGGCAATTTGCCGTGGGGCAGGCGGGCCAGGTATTCCCGCGAAGGCGCCAGTAGCAGGACGTCCTGCAAGCGGTCCGGGTTGCCCCGGCGCCAGGGCAGGCTCTTGTCGAACCAGCCAGGAACGACCTTGTCGGTGAAATGCGGATACAGCACCACATCATCACCGCTATAGGGCAGGTCCAGGTGATAGTCCAGCAGCCCGCCGTCGCGGTAGGTGCCGGCGCCGACCCCGGCGATATCGCGCACGCCTTCCATCACCATTGGAATGGAACCGGACGCCAGCAGGCCCTGGCGCAGATTATCGGCGGCCAGGGGCAGGCAGCGTGACGGAAAGTCATTGAGTGCCTGAAGGGGAGGGGCCAGTCGCGGATCATGCAGGATGACCCGTTCGAAATGCCGCGACAGGCGCGAGCGCTTGATCAGGTTGTCGGCGATGACCGACGACAGCCCAAGCCCCAGGCGGCCCCGATGATCGTGGGCGAGCAGACCGTGACTCTTCACGATCACCACGTTCAGGCGGTAATGCTGGTTCGTCAGGATCGACGCATCGCGGCCATCGAGCAGGTCATGGAGCATGCGTCGGCAGCTCTCGCTGACCTGGGCCATGGTCACCCCCTTGGCGAAGCTCTGTTCGTTGTAGAGCTGGCCCAACCGTGTAATGCCCTCGGCGGCATTGGGCAGGCAGGCACTGGCGAAGCGCCAGGCACCGATGGAGGCGCCGATCAGCGAGCGCTGCCGCGGGCTGCCCGGCAGCCACTCGCCGAACAACGCAAGGTCCAACCCTTGGATACCCAGGGCTTTGGGACCGCCGGCGGCACCGGGCAAGGTGCCGACGTCGGCGGCTTTCAAGCCCTGTTCGCGAATGCGTTGCAGGGTCCGCTTGCCGGCCTTGAGGGTCAAGGCGGGAAACTTGATATGGATGGCCGTCATACGATTCTCGTTCTACCGGGACCGGGATTATAAGGGAGGTCACGGCCGTCGACAGTCGTCGCCCGGCAAAAGCTGTCAACCGGGGTCGATGACGCTCGGAGAAATTCAGTTTCGATTAAGTTGCGGCCCTTACTGTGGGGTGTTGCTGATACCGGGCGGACTACGCAAGACGGCGACTTCACTTATCAGGTAGAACTGCGCGGCGCTCAAGGAGCTGAGTGGGATGTTGAATTGGACGCCATTGGCGGGCGGGTTCTCAAGGATCATCAGGACAGTTAATGACGTTGAATCTGCACGCCTGCACCTTGCTCGCGCTCTTTTGCACCACGGTTTTGGCCAATGACCTGGACCAGGACGAAGCCCTGCGCCTGCGCCGTCAGGGCGTCATCATGCCGCTCGAGCAACTGCTGCAGCAGGCCTTGAACCATTATCCCGGGGCGAAGCTGCTGGAAGCCGAACTGGTGAGCCGGCACGACGTCTATGTCTATGACGTCGAGCTGTTGACCCGTGCCGGCGTCGTTCGGGACATCGAGCTGGATGCCAGCAGTGGTCGTTTATTGAAAGACAAGGAAGACGATTGATGCGGTTGTTGTTGGTGGAAGATCATGTTCCCTTGGCGGACGAGCTGTTGGCCAGCCTGACCCGACAGGGCTATGCCGTCGACTGGCTGGCGGATGGACGCGATGCGCTCTTTCAGGGGGCGGTCGAGCCCTATGACCTGATCATTCTCGACCTCGGCTTGCCGGGGCTGCCGGGGCTCGAGGTGTTGCACCAATGGCGCGCCGACAGCCTCGCGGTGCCGGTGCTGATCCTCACCGCGCGCGGCTCCTGGGCCGAACGTATCGAAGGGCTCAAGGCCGGTGCCGACGATTACCTGACCAAACCGTTTCACCCGCAGGAGTTGCAGTTGCGGGTCCAGTCGTTGCTGCGCCGGGCCCGCGGCCAGGCCAACCAGCCGACCCTGAAGGCCGCCGGCCTGGACCTGGACGAGGGGCGCCAGTGCGTCAGCCGCGAGGGTGGCGATGTCCAGCTCACGGCCGCCGAATTCAGACTGTTGCGTTACTTCATGCTGCACCCGGAACAGATTCTCTCGAAAAGCCATCTGGCCGAGCATCTCTACGACGGCGAAACCGAGCGCGACTCCAATGTGCTGGAGGTGCATGTCAATCACCTGCGCCGCAAGCTGGGCCGCGGCGTCATTGAAACCCGCCGTGGCCAGGGTTATCGCTTTGGTGGCGCGGCCCGGTGAAGTCTATTCAGCGCCGTTTGAGCCTGGGCCTGATCAGTGTCTTGCTCGTCGCCGGACTGGTGGTCGCACCGACCAGTCTCTGGCTGTTCGAGCTGGGCCTGCAGCGCTATCTGGAAGACGGCCTGCACGCTGACAGCGAGAGTCTGCTGGTGGCGCTGGTCCGCACCCCACAGGGTCTGAAACTGGATGAGCGACGTTTGTCGCCGGCCTATCAGCGGCCCTTTTCCGGGCACTACTTTCGGATCGATTTCGCCGATCAGCACTGGCGCTCGCGTTCGCTCTGGGACCAGGAACTGCCCGTCATCGAGCAGGCGGGACTACACGCTAGCCTGCAACTGGGGCCGGAAGGGCGGATGCTGTTGGTGCTGCGTTCGGACTATCGGCGCCTCGGCGAGTCGATCAGCATCAGCGTGGCCCAGGACTACACGCCGGTCCGCCGCAGTTTCCAACTGATGCAGCGGATTGGCCTGGGCATCGGCCTGACGGCGCTGATCGCGATTCTGCTGCTGCAACGGCTCACCGTGCGTCGGGCCTTGCGCCCGTTGGAGAACGCCCGCAAGCAAATTGCCCAACTGCAACAAGGACAACGCTCGCAACTCGACACCCAGGTGCCGGTGGAGCTGGAGCCGCTGGTGTCGCAGATCAATCGCCTGCTGGCCCATACCGAGGGCAGCCTCAAGCGTTCGCGCAATGCCCTGGGCAATCTCGGGCATGCGCTGAAGACGCCACTGGCGGTCATGCTAAGCCTGACCGGCAGCGCGGAATTGGAGGCTCACCCGCATCTGCGCCAGACCTTGCTTGAACAGCTGGAGCAGATTCAGCAACGCCTGGAGCGCGAACTCGGGCGCGCCCGGCTGGCGGGAGACACCTTGCCCGGCGCGGTATTCGATTGCGCTGCGGAACTGCCGGCGTTGTTCTCGACCCTGCGTATGATCCATGGCGAGCACCTGCATCTGCAGCATGAGGTGGCGCCCGGCTTGCAGTTGCCCTGGGATCGCGAGGACCTGCTGGAACTGCTCGGCAACCTGCTGGACAACGCCTGCAAGTGGGCCGATGCACAGGTGCGCCTGAGTATTGTCGAAGTCTTGGCGGGCTATCGCCTGGAGATCGAGGATGACGGCCCGGGCATTCCGCCGCGGAACCGGGCCGAGGTGTTCAGCCGCGGCACCCGCCTGGACGAACAGACCCGTGGGCATGGGCTGGGTCTGGGGATCGTGCGCGATATCGTCGAGGCCTGGGGCGGCGATCTGCGCTTGTCGAACAGCCCGCTGGGCGGGCTGCTGGTGACGGTCGACGTATCGCGTCGCGCAGGCCGTTTTCCTGTAGAGCCTAGACCCGGAACTGGTCCATCAGACCCTGTTGCTGGTTCGCCAGGCTGTTGAGCGACTGGCTGACCCGCGCCGACTCACTGGCCTGGCCGGACAGCGACTCGGTGACGTCGCGAATGGTCGCCACGTTGCTGTTGATCTCCTCGGCCACCGCGCTCTGTTCCTCCGCCGCGCTGGCGATCTGCAGGTTCATGTCGCTGATCACCGTCACCGCTTCGCCGATCTGTTGCAGTGCGGTCACCGCCTGGCCGACCTGCTCGACACTGCCTTGCGCCTGACGGTGGCTGTTGCCCATGGCGCTGACCACTTCCTGGGTGTCGCTCTGCAACTGCTCGATGACCTGACGGGTTTCTTCCACCGATTCTTGGGTGCGGCGCGCCAGGTTGCGCACTTCATCGGCGACCACGGCAAAACCGCGCCCGGCTTCGCCGGCACGAGCGGCCTCGATGGCGGCGTTGAGGGCCAGCAGGTTGGTCTGCTCGGCAATGGCGCGAATCACTTCCAGAACCGAGCCGATCTTCTCGCTGTTGGCCGCCAGTCCTTCGACCTGGACCATGGCCGCGCTCATGTCGGCGGCCAGGTGGCCGATGCTGCTGGTGGTGCGGTCGATCACCGTCAGGCCCTGGCGCGTCGCCTGGTCGGCGGCACGGGCTGCCTGGGCGGCTTGGGCGGCACTGCGGGCGACGTCCTGGGCGGTGGCGCTCATCTCATGGGACGCGGTGGCCACCTGGTCGACCTGGCGATATTGCTGCTCCATGCCGGCGCTGGTCTGGGTGGCGATGGCGGCGGACTGGTCGGCGGTGCCACGCGCATCCTGTACCGAGCGCTTGACCTCGGCGATCACCGGCTGCAGCTTGTCGAGGAAGCGATTGAACCAACCGGCCAACTGACCCAGTTCGTCGCGCTTGTCATAAGCCAGGCGGCGGGTCAGGTCGCCTTCGCCGCTGGCAATGTCTTCGAGCATCCGCGCCACAGCCAGGATCGGCCGCGTCACGCTGCGGGCCATCAGCCAGACCAGCAACAGGCCGACCACCGCGGCCAGCAGGCCAAGGCCGAGTTCGGTCAGGGTCCCGGCGGCGTTGTGCTCGTCGAGTTGGCTCTTGAGGACCTCCGCCGGTGCCACCAGGACCTTTTCCGGGATATCGAGCAATACGCCCCAGGACTTGCCGCCGGGGATCGGCTGGAACGGCGCGAGGATCTTCAATTGATCCTGTTCGCGCAGGCTCTGTGTTTGGTTGCTGCTGGCCAGTTGGCCGATCAGTTTGGCGCCGTTGAGGGGATCGACCTTGTCCAGGCGCTGGCTGAGTTTGCTGGCATCCGGGCTGTAGCCGGCCAGCAGGCCCGCCGGGCTGAGGATGCTGACGCTGGTCTGGCCGTCATAGAGCTTCTTGCTTGCCTGCTGGCTGAGCGCTTGCAGGCTGTTGAGGTTGATGTCCACCGAGAGTGAGGCAATGACCTTGCCCTCGACCATCAGCGGAAACACGATGCTGGTCATCAGCACGTTCTGGCCGTCGATCTCGTAGAAGTAAGGTTCGATCACGCAGGGTTTGAGGGTGCTGCGCGGGCAGGTGAACCAGGCGTTGTTCGGTTCGCCGCTGGGGCCGGTGCGGGTGTCGGTCATATCGCTTTCCGGCAGCGGCATGGCCGTCAACTGACCTGGGGTCGGCTGCGACCAGTAGAGGGCAAAGCGGCCCCGGTCATTGCTGCCGATCTCCTTCTGGCCGGCGAACAGTTCATCCTTGCCGTCCAGCGCGTTGGCCTCGAAGACCAGGGACAGACCGAGCAGATCCGGGTTGGCTTGCAGCGCGGACTTCACCTGGCGGGTCAGGTCTTCGCGCAGGTCGAAGGCATCGAGAAAGCGTTTTTCCGCCTGTTCGCGCAGGAACAACACCTGGCGCGCAAAACCGTTGCCGTATTGGTAGGCGTCCATGAACTGACGACGAATGATCAGCGCCTGCACCTCACCCTGGGCTTCGATCCGCGCCTGGGCCGCTTCATTGAGCATCTCCATGCTTGAGGTTTTCACCAGTTCCGAGCTGTGTTCCATGCGGTAGAGGGAAAGACCGACCAGCAAGGTAACCACGCCCAACAGGCTGAGTCCGGCGAGCAGGGTGATTTTCCACTGAATGGAAAGCTGTCTGAGCGACATGAAATGACATCCTTAATCGGGGGCAACAGAAGACGGAAGGTTTACTGTGTGAAGATTTTTTCTTTATTTAATTGCTCAATCAAAAATAAATAAAAGCCTTCAGCGAATATCTACTTCACTGAAAAATATAGGGTTATTGAACGGGTTGTGGCCGTTTCACGGACGCCAGAAGTCGGCGCGGAGGGAGAATAGCGTCAACTGGTAATTGGCTGATATCCGTAGTGCGTCATTTGCGTGTATCAATAGCCACTATGCTCAACTTTACTCGTCCCAAGCCGTTAACCCGTTGAGCGTCTATTCCAATAAGAGAGAACCATCATGGGTCTGAGCCTGAAGGCTAAAGTCGTGTCCCTCGCCGTACTTCCGGTATTGCTCTGTGCTCTGGTAATCAGTCTGACCACGGTTTGGATGCTGCAGAATCAGGCCAAGGATGAGGTGGAGGAAACCCGTCAGCGGTTACTCTCGGAGTCCAAGGCGACCTTGCAGAATTACGTCACCCAGATAATGACCGCGATCAAGCCGCTCTACGATGCGTCGGCCCAGGGCGACATGGTGGCCCGGGCGCAGGCGGTGAAACTGCTGTCGAATATCAAATATGGCAAGGACGGTTATTTTTTCGGCTATGACTCGCAGGTCGTGCGGGTGTTCAAGAGCGACAACCCCGATGGCGTCGGCAAGAGTTTCAAGGATGCCCGCGATCCGAATGGTGTCTACGTCAACCGTGAGCTGGTCCAGGTTGCCAAGGACGGTAGCCATTTCCTGAAATACAGCGCGTCCTTGGCCACCAACGAGCAAGTGTTGGTGCCCAAGATCGGTTACACCGAATTCCTGCCCAAGTGGGATATAGCCATCGGTACCTTCGTCAACCTCGACGGTATCGAGGCCCAGGTCGCGGAGGTGGAGATCAAGGTCCATCAGCGCATGGAAGGGGTGATTCTGAGTATCCTCGGGATCACCGCGTTGGTGCTGCTGGTGATCGCGGTCCTCGGGATACTGATGGCCAATGGTATTTTGCGACCGCTGCAACTGATGAAGCTCAGCCTGGACGATATTGCGGCCGGCGAGGGCGACCTGACACGGCGCCTGGCGATCACCAACGAGGACGAACTGGGGCAGTTGGCTGGTTCCTTCAACCGTTTCGTCGACAAGATCCATGGCCTGGTGCGGCAGATCAGCGAGATGACCGTGCAACTGACCACGCTGGTCGCCCAGGTCAGCGACCAGACCCAGCGTTCGGAGCAGGCGATGGAGCGTCAGCGCCACGAAACCGACCAGGTGGCCACGGCGATCAACCAGATGTCCTCGGCGGCCCAGGAAGTGGCGCGCGGCGCGCAAGGGGCGGCGGTTGCCGCGCAGCAGACCGATGCCGAAGGCAAGACCGCCAAACGGGTGGTCGATGGCAGCATCCAGCAGATCCATGCGCTGGTGAAGGATATTCGCCACAGCGGCACCACCCTGGACAGCCTGCAGCAGGACGTGACCTCGATTGTCAGCGTACTCGGGGTGATTCGTTCCATCGCCGAGCAGACCAACCTGCTGGCGCTCAACGCGGCCATCGAGGCCGCTCGTGCCGGCGAAGCCGGGCGCGGCTTTGCGGTGGTGGCCGATGAGGTGCGGGCGCTGGCCAGTCGGACCCAGCAGAGCACCCAGGAAATCCAGGGCATGATTGACCGCCTGCAACAGGGTACGCAGGTGGCGGTGGAGGCCATGCGCCGTTCCAGCGAGGCGGGTGACGGTACCTCGGACCGGGCCAACGAGGCCGGCGTGTCGCTGGATACCATGGCGCAACTGATTGGCACGATCAACACGATGAACGCGCAGATTGCCAGCGCCGCCGACGAGCAGACCGCGGTGGCCGAAGAGATCAACCGCAGTGTGCATCAAATCGCCTCGGCGGTGGACAGCGTGGCCGATGAAACCCAGCGCAGTGCCCAGACTTCCCGTAGTCTGGCGGAACTGGGACAGAGCCTGGGCAAGTTGGTGGGGCAGTTCCGGATCTGACAAGCTGGCCCCGACAGTTTTGTGTCTGACGCAATTCCTGCATCCGACACAGATATTGTGGGAGCGGGGGGGGGGGGGGGGGGGGGGGGGGGGGGGGGGGGGGGGGGGGGGGGGGGGGGGGGGGGGGGG
>NZ_JBWKTH010000054.1:8720-10722 GCF_059420225.1 Pseudomonas sp. GW821-FHT04D07
GTGCTTGCCCGCGAAGGGGCCCTTGAGGCCGCCCAAAGCTTCGCGGGCAAGCACCGCTCCCACAGGCACCGTGTCCGGCTTTAACTGGGTGACATCAGCGTTTGCCCGCTCGCTACAGTTTGTTGTTCGCCGGTCGTGACACCCTGCATTAACAAGCCGGACCGCAATTTCACCTTAATAGAGAGAACCATCATGCGTCTGAGTCTGAAGACCAAAGTCGTGTCCCTCGCGGTACTGCCGGTATTGCTCTGCGCCCTGGTGATCAGCCTGACCATGGTGTGGATCCTGCAGAATCAAGCCAAGGATGAAGTGGAGGAAACCCGTCAGCGTCTGCTGTCGGAGGCCAAGGTGACCTTGCAGAATTACGTCAGCCTGGCGATCACCGCGATCAAGCCGCTCTACGATGCGTCGGCCCAGGGCGACATGGTGGCCCGGGCGCAGGCGGTGAAACTGCTGTCGAGCATCAAGTATGGCAAGGACGGTTACTTTTTTGGCACCGATTCGCAGATCGTGCGGGTGTTCAAGAGCGACAACCCCGATGGCGTCGGCAAGAATTTCAGCGACGCCCACGATGCGAATGGCGTCTACTTCACCCGCGAGCTGGTCCGGGTCGCCAAGGACGGTAGCCATTACCTGAGATACAGTGCATCGCTGGCTACCAACGAACAGGTGCTGGTGCCCAAGATCGCCTATACCGAATTCCTGCCCAAGTGGGATATGGCCATCGGTACCTTCGTCAACCTCGACGGTATCGAGGCCCAGGTCGCGGAGGTGGAGGCCAAGGTCCATCAGCGTATGGAAGGCGTAATCCTGAGTATCTTCGGGATCGCCTTTGTGGTGCTGCTGGTGATCGCGGTGCTCGGCGCGCTGATGGCCAATGGTATTTTGCGACCGCTGCAACTGATGAAGCTCAGCCTGGACGATATTGCGGCCGGCGAGGGCGACCTGACACGACGCCTGGTAATCACCAGTGAGGACGAACTGGGGCAGTTGGCCGGTTCCTTCAACCGCTTTGTCGACAAGATCCATGGCCTGGTGCGGCAGATCAGCGAGATGACCGTGCAACTGACCACGCTGGTTACCCAGGTCAGCGACCAGACCCAGCGTTCGGAGCAGGCGATGGAGCGTCAGCGCCACGAAACCGACCAGGTGGCCACGGCGATCAACCAGATGTCCTCGGCGGCCCAGGAAGTGGCGCGTGGCGCGCAAGGGGCGGCGGTCGCCGCGCAGCAGACCGATGCCGAGGGCAAGACCGCCAAACGGGTGGTCGATGGCAGCATCCAGCAGATCCATGCACTGGTGAAGGATATTCGCCACAGCGGCACTACCCTGGACAGCCTGCAGCAGGACGTGACCTCGATTGTCAGCGTGCTCGGGGTGATTCGTTCCATCGCCGAGCAGACCAACCTGCTGGCCCTCAATGCCGCCATCGAGGCGGCGCGGGCCGGTGAAGCGGGTCGCGGCTTTGCGGTGGTGGCCGATGAGGTGCGGGCGCTGGCCAGTCGGACCCAGCAGAGCACCCAGGAAATCCAGGGCATGATCGACCGCCTGCAACAGGGTACGCAGGTGGCGGTGGAGGCCATGCGCCGTTCCAGCGAGGCGGGTGACGGCACCTCGGACCGGGCCAACGAGGCCGGCGTGTCGCTGGACACCATGGCGCAACTGATTGGCACGATCAACACGATGAACGCGCAGATCGCCAGCGCCGCCGACGAACAGACCGCGGTGGCCGAAGAGATCAACCGCAGCGTGCATCAAATCGCCTCGGCGGTGGACAGCGTGGCCGATGAAACCCAGCGCAGTGCCCAGACTTCCCGTAGTCTGGCGGAACTGGGACAGAGCCTGGGCAAGTTGGTGGGGCAGTTCCGGATCTGACAAGCCGGCCCGACAGTTTTGTGTCTGACGCAATTCCTGCATCCGACACAGATACTGTGGGAGCGGGGGGGGGGGGGGGGGGGGGGGGGGGGGGGGGGGGGGGGGGGGGGGGGGGGGGGGGGGGGGG
>NZ_JBWKTH010000055.1:0-6858 GCF_059420225.1 Pseudomonas sp. GW821-FHT04D07
ATGGGTAATCAGGAGGCGGCGGTGCATTAATCGACCGAGTTCTACCACCGGGGTGCTGAGTCACCTCAACCGCTGCTAAAGAACATTGACCCCCAGGTCAGACCGTCGCGGATAAATGTCTAGGTCCGGCGCGCACGAAGGCGCCCTGCGCACGGCCACCATAAAGCGCAGGTCGTCGGCCCTATGGTCGCTATCAGCTGCGTCATGACCTTTCTGTTCTCGGGACACACCGGCATCTGTCACACGCAGCGGATGGGCCAGGGCAAGCATCTCCGGCCCTGTTCACTCACTCCCGAAGAAGTCGCTGCCATCGCACCCGGTGAAGTCCACAGCACTATCAAAAACAGCCGCTGAACCTACCAACTGTTGGGGGCCGGCCAGTGAGGACAGGTACAGCACGGCATGGGTTTTATCGGCTCCCCGGGGATAATCGATCAGATAGTCCGGACGCCCGTCACCATCCAGGTCACCGGCCCAGCGCAGGTAGCCGGGCGAGGATGCCAGGCATTCACTCACATCATCCAGCATCTGCCGTACGCCCGGTTCTCGCAGTTGCAGCCTGATCCGCTTGCGATCCCTGTCGAGCAGTGGCATGAGGGTAATGGTACGCCCGGCGGCGACCGTTTCGAACGACTCCGTCGAAAGGTTTACAACTGCCGCCACGGGTCCCTCAACGGAGGCAAAGGTCAGTACCGGACCGGGTTTGAGCCAGGCATGAGCCTTGTCCCGGCGGAACCAGGCTTCAACGACGGGGGGCGAGTCCGATCCGGTGTTCGAGAAGTGCAGCCGCTGCAGAACCATCTCCATGCTGTCTCTGTTGTTCGGCACATCGCTGACGCTTACCTGCGCCGGGAGCAGGCTACAGCCACTGCCGTCACACTGAAATGACAGCCAGTCGCTGCCTGCCACTACCGGGTCGGAGGTGGTCACATCGTTGCCCACCACCATGACCAGCTTGCCTGAAAAGGTGCCGTCATCCAGGGCCACTGCGCTCTTGCACACCAGCAGGCTCGCCGTGAGTACCAGAAAAGTGAGTTTCATTATCGGTCCTCCTGCAGAACAACACTGTGGTCATTGGGCAATCTCACCACTTGATACTCAAGACCTTGGGAGACTGCGGAGAGCACCGTGGTCCATTTCAACGTCTGCGGATCAAACCAATCGGTATCGTAGTGCCCGCCATTCGGTGCGCGGGCTTCGACGACCCAGCCTTTCATCACCAGGTCGTCGCTCACCGCAAGCACCCTGCGGTTCTGACCAAAGGCAGGCAAGCCGGTGTTCGGTTGACGCAACCAGTGCGCACCATCGAGGGAGGATATCTCCATCGGATAAGGGCCATCACTTGCCGCAAGGGGCAATGTCCCAAAGCGCACGACTCGCCCGTCCGCCAGGATAAGGGAGGTGGCCTGGGTGAAAACACTGAGGGCTGACTCGCTCCAGCGCCCATGCTGCGGGTCGAATGTCACATAGGTAGCGGTACTGTCGAAATCCCCCAGGTACTGGAATTCATCCACCGCCTCAGGCCGCTCGGAGTCCGGCGAAAACAGCGCCAGCCCATGCGGTTGGGATTCGCCGCCGACAAAGACAATTCGCCCGTCGCCTATCTGGCGGATCTGCATCGGGTCAGTGGCCGAAGGCCGGCGCAGGTGCTTGAAAGCCGGCCACGCCACCCGCTTCAGGGATGCAGGGGTAGTACTGCTATCCAGGCTGATCTCATGAATTTCGCCTGCCGCATTAACCTCCAGCAGGTTACCGTTGGCCAGGGTCGTCAGCGCATTGATAACCGAGGGCGCTGTGCCATCGACGCGCTGCCATTGCGGGGGATCGTCAGCCTTGCCGGGGGGAAGCCACTCCATCAGGTAATGCTGCGGGGGATCGCTTTTTCTGAAATTGTCCAGGTTGCCATCCATTATCAGCACGCCGCCATTGAAGCGGTACGCCCGGCCCCTGTCGTGAGCGGCCTGCATGGGCGATACCGTGCCCAGACGGCCGGAGGTGTCGATGCTATCAACCACATTCAGGCCTGAACCGCCCATCACCATTGCCGGCTCGCTTGCCGTCGCCGGCAAAAAAACCGCGCCTTGCCGGTGCAGCGACAACAACTGCGGCGGCACCGCAACGGCTTCCTGGCGAGGGAAGAGCGTCTGGCGCAATGCAACCGGATAAAGGCTCTGGTCCCCCAGGCATTGAGAGTGCTCAAAGGAGCCTGATTCAGCCCAGGCATAGAGGCGACCAGCCGCCTGAAATGGAAAAACGGCGCACCCGCCGTATTGTGAACTCATACCGGACGCCAGCACTTGCCACGTGTCACGCTCGGGTTCATACCCCAGAATGTCGCCGCTAGTGCCTGCAATCATCATCAACAGGCGGCCATCACTGCCGGGCAAAACCATCGCACGATGCCCGGTGTTGCCAGAAGGCATGGGGGCCGCCGGGACAAAGCGGCCCGTTGCGGGGTCCAGGCGCTCTACGGTCCGTGACCCGTTGCTCCCCCCCGCCAAATGCGTAAAGCCACCGGAGACAAGCACACCGCCATCGGCAAGGGCCGTGGCATTGAGCTCGGACCGTGCCTCAAGCATTCTCGGGCCGTCACTCCATTGGCCGGTCTTTACATCGAGCACGTAGGTCTGGTCACGACAGGCATTACAACCACGGTACGGGTCATCGCCGCCTCCAAGAATCATCAAATTGCCTGGGCCAACAGTGGCCAGGCCATAATCGTTTCGGTAGGCAACCGCGAGCTCGGGCATCTGCGTCACCTGCAGGGTGCCGTCGACCACGCTGATGGTCTCTACGTGCAAATGACGATCGGCCTCCGTGCGCCAGACGTGGCCCAACATGGAGGGGGACAGCACGACCTTTTGCGAAGGCGGCTGGGACTCGCGGTATTCGATGACATGACCCAGCGACTTGCCATCATTGGCGACAAACCCGAACAACGCCATCTGGCGCCCCGGGCAGGAGTCGATCCACAGCCCAACGATGCCCGTGGGCAACCGTGCCTGCCATTGCAGCAACGCATTTTCCGTAAGGCCATCCATGACAATCGGGCGCTGCGTCAACTGGCCTGTCACGGGGTTCCAACTGTCCAACGTCGTGGGGGCTGCCACACAATGGTAATCGGTGGACGACCACTTCCGGCCATCTTGCCCAAGCCACTGAAAAGCCCCGGAGGCATCCGGCGTCATGGCGCCGTCGCCGGTGATATGCACCGAAGGCAATGGCGCAAACGGCAGCGTCTGGGCAACACCTTCGGCCCCGTGGGCAAGGGCCCCCGTCAGTATGCACAACAGCAACCCCGCCAGACCAAGCGGCAGACGGACTGACAAATCCCTGATCATGGGACTTCCTTATTGAGAACGTTGGTTGATCGCGTCGATAGGACGCTGTGCCTCAGCCGGCCAGCGGTTGAGTCAGTGAAGTGTCACCGGGAGTTTCTCGCGCCCGCCCTGGGTCCAGCTGCCCGACAGGCTCCCGTCGGCCGTAACCCTGAGGTCGAACACCCCGGATCCCCCATCGGCAGGATCAAGGCGCAGTAGAATATGCCCCGTGCCCATTCGGGTGAGTGTTAGCGGAATGTGCTGTTTGTCGCGGTTGTAAAAATAGAACGGCTGCCCGTCGCCGAAGATCATCAGGCTGATCGGCAGCTTGTCACCCAGCTCGCCGACATAGAGCCCGTCATGCAAGCCCGTGGTGGCCCTCAAGTCACAATCCGTCTGGTGCGAGAGCAACAGACAGCGACCGTAAGAAGTCAGGCCGGGGGCCAGCTCGGCGTAAGTCTCGCTATACGGCAAATCCATGAGGTCATCCAGCGCCTGGATCACGTGGGGGAACTCACACCCCTGAAGCAAGGTCAGTTTGCCGCCCGCCAGGTAGAAATCATTACGGGTCAACTCGCCGCGAATCATCCGTACACGACATTCCCTGTAACTGCTGCGCTGAGTCTCAGAGTCTTCATGACCGTCATCCGATCCCGGCGAAGAGTCGGCCCTGTCCGGCCTTTTCAGGAGTTCATCGATAGCTGCCAGACGCGCACGGAGCATGCGCTTGTCCAGGCGCCCCATGGCGGCGGGGGTGAGCAGATCGACAAGTTCGATCCGCTCGCCACTCTGAAGATCGAAGACCACTGGCCGACTGCTGTAACTGGGATGAGCGCCCATATAGTAGTCATTCAATTCCAGCGACAGATAGCCCGGTGCTTGATCCAGAACGGAATAACTCAGCCCGACGGTACCAGTTTCCGGATCCTGCTTTTCAAATGGCGATCGCGTGTACTTGCCATCTATCAGGCCTAACTGACTGTATTGCAGCCAGTTATTGATGCGCAGCGCGACATTCGCTGGCGTACCGACTATCAGAGGAGTGGCAAAATCATCCGCTTTTTCCGGATAGAGACGGGATTTCAACTGCTCCACCTTGAGCGCTGAAAAAACCAAGCCAGGCCAAAAAATACTCAACAGCGCAATCAGAGCGAAGGCTCCACGCATGACTCACCACTCCCTGGGCCTGTGCGCGACAGTCTAGCAAGTATTCATGTCCGGATGGGGCCTCTGGCGGTGCCACGAACGAAGACAGTGTAAGCCGCCGGGCTATCCAACAATAGCTAGAGGTGCGACTTGACTCCCCGTTACCTGAAATATGTTCTGGATCCTTACAAACTCAAGGAGTTCGAACATTACGCCCACCTATGGATTCCCCTGGTGAGCTGGTTTGGGGGGCCACATCACGACTGCTTCCTCCACCGCGAAGGCCGTCCGTGCCAGTTCCACATTGAGTGCAGTCAGCGACTCGTGTTGATGGGTGTTGTGGTTCAACTGAGTCGTACACTACCTTGGGTTTCTTGTCTCGGTCCGAGCAGGTGTCAGGCAATTGCCTGTGGGGCTTTGAAAGTCAATTGAACGGGAAGTCTCGCTTCCCGTTCATCAAGCGTTTGAACGCGGTCAGCCGTTGACGCTGACTACCTGTCCATCCAGTACTGAGTCCATCCTCAGCTGTGCCAACTCAATCAGATGCACCACACCCATCGCCACCTTGCGGTTCGAACCGGTCTGGTTGTCGGCGTGCTCATAGGCCGTGGCCGCCGCGGATTGCAGAATTGAGTAGACGTTGGCCAGGGCGCCTTCCTGGTTCCCGGGCTCATGCAGATGATCATGCAACACGGTGACAGGCGTTGGATTGGCACCTGCCTTCGGACCGAGGTTGTAGTGAGACAGCGCCCGGTCGGCGATATGAGGGTCGATGCTTTCGATGTTTGAGGTTGCAGGCGGATTGGGGGTAGGTTTGAACATGTGGCGTGACTCCAAGTCAGTCAACGAAGTGAGCCGCAACCATCGCTACTAAACGATTTAAAGGTGGCGGCCGAACGCAGGTTAGTAGACCGGTGACTAGGCCCGGCGCGCACGAATGCGCCCTGCGCACGGCCACCATAAAGCGCAGGTCGAAAGACATCGCCTTGCTGAAGGGGGCACTTTGCGCCTAGTCAAACGGCGGGCTACTAAACCCGATCACTGATGAGCAGTGACGAGTCGAAGCCTAGCCGCGAGATCAGGCGCAAACAAGCGGTCAGGATTTTCTAGGAAATTTCACTCAAGGGAAAGAGAGTTCTCTTGCCTGCCACTGAAATTGCTTCGGTGAGAGGCCGCGAGTGCCACTGGGCATATGGTCGATCACCACAGGTGAAAGAGACCGCTAGCTGGTCGCTACCTGGAGACGTACGGACTGTCTGCTCTGGAAATCAGTTTCTGAACAGTGGCGGCCAGAAGCAAACACTCTGAACCACCGAAACCTCGCGTACAGCCGGTCGAGATCGTATTGAAGTGTACGATGAGCCAGTATGTTCCCAGTCGTGCAAAGTGGACTTCCATATCCGCCTTCCTGAACCGCCTGACCGCTGCGCCCGGACCCTGGCGAACGAGACCAGCAGAGTAGTCACACCAATCAGGGATGCGCTATCCACTATCCTTGTGACTCAAGCAAACCTTTAGGCCATTCCCAATGAACAGCTTCCTGGCGCAGGCACAAAACAACCAGTGGTCGAACCGGCGATTGCTTTCCGCATGCTTCGCGTTAAGCCACGAGGAGTACGTGGCTGCACGAACGAGCTTCTTTCCCTCTATCGAACGAACGCTGTTGCATATATTGGACGTGGATCAGTTCTACCTCGCAGCACTGGAGCTTGATCTGGAAGGACAACGTAAGGAACTCCCTTCAGATTTATCGATTCATCAGATAGCGCAGCTTCAATCGGCGATAGACATCCGACTGATAGCTTATTGCGAACGGTTGGATGAGAACTCATTGGGTCGCCAAGCAGAGGTTGTGCGGGCGGAGGGCATAGTACTGGAGCGGGTCGACCGCCTACTGCTGCACCTATTCCAGCATCAGATCCATCATCGGGGACAAGTTCACGCGATGCTGTCCGGCACCCGTGTTGCACCTCCACAGCTTGACGAATTTCACCTGGATGGTGATCTACCACTACGAGCTTTGGACGAGGATCGGCTTACCTTCCCTCCGACGAACGTTCCATTACGCCCAGCCCCTGACGTTCCCAGCTGAGAGGCCTCACCGCATATGACTGGACGGCTAAACACCTAGCACGTGAGGGGGACTGGTCGAGTCAATAGTGCCAAATTTCTCGCGGGGTATAGCGATCCGAGCGAGGGGATCGCTGGCAAAATTGTTAGTCCACTGTGGGTCGGTTGCCGCTGGCAGAAAACGGCCGACTCTGTTGAAAAAGTCGCTCGGCCGCAGAAATGGGGGCCGACTGTTTTTCAACAGCATCGGCCGCAAGCGGCCAGTCACTCGGAAGAGAGCGATTTCGTGGGATCTGGCCGATTGCGTCGTGTAGCGTCGCTC
>NZ_JBWKTH010000056.1:0-6300 GCF_059420225.1 Pseudomonas sp. GW821-FHT04D07
ATTTATTGGGCGCTGTAAACGCTGGGCTGGCTACTGTCAGAAATGACAGTTCGGAGGGGTAAAAGGGGGCCGCTGGTCGGATTGACGAGCAGGGCGCGTTACGCGCAAGCGCAACCCGTTGGTGTGTGATTTCCAGCCTCTTGTTGGCTGGCTGCTAAGCTTTGTGTGAAGCGATTCCAGACGGCGTCATTGTATTTGAATAGCCGTCAAGATTTACGACCTCGGTTTGATCGCTAACCTTTGACGCAGTGTGATGTCGACATTCGGCATCTCGCCTTCAACAGACATAGTCAATTCACTCAAAGTTTGCGTTTGGGAAAATTTATCATGCTAGACGACTACACCACATTCGATAACTACAACTGGAATGGATGGGCGACGGGATCCGGAACAATAGAGCGTGGAGAACTGGTAGAGGAGGAAGTAAAAATTCTCAATATATACTGGGCCGGCCTGGTAGACATGGGGACCGTTAGTAATTTCGAACCGGCGCTCAAGAAAGTATTTGACATCGAACCGAGCAACCATATTTTCATGATTGATTACCAATACCGTATCCGCAAAGCGCCAGACCCGGGCCAGCACTTCCTCATCGCAGTCACCACCCCCATGCATCAACTCTTCCGGCTCAACACGTTCGTCGACAGCGATACGCCGATCAACCAGTGGCTGGATGCAAAAACCTCCGGCTCTACCTTTTTCATTAATTCGAAGGAAATTTGGATCGGTCTGTGGCGTAACGTCGGCACCATCAATCCGCCGCAGTGGGCAATCGAATTTGACAATATCAGGGTAAAAGAAAGAGCGTGACGGAGAGTTTCCGCGCCTAGAGGCTGAAATCGCTTAAATATCCCATTACAAATAGACAATGCCAGTCAGTTAAACTGACTGGCATTAGGCTCTTGGCGGTGCTTTTTATAAGAGATTCCCCCATTGATGAGCGAACTAGCTCAGCCCTACAACGAGCGCCACCGTAGGAAAAGGTGCCCCCTGATCCTTTAGTGTGCCCTCCGCACCGTTGTTCAGATTTTTCACATAGTAGTATCGGAAGACTCCCCCCGATGCCTGCTCTCTTGACCAATAATTATTGAAACCCATTGGCCAGCTATTGCCGTAGGTAGCATAGATTTCTCGCAACTCACCCATGGAAGGCAAGCGCATGCCCCTGCCCGCGGCGGTACTGCTGGCCCCGGACCAGGAGTTTGAACCCAGCCCTTCACAGACAATGACCCCGGTCACCGTGACGGTATAACTTTTCGATTGGCCGGCACTGTCCTGCGCGGTAATGGTGGTCCAACCATTTCGGCGCACGGTGACCAGACCATCGCCATTGACCACGGCGACCCCGGGAACGCTGGACGTGTAGGTATAACCGGGCTGGCCACCAGAGGCGCGATGGTGCACCGAGGTGCCAGCCCCGAAAGCCGGCAGGTGCGGATACCCCTGCAACATGTACACCTTGCCACTCAAGGTGACCGGCGAGGTATTGAACACCAGGGCGGACAGCACGGTAAAACTGCGTACGGCTGAATCCGGTACTCCGCTGCCATACAGTGCCCGCACTTTCATCGGGTGGCTGCCCTGCGCCAGTCCGCTCAGTTCCTTGCTCCACTCGCCATTGTTGCCGGCCTTGGCATCGCCCTTGTCGTCGGAGTTGTCGAGGATCTTCACGCTCTGGCCGATGCTCGCCTGCCCCGTCAGGGTCACGCGGGTGTCGGTGGTGGAGCCGTTCGGCGGGATCTCAGCACCGGCGCTGTTCCTGATCAAGGTGATGCTCGGTGGCACGACGGCGGTGACGGTGAAGGCCTTCGCCGCCGACTCCTGGCCGTTGCCATACAGCGCCTTGGCCTTGAGGTTGTAGCCCTTGGGGCTGAGGTTACCAAGGGGGGTGCTCCAGTTCGTGCCGACGGAGGGAATAGAGACCGGGTTGCCAATGTCGCTGTTGCCGTCCCGCAGTTGGATACTTTGCCCGCTGCTGCCAGTCCCCGTGACGGTCACGCTGGTTTCGACGGTTATCCCGCCGACAACCGAGCCCTTGCTATCGCGAATATCGGTGAGGGTCGGGACCATGGCGTTGGTCACGAAGAAGGCCTTCGCCGCTGATTCCTGGCCGCTGCCATAGAGCGCCTTGGCCTTGATGTTGTACCCCTTGACACTCAGCCCCGTGAGCTGGGTGTTCCAGGCCGTGCCATTGACGGGAATGCTGAACGGGTTGCCGATGGGGGCATTGCCATCCATCAGCTGGATCTCTTGCCCGCTGCTGCCGGTACCGGTGATGAAGACAGTGGTCTCGATGGTGGTCGCGCCGACAATCGAGCCTTTGCTGTCGCGGATATCGGTGAGCGTCGGGACGATTTCGGCGGTGACTTTAAAGGTCCGGGCCGCGGAGAATTCGCCGCTGCCGTAGATCGCCTGGGCCTTGAGGCTGTGGTCGCCCTGGTTCAGCGGGCTGATGTCCAGCGTCCAGTCGCCATCGTCGTTGGCGCGTGCCCGGCCGAAGGAGGTCGTGGTGTTGTCGAAGATCTCCACCTCCTGCCTGGCACTGGCCCTGCCGCCGAGGCTCAGGCGGGTGTCGACGGTGGTCTCGCCGTTGCCGACCTCCCCCCTGGAATCGCGCACCGAAGCGATGGTGGGGACGTTCAAGGCGGTGACGGTAAAGGTCCGGGGCGGGGAGACGGCGCCATTATCGTAGAGGACCTTGGCGGTGAGGCTGTGGTCGGTCACGCTCAACCCACTGAGCACCAGGTTCCAGTTACCCGCATTGTCGGCTTTCGTGTTGCCCATGGGGACCGTGGTGTTGTCGAAGATCTGCACCTCTTGCAGGGCACTGGCCCGGCCGGTGAGGGTCACGCTGGTGTCGACGGTGGTGTCGCCGTTGTTGACCTCGCCCCGGGAGTCCCGCACCGAGGTGATGGCGGGCGCCACCAGGGCGGTGATGGTAAAGGTCCGCGCCGTGGAGACCTCGCCATTGCCATAGAGGGCCTTGGCGGTGAGGCTGTGGGCGCTCACGCCCAGTCCACTGACGACCCGGGTCCAGTCGCCCGTGGCATTGGCGGTCGCGGTGCCCAGGGACGCCGTGGTGTTGTCGAAGATCTCCACATCATGAAAGGCACTGGCCTTGCCGATCAGGGTCACGCGGGTGTCGACGATGGTGTCGCCGTTGTTCACTTCACCCTGGGAGTCGGTGACGGAACTGATGCTCGGCCTGACCAGGGCCTCGGCACTGAAGGTCCGCGGGTCCGAGACATTGCCGCTGCCGTCCCGGGCCTGGGCGGTGATGCGATAAGACTTGGGGACCAAACCGTTCAGGGGAAAGGTCCAACTACCATTCAGGAGGACGGTGGCGGTGCCCACCGAGTTGAGACCGTCGAAAAGTTCGAGGGTTGACTCGGGTGTGGCGATGCCGCTCAGCGTTACGCTGCTGTCGACTGTCATGCCGCCCTCGTTGATCTCGCCCCAACTGTCCGCGACCCGCTGGATCACCGGTACCACCCAGTCATGCCGGGTCTTGAAGGTGTACAGGCCGCGGGGAAACTCAAGGGCATAGAACTCGTCGCTTTCACCGGTGAAAATCACTTTGCAGATGACCGCCAGCGGCGTGTCATGCCCGAGTTTTTCCAGCTCGCTTCTGAGTACCGACTCAGTCAACCCGCTGGCGGCTTGGGCATCGGAGATAACCACGCCCGCGAGCAGCGAAATGGGATAAGTCGCGCCGCTGTCGGTCTGGCCTTCAAGGCTCAGCCAGACCTTTTGCCCGGCGGCGCTAAATGGCCATTTGGCCACCGTGACTTGCGCGTTGCCGGTAAAGGTCGCCAGGTTCAGCACCCGGTTGACCGGGTCGGCCTGGGTGATCTGCGGGCGTGGCAACTGGGTTTGCGGATCGCGGAAGGCGGTGATGGTCAGGGACCGGCTCTCGGAGATAAAAGAAAACCCCTTGTGATCGACGGTATAGTCCACCAGCACCGTGCGGTCGATATTGGCCCCGACGATGGCCGGATCCAGCTTGAAGTCGACGCTGCGGCTGGGGCTGCCTGGCTGTTCTTGATCATCGGACGAGCCGGGCCCCGGGGTACCCTGCCAGTTCAGGTGGATCAGGTGGGGCGTGTCCATGCTTTCATAGCTAACCCGCACCGTGGGACCGTTGAGCGCATCCAGCGGATCGAGCACACCGTTCGGTGCTTCAAGGACATCCGGTGGCGGCAGCTCGCCGAGCAATTCGCCGATCAGCAGGTCCAGCACCGCGGAATAACTGTATTGTCCGGTGGCGCTGCGCTTGAGCGTATAGCGAACCTTGACGATGCTGTTGATATTGGCTTCGACCAGTTCGCGGGCGATCCTGAAGTTCACCGGCTCACCGGCGCTCACGGTGGTGATCGGCAGCGAGTCGCTGGCGCTGCCGCCGGCGGGGTTGCCGAGCCAGTAGTAGGTCATTAGATCGCCGGGTGCCGTTCCAAGGTAGTCCACGCGCAAGGTCACCGGACCGGTGACCGCTTCATGATCGAGGACATCGTCCGGTGCCTCGATGACCCGGGGTTTGGGCAGGTCGGCCTGGATCGCCTGGACCTTGACCGGCAGGTGATCGGACTCCTTCACGCCGTACAGCGCCACATCGTCCCGGGAGACCCGGTAGAACAGATCCAGGGTGCCGTTGTTCAGCGCAATGATGTGTTCGCCGTCTACCGGTATCTTGACGGGACTGCCGACTTCACCCGCCGTGACGGGGTGCCCTTGTTCGTGCGGGTAAGGATCGTTGGTGGCGGTGGTACCCATCCAGACCATATCGATCAAGTCGCCATTGGCCATGCCCGGGTATACCGGTATCTGTACGATGGCCCAGGGCTGGGTGGGCTCGAGGATATCGCCAATCAATTCGAGGATGGTCGGCGCCGGCAGGAAATACGGGTCGCCTTGCACATAGGCAAAGGCATGCTTGGACGACAGGGGCGGATCGCCATTGGCCTTGTCCAGCTTGTACCAGACGTCGCCCGAGCCCTTGGCGATGGCGCGGATCTCGGCATTGGGAATCTTGAACTCTTCGACTTTGGGCAGGCTGGTGAGTACTCGGCTCTGGGTGTTGATCAGCGGGCTGCCGATCGCGGGAGTGCCGGTCCAGATCATGGTCAGGGTGTCATTCAGATTGAAATCGGGCCCTGAGACGTAGATCTGGACGGTCACATCCTCTTTGCCCAGCAGTTCCAGATCGATCACTCCAGCGCTGTTCGTGTCCTTGATGATCGGCGGGTCCAGGCGCCAGGCACCGGCGTCAACCGCGACATAGGTTCTTTGCGAGTAGCGGCTGGAAGCATTCCAGACTTCGTCGAACACTTCGTAGTGCACCAGCAGCTCATTGCTGTCACCGCCGGAGAGAATGGTGTCCTGGTCGATCATAAAGGTGATGGGATCGGTGCTGTTGGCTTCGTCCTCGGTGATCAGCCGACGGACAAAGGTGCTGCCCCACTTCAGTTGGATGGTGTCGCGCACGGTCCGAAACGGATAGTTTTCGATCTTCAGCGGTACGCCCCGGGCGGCCCATTCGGCATCAACCAGGTCCAGCTCCGGTGGCAGTCCGGGCTTTTTCAGGTTCGAATGACCGATAGGGTCATTGGGAGCACCGTCCCGCCCGCCCGGGAGTTCGAGCTTGACCAACAGACGCAGGGCGGCTGAGTCCAGGGGAGGACTCGCGTCAGCAGCGAACAAGCGATAGAAGACCTTTTCGACCCAACCGGAAACAATGTGCTCTCTGGGCAGAAACAGGGAGATACGCTGATTGATATCCTCGGCCCGAACGGTGATATCCCCGACCTTGAGAGCGTCCCAGTACACCTCGAGCTGGTCGCCTTCGAGCATGTTCATGTTGTAGGGATCTATCTGGCACAGCAGGGGGTTTTCGTACATCTTGAGATTCATCCCGCCATCGCCCCCCACGACCGGTTTGCTCATGCCTGACAGCATCAGCGGGTACATGGCTTGAGGACGGTTTTCGAGGTCGCGCGGTGGGAACAGGAAGGGGCTGAAGAGGCTCATGGAGCGGAAGGCGTTCATGGTCGTATCCTTGCCAGGCCAATGGCTTGGAGATGAGGGCAGAAGGACCTCGTATGCGCGCATCAATTCGACTGCTGGACCTGAAGGTGGCGTGTACCAGGGTGTGGGGAGATGGCGTTATTTGATGCCTTGGGGTGGGTCTTGGCTACTGTCAGAAATGACAGGTCGAGGGGGGCGACCGGCACCGTTTGTCGGATAGCCTGTTCGACCTGTCATTTCTGACAGTAGGCAGCCCAGCGTTTACAGCGCCCAATAAAC
>NZ_JBWKTH010000057.1:0-5829 GCF_059420225.1 Pseudomonas sp. GW821-FHT04D07
TCGCTGTCGTTGGCTTCATTAGAATGCCACCGTGGCGCTACAGACGCCTCGGCTTGGGCGAGTCCATCCAATTACAGTTTTTTGCGCATGACAATATTATTGCGTTGAAATGCTCACTTGCAGGAGCCAGCTTGCCGGCGATGGCGACCTCAAGACCTCACTGATGCGACCAAGGCAGAATCGGAATTGCCGTCACCGCATTCTGTGGACTGCCCTCGATCAAGCGGTCACTGTAGACCAGATACACCAGGGTATTGCGCTTCTTGTCGAGGAAACGCACCACCTGCATGGTCTTGAATACCAGCGAGGTGCGCTCCTTGAACACCTCCTCGCCATCCTTCAATTCACCACTGAAGCGAATCGGTCCGACCTGACGACAGGCCAGCGACGCTTCGGCGCGATCCTCGGCCAACCCCAGACCACCTTTCAAACCGCCGGTCTTGGCCCGGGATAGGTAGCAGGTCACACCCTCGACCTTGGGATCGTCAAACGCCTCGACCACGATGCGATCGTTCGGCCCGACAAACTTGAAGACCGTGGACACCTGACCAATCTCTTCCGCCGACGCCAGCAACGGCATCGCCAACAGCAATCCCAATCCCAACAATCCCTTTGCGATACCCATACCCATATCCCTCAAACCATCACACCAGAATCAGGTTATCGCGGTGAACCAGCTCAGGCTCCGCCATATACCCCAGCACACCGACAATTGCATCCGAGGGCAGCCCGATAATTTTCTGCGCCTCAAGCGCGCTGTAGTTCGCCAGCCCGCGAGCGATCTCACGCCCGTCCGCCGCCACGCACACCACCATCTCACCGCGACGGAAACTCCCCTGAACCAGCTTCACCCCTACCGGCAGCAGGCTTTTGTGATCCCGCGCCAGCGCATTCACCGCGCCATCATCGAGGACCAGCGTGCCACGGGTCTGCAGGTGCCCGGCCAGCCACTGCTTGCGCGCCGCCAGCATGCCGCGCTCGGGCGACAGCAAGGTGCCAATGCGCTCGCCCGACTTCAGGCGATCCAGCACCCGCTCAAGGCGCCCACCGACAATGATCGTGTGCGCCCCGGAACGCGCCGCCAGTCGCGCCGCGCGCAGCTTGGTCTGCATCCCGCCACGCCCCAGCGCCCCACCTGTCCCACCCGCCACCGCATCCAGCGCCGGATCGTCGGCACGCGCCTCATAAATCAGCTGGGCATCGGGGTTGTTGCGCGGATCGGCGTCGAACATGCCATCGCGATCCGTGAGGATCACCAGCAAGTCCGCCTCCACCAGGTTAGCCACCAGCGCCGCCAGGGTGTCGTTGTCGCCAAACCGGATTTCGTCGGTGACCACGGTGTCGTTCTCGTTGATCACCGGGATAACCTTGAGTTCCACCAGTGCCCGCAACGTACTGCGCGCATTGAGGTAACGCTTGCGATCGGACAGGTCGTCATGGGTCAGCAGGATCTGCGCGGTATGCCGGCCATGCTCGGCAAAGCTCGATTCCCAGGCCTGCACCAGGCCCATCTGGCCAATGGCGGCGGCCGCCTGCAACTCGTGCATGGCTGTCGGTCGCAGCGTCCAGCCCAGGCGACTCATGCCCGCCGCCACCGCACCGGAAGACACCAGCACCAACTCGACGCCCGCCTCATGCAACGCCACCATCTGCTCGACCCAGACACCCATTGCGGCGCGATCCAGACCCTTGCCGTCCGCCGTCAGCAGTGCGCTGCCGATCTTCACGACCCAACGCCGCGCACCTGTCACCTTGCTCCGCATCATCTTTCAACCTTGGCTTGCGGGCAGCACGACCGAGCGCTGCCCATGCGATTGTTCAGGGTAGCCGGTTCCCAGAAACCAGAACGCCGCTCGAATGAGCGGCGCCAGGTGGAACAGGCTGATGACGATGATAACACCGCCTCCAGTCGGATAAACCGCCCACTCACCCTCGAGCAGCGGCCAATCCGCGCAACAAACCCTAAGGTCAGTCGCGCACGTAGATGATTTCCGGACCATCTTCGTCATCGACATCTTCTTCGTCCCAGTCATCGTCTCCGATGTCGTGGACGCTCTTGACGCCGCTGCGGCGCAGGGCACGCTGGTCATCCAGGGCCTGCAACTGGGCACGCGCTTCATCTTCGATACGCTGATCCAGGTCGCGCAACTCGTCGGCGTAGGCCGGGTCGTTGGCCAGGCGATCAAGACGATCTTCCAGGTAACGCATGATGTCGCGGGTCAGGCGCTCGGTCCCTTCCTTGGCGATCGCCGAGATCACATAGACCGGACCGGTCCACTGCAGGCGCTCAACCACTTGCTTGACCCGCTCCTCGTGTTCTTCCTCGAGGATCTGGTCACACTTGTTCAGCACCAGCCAGCGATCACGCTCAGCCAGGGACGGACTGAACTTGGTCAGCTCGCTGACGATTACTTCAGCCGCATCCGGCGCACTGCTGTCATCCAGCGGCGCCATATCGACAAGGTGCAACAGCAGGCGCGTACGCGACAAATGCTTGAGGAAGCGAATCCCCAGGCCGGCACCGCCCGAAGCTCCCTCGATCAGACCCGGGATATCGGCAATGACGAAGCTTTTCCAGCGGTCGACACTGACCACGCCCAGGTTCGGCACCAGGGTAGTGAACGGATAATCCGCCACCTTTGGCTTGGCGGCCGAGACCGAACGGATAAAGGTACTTTTACCGGCATTCGGCAAGCCCAGCAGGCCGACGTCGGCCAACACCTTCATTTCCAGCTTGAGGTCACGCTGCTCGCCCGGCTTGCCCGGCGTGGTCTGGCGCGGCGCACGGTTGGTACTGGATTTGAAACGGGTATTGCCCAGACCGTGCCAACCGCCATGGACCACCAGCAGGCGCTGACCCGCCTTGACCAGGTCACCGATGATTTCCTGGGTGGCGGAATCGATCACCGTGGTGCCGACCGGCACGCGCAGCTCCATATCCTCACCCTTCTTGCCGGTGCAGTCGGTGCTGCCGCCGTTGGAACCGCGCTCGGCATCGAAGTGCCGGGTATAGCGGTAGTCCACCAGGGTATTGAGGTTTTCGTCGGCGACCATATAGATCGAGCCGCCATCACCACCGTCGCCGCCATTGGGGCCACCGTTTTCGATGAATTTTTCCCGACGGAAACTCATGCAACCGTTGCCGCCGTCGCCAGCTTTTACGCGAATCGATACTTCATCAACGAACTTCATAACACACGCCTCTCGCCACCAGGACGAGCCGAAAAATCACAAATACAAGTATAAGACTCTTGCAAAGATGAGCGCGGCGACCTCAATCAACGACCGAAAAATCCAGCGCCGGCAGCCCATACAAACAGCTTTGCAAGAGACTCACCCCACAAACGAAAAAGCCCCGTCGCAAGACGGGGCTTCTCCAGCATTCTCGCGATTAAGCCGCGATAATGCTCACGTAACGGCGGTTGAACGCGCCTTTTACTTCAAACTTGATCACGCCTTCGACTTTAGCGAAGAGAGTGTGATCTTTACCCATGCCAACGCCGTAACCGGCGTGGAATTGGGTGCCGCGCTGACGCACGATGATGTTGCCCGCTTTGATAGCCTGGCCGCCATACATCTTCACGCCAAGGCGTTTGGCTTCTGAGTCGCGACCGTTACGGGTACTACCACCAGCTTTTTTGTGTGCCATGAGTTCAATTCTCCAAAAAGGGGATTAGGCTGAAATTAAGCCTGAATACCGGTGATTTTGATCTCGGTGTACCACTGACGGTGGCCCATACGCTTCATGTGGTGCTTACGACGACGGAACTTGATGATGCGGACTTTATCGTGACGACCTTGGGAGATCACTTCAGCCACAACGGTAGCGCCAGCAACCACTGGAGCGCCGATGTTCACGTCATCGCCATTGGCGACCAACAGAACGCGATCAAAGGTAACGGATTCGCCAGTGGCGATTTCCAGTTTCTCGATCTTCAGGTATTCACCTGGAGCGACTTTGTACTGCTTGCCGCCGGTAACGATTACTGCGTAAGACATGGTATTTCTCCGATAATCCTGCTCACCCAGCGCTTTATAGGTAAAGGTATTGGCTGGCATGGCTGCATGGGGCTGGAACGGCCCAGTTGCAATTGCGTAAGGCAGGTGCTGCCCAGGAAGTTCAGGGTGCGCGATTGTACGCAAGCCATCAGGCCATTGCAAGCGTGCAGACCGCGTGCCTTGACAGCGTAGACCCCCCGCCCTAGCATGCCGCGCAACCCTTCTGGAGCGACTCTCGCTGATGCAACCCCAAGCTTTCTACCGCGCGGTGGCGGACGATTTTAGCGCCGTCGATGGCATCATCAAGAAGCAGCTGACTTCCCGGGTGCCACTGGTCTCGAAAATCGGCGACTACATCACCTCGGCCGGGGGCAAACGCCTGCGTCCTTTATTGGTGCTGCTGTGTGGCAAGGCCCTGGGCCGCGAAGGCGACGACCTGCGCCTGCTGGCCGCCACCATCGAGTTCCTGCACACCGCCACCCTGCTGCATGACGACGTGGTCGACATGTCCGGCATGCGCCGTGGCCGCTCCACCGCCAACGCCATGTGGGGCAATGCGCCGAGCGTGCTGGTCGGCGACTTCCTGTACTCGCGCTCCTTCGAAATGATGGTCGAGCTGGGTTCGATGCCGGTGATGAAGATTCTTTCACAAGCCACCCGCATCATCGCCGAAGGCGAAGTGCTGCAGCTGTCCAAGGTCCGCGACGCCAGCACCACTGAAGAAACCTATATGGAAGTCATCCGCGGCAAGACCGCGATGCTCTTCGAAGCCTCGACCCACAGCGCCGCGGCCCTGTGCCAGGCGACGCCGGAGCAGACCGAAGCGCTGCGGACCTTCGGCGACCACCTGGGCGTCGCGTTTCAGTTGGTCGACGACCTGCTGGACTACAAGGGCGATGCCGAGACCCTGGGCAAGAATGTCGGCGACGACCTGGCCGAAGGCAAGCCGACCCTGCCGCTGATCTACACCATGCGCGAAGGCACGCCGGAACAGGCGGCCCTGGTGCGCCAGGCGATCCAGAAGGGCGGCATCGAAGACCTGGAAAGCATTCGTGAAGCGGTACAGGCTTCCGGCTCCCTGGATTACACCGCACAACTGGCCCGCGACTATGTAGCCCGTGCCATCGCCTGCCTGGAATCCCTGCCGGCGAGCGAATACCGCGATGCCCTGGTGGAACTGAGCGAGTTTGCGGTCGCCCGCACTCACTGAGAAGACCCAGCACGATCTACCTGTAGGAGCCAGCTTGCTGGCGATGAGGCCCTAGAGCCATGCAGCGACCTTACGGACGCCATCGCCGGCAAGCCAGCGCCTACAAGGTTCTGCGCCAACCTGCTCACCCGCCGTACCCCCTCCCCCGCTAAAACCCTATATAATGTGCGCTTTTCACCTTCCCGAAACCGAGGAACCTTAGTGAGCACGTTACCACCCTGCCCGAAATGCAATTCTGAATTCACCTACGAAGACGGCACCCAGTTGGTCTGCCCGGAATGCGCCCATGAATGGTCCGCCAGCGGCGAAGCCGAGGCCGCCAGCGACGACACCGTGAAAAAGGACTCCGTGGGTAACGTCCTGCAAGACGGCGATACCATCACCGTGATCAAGGACCTGAAGGTCAAGGGCACCTCCCTGGTGGTCAAGGTCGGCACCAAGGTCAAGAACATCCGCCTGTGCGATGGCGACCACGACATCGACTGCAAGATCGACGGCATCGGCCCGATGAAGCTCAAGTCCGAGTTCGTCAGAAAGGTCTGAAGAAACACTGTCCCACCTGTAGGAGCCGGCTTGCCGGCGATGAGGCCCTTGAGCCATGCGGCGACCTTGCGGACGCC
>NZ_JBWKTH010000058.1:0-3707 GCF_059420225.1 Pseudomonas sp. GW821-FHT04D07
GTACACAAAAATCAGGTACGACTCAACCCCCCCTTGTGGGAGCGGAGCTTGCCCGCGAAGAGGCCCTCAAGATCGCCTACAGTTCCATGTGCTGGCCACGATCCTATTGGTTCCGCCTTGCCCCCATGCTTTTATTCAGCCCAAGGCGAACGCCGAATCACCTCGACAAAATTCATCGGCTTGAACGTCGCATCCTTGTCCTTCAACACATCGGTCTTCACGTTGCCGAAAGTGGTCAACGGACGATGGCGCAGCCCCTCGGCGAACGCGCAGATGATGCACTCCTTGAACCCTTCCCCCCGTGGATGCGCATGTACCACCGCTTCGCGCTGGGCGCTTGGAAACGCCGCGTAGTCCATCCCCAACACATCCATTTCCACCCCGGCCGTGACCAGCGCTACCGTCGGCCGCAGATGTTGCGGTACTCCCGGCGTGGTGTGCAGGGCAATCGACAGCCAGACCTGCTCGATATCGTCATCCGACAGCCCATATGGCTTCATGAATACCTTGGCCGCATTGGCACCGTCGACTTCGAAACGTTCGTCATCGCTGCGGTGACCTTCCACCAGGCCGAGGTCGTGGAACATTGCGCCGACGTACAGCAACTCCGGATCGTAGGCCAGTTGCTTGCGCTCGCCGCTCAGGGCACCGAACAGGAAGACCCGGCGCGAGTGGTGATAGAGCAGATCGCTTTCCACGTCGCGGATATATTCGGTGGTGGCCTTGGCCAGGGCGCTGTCGGGGATCTTGATGCCGGCAATGTTGTTGCTCATGTCGAGACTTCCTCAGGAGCGCGCGAATGGCGCCGATGGGTTCAGTCTGGCGTCGGGGGTGGGTGGCAACAATCGATACAAGGTGACGAATCCAGCCATTCGGAGTGGGTTCCGTGCCAGCGCGTGCGCGTGATAGAGGCGGCTGTCGCATCGACTGGAGGCTTGCGTTACCGTAAGGCCGACGCCTCATGCGGGCCGGTCCTGGAACCGCAATCCTGAAAACACCGCGTCCCCCTGTAGGAGCCGGCTTGCCGGCGATGAGGCCCTTGAGTCCGGCGGCGATCATTCGACCGCCATCGCCGGCAACCCGGCTCCTACAAGGGATCGCGTTCAACCTTGTCGATTGGCAACGAGGCCCGCTCCATGACCCGAACCCTAGCCGTTGTGGTGTTCCCCGGCGTCCAGGCCCTGGATATCAGCGGACCCATGGACGTCTTTGCCGAAGCCAACAGCTTCCTGCCCCCCGACGCCCGGTACCGGCTGGAAGTGATCGGCGTCGAGCGTGGCTGGCTGGCTTGTTCCAATGGCCTGGCGATCCAGGCGCATCGGCATTTCAGCGAGGCCGAGCAGCGTTACGACTTGCTGTTGTGCGCCGGCGGCCCGAGTTTGCCCGGGCTGGATTTCGGCGATGCCTTCCATGCCTGGCTGCGTGGGGCCTGCGCCCGTGCCGGGTGCTTCGGTTCGATCTGCAACGGCGCCTTCATGCTGGCCCGGGCTGGATTGCTCGACGGGCGCACGGTGACCACCCACTGGAGTGATTCGCCAGCACTGACGGCGTTGTGCCCAGGGACGCGGGTCGAGGCCGATCGCTTGTATGTGCAGGACGACCGGCTGTTCACCTCGGCGGGGGTGACGGCGGGGATCGATTTGTCGTTGTACCTGCTGTCACGGGATCACGGTGCGCAGGTGGCGTTGAAGGTCGCCAAGCGGCTGGTGGTGTTCACCCAGCGTTCCGGTGGGCAGTCGCAGTTCAGTCCGTACCTGGCGCCCCATGCCGAGGCCTCGTCGCCCGTGGCCCAGGTGCAGGCGTATGTGTTGGCGCACCTGACCGGGGACTTGAGCATTGCCGAGTTGGCGCGGGCGGCGAATATGAGTGCGCGGAACTTCTCCCGGGTATTTGCCCGTGAGACCCAGGTGACGCCGGCGGAGTTTGTCGAGCGGGTGCGGGTGGATGCGGCGCGGGTGATGCTGGAAAGCGGCGGGGGGCCGTTGAAGACTGTGGCCTACGAGTGTGGTTTTCGTGATGCGCATCATATGCGCAGTGTGTTCCAGCGACGGCTGGGTGTGACGCCGCAACAGTTTCGACGGCATTTTGCGGGGTTGCTTTGAGCCACGTGCCGCCTGCAAGTAAGCCTTCGCGGGCAAGCTCCGCTCCCACAGGGGGTTCGAGTCGTACCTATTTTCTATGCACGGCACAAAACTTGTGGGAGCGGAGCTTGCCCGCGAAGAGGCCAGTCGCCGTTGCGCAAATCAACAGCCTCAGGACTTCAGGCTGTCGTAAGCCTCCAGCACATGCAGCGAGTAGATGTAGGCGGCACCGGCATTCAGCGAAATCGCCGTGGCCAGGGCGGCGGCAACTTCTTCGCGCGTCGCCCCGGCCTTGATCGCGGCGTCGGTATGCGCACCGATGCAACCGTCACAACGGGTGGTAATCGCCACGGCGATGGAAATCAGCTCACGGGTCTTGGCATCCAGCACATTGTTTTCCGCCGCGGCTTCCCCCAGCTTCATGTACGCCTGGACCATCTTCGGATTGGATTTGCCCAAGGCGCCAAAGGCATTCTTGAGGGTGGGCAACAGTTCGGACCAATTGAGAAACATGATGGTAACTCCTGAAAGGGTAAGGGTAGAGTGGCTTGGCAGCGAGCTCAGTCTCCTCTGTCAGGTGTAGCCACTTTTGTTCAATGCACTCAAGGTTTTGTCCGAAATGCGCAAATGAATTCGATCGATAAACTCATCAGCCTTGCCGGGGTCCGCGGCTGCCTCGACCTGCGTTGCCAGTTGCAGGGCGACTGGGCCATGGAGCATGCGCAGGAGAGCGTCGGGGTAGCGCCTTATCACCTGGTGCTGTCCGGCGATTGCCTGGCGGAGTTGCCGGACGGCTGCTCCTTGCGCCTGCGCGCCGGCGATATCCTGGTGCTGCCCGGTGGCGGCAGTCACCTGTTGCGCAGTCAGGGGCAGCGGGTGGCGCCAATGGCGACGCGCATTAGCCGGGGCGCCTTGCTGCCGCTGCATCGGCTCGGCGGCGAAGAGGCGGAGCTGGATATTCTCTGTGGTCGTTTTCATTATCAGCGCGAGTCGATGTTGTTCAGCGCGCTGCCGGAGTATTTGCTGATTTCCAGTCGCGAGCTGCAGGCCAACGGTCAGTTGGCGGCGCTGGTCAGTCTGCTGCGGGTGGAGGCCGATGGCGATCAGGCTGGGGCGCGATTTCTGGTGGATGCGCTGTCGTCGGCGTTGTTCACGTTGATCCTGCGGGCCTATCTGCAACAGCAGGCGCCCGCCAGCGGAACCCTGGCGTTACTGGCCGACAAACGTCTGAGCCGGGCCTGGCAGGCGATGCTCGACGAGCCCGCCCATGAATGGACCATCGAGGCCCTGGCGGCGTTGGCGAACATGTCGCGGGCGACCTTCATGCGCGCGTTCGCCGCGGTGGCCGGGGCGTCGCCCTGGGTGCTGCTGACACGGGTGCGGATGGAGCTGGCGTATGGTTTGCTAAGCCATTCGCACCTGGGCCTGAGCGATATCGCCGTCCAGGTTGGATATCAGTCCCAGGCGGCCTTCAGCAAGAAATTCAAGGCGATCTATGGCGAGGCGCCCGGGCGCCTTCGCCGGGCGAAGGGCTAGAGCACATATCCCTTGTAATTGGATGGACTCGCCCAAGCCGAGGCGTCTGTAGCGCCACGGTGGCATTCTAATGAAGCCAACGACAGCGAG
>NZ_JBWKTH010000059.1:0-2752 GCF_059420225.1 Pseudomonas sp. GW821-FHT04D07
GAGCTTGCCCGCGAAGAGGACCGTGAGACCGCTAAAAGCTTCGCGGGCAAGCTCCGCTCCCACATTAGTCATGCGTTCTGCGCCAAAAAATCGCAGCCCCCTATGGCGAACCAGACTTTTTACAGTAATCGCCCATTCGGCCGATGCACCCCCATACGCTCCTGTGCTAAACCTCCCCGGCCCAGTCCCGGTAGCCACAAGGATTCATGCATGAAACGCAGCCTGACCGTTCTCGCCGTCCTGATCGTCGCCATTGCCGGGGGTGGCCTTTGGTACGTCCAGAGCAAGCAGCCGATGCGCCAGGGCCAGGTCACGCTGCAGAACCTGCAAGGGCCGGTCACGGTGCGCTACGACGACCGTGGCGTGCCGCATATCCGTGCCGAAAACGAAGCCGACCTGTACCGCGCCCTGGGTTACGTGCAGGCCCAGGACCGGCTGTTCCAGATGGAAATCATGCGTCGCCTGGCCCGTGGCGAGCTGGCCGAGGTGCTCGGGCCCAAGCTGGTGGACACCGACAAACTGTTCCGCGGCCTGCGTATCCGCGAGCGGGCCGACCAGTACGTCACCGAGCTCGACAAGCAGTCCCCCAGTTGGAAGGCCCTGCAAGCCTACCTGGACGGCATCAACCAGTATCAGGCGAGCCACGCCAAACCCGTGGAGTTCGACCTCCTGGGCATCGACAGGCGGCCGTTCACCGCCGCAGACACCATCAGCATCGCCGGCTACCTGGCCTACAGCTTCGCCGCCGCCTTCCGCACCGAGCCGCTGCTGACCTATGTGCGCGACAAGCTCGGCGCCGACTACCTGAAAGTCTTCGACCTGCAATGGCGTCCCCAGGGCGCATTCGGCCCCCCGACGCCCCTGGCCGATGCCGACTGGAAGGGCCTCGGCGCCCTGGCCCGATTGAGCGACCAGGCCCTGGAGCACGCCGGCCTGCCGCAGTTCGAAGGCAGCAATGCCTGGGCGGTGTCCGGCAGCCGGACCAAGAGTGGCAAGCCGCTGCTGGCGGGCGATCCGCATATCCATTTCTCGACGCCTTCGGTCTGGTATGAGGCGCACCTCTCGGCGCCGAACTACGAGCTGTATGGCTATCACCAGGCGCTGGTGCCATTCGCGTTCCTGGGTAACAACCAGGCGTTCGGCTGGAGCCTGACCATGTTCCAGAACGACGACCTCGATCTGATCGCCGAGCAGACCAACCCGGACAACCCCAACCAGGTCTGGTACCACGGCCAGTGGGTCGAGATGACCAGCAGCCAACAGCAGATCGCCGTCAAGGGCGAGGCACCGGTCACCGTCACCCTGCGCCGCTCGCCCCACGGCCCGATCGTCAATGACGCCCTGGGCAGCAATGGCGCAACCAAGCCAGTGGCGATGTGGTGGGCCTTTCTCGAGACCCCGGACCCGATCCTCGACGCCTTCTACGAGCTCAACCGCGCCGACACCCTGGAGAAAGCCCGCACGGCCTCGTCGAAGATCCAGGCCCCGGGTCTCAACGTGGTCTGGGCCAATGCCAAGGGCGATATCGGCTGGTGGGCAGCGGCGCTGCTGCCCAAGCGCCAGCCCGGGGTCAACCCGGCCTTTATCCTCGACGGTAGCACCACCGATGCCGACAAGGACGGCTACTACCCGTTCAGCGCCAACCCCCAGGAAGAGAACCCGGCGCGCGGCTATATCGTCTCGGCCAACGCCCAGCCGGTATCACCCACCGGCATGGAGATTCCCGGTTACTACAACCTGCCCGATCGCGGCCAGCAACTGAACCGGCAACTGAGCGACAGCAGCGTGCGCTGGAGCCTGGAAAACAGCCAGAAACTGCAACTGGGCACGACCACCGACTACGGCCCACGCCTGCTCAAGCCGCTGCTGCCGGTGCTGCGCGAAGTGGTGAAAGACCCGGCTGAGCTGAAGCTGGTGGAGCAGTTGGCGCAGTGGAAGGGTGACTACCCGATGAGTTCCAGCAGCGCCACGCTGTTCAATCAGTTCCTCTATGACCTGACCTATAGCGCGATGCACGACAAGCTGGGCGATGACTATTTCAATGCGTTGCTGAACACCCGCGTGATCGACGCCGCCCTGCCGCGCCTGGCGGCCGACGAGCATTCGCCGTGGTGGGGCAAGGGCCGCGCCGAGACGGTGAAAGCCGCCTGGCAAGCGAGCATCGCCCACCTCAAGGGGCTCTATGGCAATGATCCGACCGGCTGGGTCTGGGGCCAGGCCCATACCCTGACCCATGAGCATCCGTTGGGCCGGCAGAAGCCACTGGACCGGTTGTTCAATGTCGGACCGTTCGATGCACCGGGCAGCCATGAAGTGCCGAACAACCTGTCGGCGAAGATCGGCCCGGCGCCCTGGGCGGTGAGCAACGGGCCTTCGACCCGCCGTCTCATCGACTTCGCCGACCCGGAGCACAGCCTGACCATCAACCCGGTAGGGCAAAGCGGCGTGTTGTTCGACAAGTATTACGACGACCAGGCCGAGACCTATATCGAAGGCGGGTATGAGCAGGTGCGGTTGGATGAGGTGGAAGTGTCGGCCAATACCCGCAGTGTCCTGAAGCTGCTGCCGGCCCGGTAAAACCACTGCATTCAACGCGGTCATTGTGGGAGCCGGCTTGCCGGCGATGGCGGTCGTTCAGGCGATGCAAGGCTCACGGGCCCCATCGCCGGCAAGCCGGCTCCTATGTATGGACTCGCCCACCCTGTCAACACGCTTTGAACACTGCTACCCGGTTGCATCTATGTATCAGGCC
>NZ_JBWKTH010000060.1:0-2600 GCF_059420225.1 Pseudomonas sp. GW821-FHT04D07
TTGTTGGGTGACTGCGTACCTTTTGTATAATGGGTCAGCGACTTATTTTCAGTGGCGAGCTTAACCGAATAGGGGAGGCGTAGCGAAAGCGAGTCTTAATAGGGCGTCTAGTCGCTGGGAATAGACCCGAAACCGGGCGATCTATCCATGGGCAGGTTGAAGGTTGGGTAACACTAACTGGAGGACCGAACCGACTACCGTTGAAAAGTTAGCGGATGACCTGTGGATCGGAGTGAAAGGCTAATCAAGCTCGGAGATAGCTGGTTCTCCTCGAAAGCTATTTAGGTAGCGCCTCATGTATCACTGTAGGGGGTAGAGCACTGTTTCGGCTAGGGGGTCATCCCGACTTACCAAACCGATGCAAACTCCGAATACCTACAAGTGCCGAGCATGGGAGACACACGGCGGGTGCTAACGTCCGTCGTGAAAAGGGAAACAACCCAGACCGTCAGCTAAGGTCCCAAAGTCATGGTTAAGTGGGAAACGATGTGGGAAGGCTTAGACAGCTAGGAGGTTGGCTTAGAAGCAGCCACCCTTTAAAGAAAGCGTAATAGCTCACTAGTCGAGTCGGCCTGCGCGGAAGATGTAACGGGGCTCAAACCATGCACCGAAGCTACGGGTATCACCTTAGGGTGATGCGGTAGAGGAGCGTTCTGTAAGCCTGTGAAGGTGAGTTGAGAAGCTTGCTGGAGGTATCAGAAGTGCGAATGCTGACATGAGTAACGACAATGGGTGTGAAAAACACCCACGCCGAAAGACCAAGGTTTCCTGCGCAACGTTAATCGACGCAGGGTTAGTCGGTCCCTAAGGCGAGGCTGAAAAGCGTAGTCGATGGAAAACAGGTTAATATTCCTGTACTTCTGGTTATTGCGATGGAGGGACGGAGAAGGCTAGGCCAGCTTGGCGTTGGTTGTCCAAGTTTAAGGTGGTAGGCTGAGATCTTAGGTAAATCCGGGATCTTAAGGCCGAGAGCTGATGACGAGTTGTCTTTTAGATGACGAAGTGGTTGATGCCATGCTTCCAAGAAAAGCTTCTAAGCTTCAGGTAACCAGGAACCGTACCCCAAACCGACACAGGTGGTTGGGTAGAGAATACCAAGGCGCTTGAGAGAACTCGGGTGAAGGAACTAGGCAAAATGGCACCGTAACTTCGGGAGAAGGTGCGCCGGTGAGGGTGAAGGACTTGCTCCGTAAGCCCATGCCGGTCGAAGATACCAGGCCGCTGCGACTGTTTATTAAAAACACAGCACTCTGCAAACACGAAAGTGGACGTATAGGGTGTGACGCCTGCCCGGTGCCGGAAGGTTAATTGATGGGGTTAGCTAACGCGAAGCTCTTGATCGAAGCCCCGGTAAACGGCGGCCGTAACTATAACGGTCCTAAGGTAGCGAAATTCCTTGTCGGGTAAGTTCCGACCTGCACGAATGGCGTAACGATGGCGGCGCTGTCTCCACCCGAGACTCAGTGAAATTGAAATCGCTGTGAAGATGCAGTGTATCCGCGGCTAGACGGAAAGACCCCGTGAACCTTTACTATAGCTTTGCACTGGACTTTGAATTTGCTTGTGTAGGATAGGTGGGAGGCTTTGAAGCGTGGACGCCAGTTCGCGTGGAGCCAACCTTGAAATACCACCCTGGCAACTTTGAGGTTCTAACTCAGGTCCGTTATCCGGATCGAGGACAGTGTATGGTGGGTAGTTTGACTGGGGCGGTCTCCTCCTAAAGAGTAACGGAGGAGTACGAAGGTGCGCTCAGACCGGTCGGAAATCGGTCGTAGAGTATAAAGGCAAAAGCGCGCTTGACTGCGAGACAGACACGTCGAGCAGGTACGAAAGTAGGTCTTAGTGATCCGGTGGTTCTGTATGGAAGGGCCATCGCTCAACGGATAAAAGGTACTCCGGGGATAACAGGCTGATACCGCCCAAGAGTTCATATCGACGGCGGTGTTTGGCACCTCGATGTCGGCTCATCACATCCTGGGGCTGAAGCCGGTCCCAAGGGTATGGCTGTTCGCCATTTAAAGTGGTACGCGAGCTGGGTTTAGAACGTCGTGAGACAGTTCGGTCCCTATCTGCCGTGGACGTTTGAGATTTGAGAGGGGCTGCTCCTAGTACGAGAGGACCGGAGTGGACGAACCTCTGGTGTTCCGGTTGTCACGCCAGTGGCATTGCCGGGTAGCTATGTTCGGGAAAGATAACCGCTGAAAGCATCTAAGCGGGAAACTTGCCTCAAGATGAGATCTCACTGGAACCTTGAGTTCCCTGAAGGGCCGTCGAAGACTACGACGTTGATAGGCAGGGTGTGTAAGCGCTGTGAGGCGTTGAGCTAACCTGTACTAATTGCCCGTGAGGCTTGACCATATAACACCCAAGCAATTTGCTTGCTTCGAGCTGAAAAGCGAAAGAGCACCAGATTGCGGTGTGTGAAGACGATACAGACCGAAAGTTTGCGACTCACAAAACACCAAGCTGTCACATACCCATTTGCTGGAGCGTGATCTCGCAAGAGAAAACGACCTGGCTACCGAATTTCTTGACGACCATAGAGCATTGGAACCACCTGATCCCATCCCGAACTCAGCAGTGAAACGATGCATCGCCGA
>NZ_JBWKTH010000061.1:0-2408 GCF_059420225.1 Pseudomonas sp. GW821-FHT04D07
GTAACCGTCCGGGCAACACACCTTCCTGACACCGTCGCTTGAGGCGATGGTGTCCACCTAAATTTAAGTGGACACCATTTTTAGCCTTTTTAAGCGGACGCCTATGCCACAAGAACGCCGTTCCTATTCAAAGTCCTTCAAGGCCCAGGTCATCGCCGAATGCGCGCAGCCTGACACCTCGATCGCCAATGTCGCGTTGACCCACAACCTCAACGCCAACCTCGTCCATAAATGGATACGCGTGCATGCGCAGAAAAACCTGACACTTCAAACCGCCTTCATCCCGGTCAAGGCATCGCCGCCGGTGCCGATGCATCAGGCCCTTCCTGCCACGATCCGAATCGAAGTGCCGCATTCAAAAGGCGTAGTCGTGGTGAGTTGGCCGGCAGAAAATGCAGCGGCGTGTTCTACTTTCCTGCGAGACCTGCTGCGATGATCCGCATCGACTCCATCTGGCTCGCCACCGAGCCCATGGACATGCGCGCAGGCACTGAAACTGCTCTGGCGCGGGTCGTGGCGGTGTTCGGTGCGGCGAAGCCGCACTGTGCTTATCTGTTTGCCAACCGTCGTGCCAATCGCATGAAAGTGCTGGTGCATGATGGCTTGGGGATTTGGCTTGCTGCCCGGCGCTTAAATCAAGGACGTTTCTTTTGGCCGGGCGTGCGGCACGGCTCTGAAGTCGAGCTGGATGCAGAGCAACTTCAAGCCTTGGTGCTCGGCTTACCTTGGCAACGCGTCGGTTCCGGAGGAGCCATCACGGTACTCTAACTCGCCTGCCATGGCCTGCTTGCCAGCGCAATTGGCCCATCAGTCTATCGCCGCCCATAGCCCTCTCTGGCAAAATCGGCGGCATGACTTCGCATCCGAATCTCGATCAATTAAACTCTAAAGAACTGCGTGCTTTGGCGGCGCAGTTGATCCAGCGCGTCGAGACGATGGACAAGCAGATCAATCATCAAAAGTCGGTCAACGAGAAACTGGCCCACGAGATCGCGCTGCTCAAACGCTTCAAGTTTGCCAAACGCAGCGAGCAACTAAGTCCAGATCAGGCCAGCTTGCTCAACGACTTGATCGATACTGATATTGCCGCTATCGAAGCCGAGCTTGAGGCGCTGCAACCGACACCAGTCGAAGCCAAAGTGCGCCAGCAACCTAAGCGCGCGGCGCTGCCGCCGCAATTTCCTCGCACGCTGATCCATCACGAACCGGACAACAGCCATTGCCAGTGCGGCTGTACTCTCAAGCGCATCGGCGAAGATGCCAGTGAAAAACTCGACTACACGCCCGGCGTGTTCACCGTCGAACGTCACATCCGTGGGAAATGGGCCTGCGAGCAGTGCGAAACGCTAATCCAGGCGCCGGTACCGGCGCACGTCATCGACAAAGGCATACCGACCGCAGGCCTGCTGGCCCATGTCATGGTGGCCAAGTTCGCTGATCATTTGCCGCTGTATCGTCAGGAAAAAATCTTCGGTCGCGCCGGGCTGCCCATCGCCCGTTCGACCTTGGCGCAGTGGGTGGGCAACTGCGGCGTGCAACTCCAACCACTAGTCGATGCGCTGCGCGAAGCCGTGCTGACGCACGGCATCGTTCACGCCGACGAGACGCCGGTACAAATGCTGATGCCTGGCGCGAAAAAAACTCATCGCGCTTATGTCTGGGCCTATGCCACCAGTCAGTTCTCCGACCTGGCGGCGGTCGTTTACGACTTCAGCCCGAGCCGCGCTGGCGAACATGCCCGAGCCTTCCTGAGCAGTTGGAACGGCAAGCTGGTCTGCGATGACTTTGCCGGCTACAAGGCAGGCTTTGAACTGGGCGTTACGGAGATCGGCTGCATGGCCCATGCCCGCCGAAAGTTCTTCGACTTGCACGCGACCAACAAGAGCCAGATCGCCGAAAAAGCGCTGCACTACATCGCGGCCTTGTACGAAGTTGAACGAGAAGTCCGCGAGCTGGAAGCGGGTGATCGACAGCGAATACGGCAGGAAAAAGCAGCGCCAATCGCCGACGCACTTCATACCTGGATGATCGCCCAAAGACAGCTTGTGCCTGAGGGTTCGGCCATCGCCAAGGCCCTGGATTACAGCCTCAAACGCTGGATAGCGCTGACGCGCTATCTCGATGACGGTGCTGTGCCCATCGATAATAACTGGTGCGAGAATCAAATCCGGCCGTGGGCTCTTGGGCGCTCGAACTGGCTGTTCGCGGGCTCGTTACGCAGCGGTAAACGTGCGGCGGCGATCATGAGTTTGATCCAGTCGGCGCGGCTCAACGGACATGATCCGTATGCTTACTTAAAGGATGTTCTTACACGCCTGCCGACGCAGCGTGCGAGTGAGATAACCGAGCTGTTGCCGCACAGGTGGGCGCCCGTTTAATCACGCAAGGTGTGTTGGGCGGACGCTTAC
>NZ_JBWKTH010000062.1:0-2048 GCF_059420225.1 Pseudomonas sp. GW821-FHT04D07
CCGGTGATCAGGTCAGCGTGACTTGGACCGGTACGGCGGGAGAGGGCTCGCACACCACCCCGGCGCAAGCACTCCCCACCAGCCGCGAGATCCCTATCCCGGTCGAGGTGCTCGCCTACAACCTGGGCAAACCGGTGACGGTGACCTACAGCGTAATTCGCAACGGCGAAGCCTCGGATCCCTCAGATGCACTCAACCTGGCGGTGCGGACCATTGCCGAAGACGATCTGCTGGTGGCCAAGCCGAGGATCCTGCAAGCCGTCAATAATGGAGAAGGGCCTGAACTGGATATGAGCAACTTGACCGGTGACGCCACCGTACGTATCGACAATTGGCCGCTCATTGCACACAACCAGCGCATATGGCTGCGTCTGGAGGGTACGAAAAACGATGGCTTGACCTACGAGAAGCTGTGGAGCGGAGCGAATAATTGGGTGAGCACGGAGTGGTATCGGCAAGGGTATGGTGAAAAAATCGTTCCCTATAGCGAGCTTCGGGAGCTACGCAACGGCAGCACATTGAAGCTGGAGTTCAAGGCCTCCTTCGATAAGAGCACCGACGAGGCCAATGCGGTCACCTTTCCGTTGCGCACTTATACGGTCACTTTTTTCGAACACTACACCCCGTTCACGAATGGAGACTTGAACGGCTGGGCAATTGGCTCATCAGGGACCGTAGTCAGGGATGAGGATGGCAATGACTACTGTAAGATAGACTTCATAACCCTCAATCGCGCACCTCTGCCTGTTGGGGAGCGCTATGAAGTCAGTGTACGAGCACGCAGCGTGCATCCTGGACTAAAATTAGAGTTTACGGTTGTGCCTAGTTCTGACCCTCCCCAACAGTCTCATCTGCTCACCTCCCAATGGCAGACATATTTTTATACAGTCGACGAATTTTCACAAAATTTGAGTTTAATGTTCCTTGTGTCAGATCACGTAAGCAAAGTTGATCTCGACGACATTCGTATTCGTCAGATTAGATAGAGCTCGGTAAGCGGACTCAAAGAGTAACGATTTTATATCGGAAGGCTGACTGAAAAACTGACTTAATTTAGTTGGAACACTGGCGCTCTCAAGGCCCTCTTCGCGGCGGTGCGGCGATCCGATAAGCACTGCTCCCACAGGTTTCCGTCGTTCGCAGCCATTGCGGCTGGCTCAAAGCTTGTGACGCCGAGATCACCAGAATCCGCTCACCCGCCGCGCGGTGGGCGGCAATCGCCTTGCCGGCATCGCTGTAGATCAGCGGCGTAGATCGACGCCTCGGCCATTATTTACCTCATTTTCGAGGTGGCCACTGTCGAGCGGCATGCAGGACTCGCAGCACGCGCACCCAGTCGCCTGCCACGTCATAGACCAGGATGTAATTTCGATGCACTACCCGCTCGTGGGTGCCGGTAACACGACCAAGCCGACCCAGGCCTGGATGATCGACCAGGCGGCTCGCCTTCTCTGAAAACAGCTCATCAAGGGCCAATGCGGCGGCCGGGTTGTCGGCTTCGATGTAATCATAGATTTCGTCGCGATCCTGGATCGCCTCGGGTGTCCAGAATAATGCCATCATTCAGAGGTTTTAAGCCGACGACGCGTGGCCTCCCGCTTGGTCGCGAATCTGGCCTCAACCTCCGCCGATGAAATCAAGTTGCCAGCATTGGCCGAATCCATGCCGATTTGCACCTGGCGACGGAACCAGGCGTCATGCGCAGCCGCTTCCTGCTGTTGCACGAACTCACGCATGAAGTCGCGCAGGAGCTGCGCGCCGCTGCGATCACGGGCCTTGGCGGCGCAGGAGAACTCAGCTTTCAGGGCCTCATCAACCCGAAACGTAAAGGTAGCTTCGCTCATATCGTTGCTCTCTCATGTGTTACAAACAACGTATAAAGTAATACATAATCGGGAATGCTAAAACCGTCTTGCTTTTTACATCGACGCCCAGTTCGCCAATCCGACCAACGGCTACCTTTTCCCCCTCCGAACTGTCATTTCTGACAGTAGCCAGCCTGGTGTTTACGGCGCCCAATAAACCCCATCGTCAACCCGATAGGAGTC
>NZ_JBWKTH010000063.1:0-1494 GCF_059420225.1 Pseudomonas sp. GW821-FHT04D07
ATGCCGACCTGGACCGCGATCCTGATCCGCGTCTACGCCTGGATGGGGATTCTCAGCAACAACGGGCTGTTGAACGCGTTCCTGATGTGGACCGGGCTGATCAGCGAGCCGTTGCAGATCCTCAATACCAACCTCGCGGTGTATATCGGGGTGGTCTATTCCTATCTGCCGTTTATGATCCTGCCGCTCTACGCCAACCTGGTGAAACACGATCAGAGCCTGCTGGAAGCGGCCTCGGACCTGGGTTCGAGTACCTTCAACAGCTTCTGGAAGATCACCGTGCCGCTGTCGAAGAACGGCATCATCGCCGGCTGCATGCTGGTGTTTATCCCGGTGGTGGGTGAGTTCGTGATCCCCGAGCTGCTTGGCGGTCCGGAAACCCTGATGATCGGCAAGGTGCTGTGGCAAGAGTTCTTCAATAACCGTGACTGGCCGGTGGCATCGGCGCTCGCCGTGGTGATGCTGGCGATCCTGATTGTGCCGATCATTCTGTTCAACCGTAGTCAGGCCAAAGAAATGGAGGGCAAGGAATGAAGCGCTTCAGTTTTTCCAGCCTGATGCTGGTACTGGGTTTGCTGTTCATCTACCTGCCGATGCTGATCCTGGTGATCTACTCGTTCAACGCCTCGAAGCTGGTGACGGTGTGGGGCGGCTGGTCGGTGAAGTGGTACGTGGGCCTGTTGGACAACACCCAACTGATGGGCTCGGTGGCCCGCTCGCTGGAAATCGCCTGCTACACCGCGGTGGCCGCGGTGGCGCTGGGCACCCTGGCGGCGTTTGTCCTGACCCGGGTTACCCGCTTCAAGGGCCGCACGCTGTTCGGCGGCCTGGTGACGGCGCCGTTGGTGATGCCGGAAGTGATCACCGGCCTGTCGCTGTTGCTGCTGTTCGTGGCCATGGCGCAGTTGATCGGCTGGCCGCAGGAACGCGGCATCGTCACCATCTGGATCGCCCACACGACCTTCTGCGCGGCCTATGTGGCGGTGGTGGTGTCGGCGCGCTTGCGCGAGCTGGACCTGTCCATCGAAGAGGCGGCCATGGACCTGGGCGCCAAGCCGTGGAAAGTGTTCTTCCTGATCACCATCCCGATGATCGCGCCATCGCTGGCGGCGGGCGGGATGATGTCCTTCGCCTTGTCCCTGGATGACCTGGTTCTGGCCAGCTTCGTTTCCGGGCCGGGTTCGACCACCTTGCCGATGGAAGTGTTCTCGGCGGTGCGCCTGGGCGTGAAGCCGGAGATCAACGCGGTGGCCAGCCTGATCCTGTTGGCGGTGTCGATCGTGACCTTCCTGGTCTGGTACTTCAGCCGCCAGGCCGAAGAGCGCCGCAAGAAAGCCATTCAACTGGCCATCGATGAAAGCGCGGCGGACGCCTGGAAACAGCCGGACGTGCGTCGGGCGCAGGTGGCGGAGACCGTGTAGGTCCTAAAAGCTTCGCGGGCAAGCTCCGCTCCCACAGGGGGTCATGGTCGTACACAAAAATCAGGTACGACTC
>NZ_JBWKTH010000064.1:0-1434 GCF_059420225.1 Pseudomonas sp. GW821-FHT04D07
ATCAGACCAGCTTCTCGAACTCAGGGATAGCTTCGAACAAGTCCGCCACCAGGCCGTAATCGGCCACCTGGAAGATCGGTGCTTCTTCGTCCTTGTTGATCGCGACGATCACCTTGGAGTCCTTCATACCGGCCAAATGCTGGATCGCGCCGGAGATACCGACGGCGATGTACAGCTGTGGCGCGACGATCTTGCCGGTCTGGCCAACCTGCATGTCGTTCGGTACGAAACCAGCGTCGACCGCCGCGCGGGAAGCGCCGACCGCGGCACCGAGCTTGTCGGCCAGGGCGTACAGGTGCTTGAAGTTGTCACCGTTCTGCATGCCACGACCGCCGGAAACGACGATCTTGGCAGCGGTCAGTTCAGGACGGTCGGACTTGGCCAGCTCCTCGCCGACGAACGACGATTTGCCTGCATCGTGAACCGCGGCAACCGCTTCAACCGCAGCCGAACCACCTTCAGCGGCAACCGGGTCGAAACCGGTGGTGCGCACGGTGATGACCTTGACGGCGGCGTTCGATTGCACGGTGGCAATGGCGTTACCGGCGTAGATCGGACGCTTGAAGGTGTCAGCGCTTTGCACCGAGATGATCTCGGAGATCTGGTCGACGTCCAGCTGAGCGGCAACCCGTGGCAGGATGTTTTTGCCGTTGGAAGTAGCGGCAGCCAGAATGTGGCTGTAGCCCTTGCCCAGCTCGGCAACCAGGGGCGCGACGTTTTCCGGCAGTTGATGGGCGTAGGCGGCGTTGTCGGCCACCAGCACTTTCGACACGCCAGCGATTTTCGCAGCGGCTTCAGCGACTGCACCCACGCCCTGGCCTGCAACCAGCACGTGAATGTCACCACCGATCTTTGCCGCGGCAGCCACGGTGTTCAGGGTGGCTGGGGCCACGACCTTGTTGTCGTGTTCGGCGATTACCAAGATAGTCATAGTCAGATTACCTTCGCTTCGTTTTTCAGTTTCTCGACCAGTTCTGCAACCGACTTGACCTTGATCCCGGCGCTACGCGCAGCCGGCGCTTCGACTTTCAGGGTCTTGTTGGTGGAGGCGGTGGAAACGCCCAAAGCATCCGGAGTCAGCACTTCAAGCGGCTTCTTCTTGGCTTTCATGATGTTTGGCAGGGACGCATAACGCGGCTCGTTCAAACGCAGGTCGGTGGTGACGATGGCCGGCAGGCTCAACGACACGGTCTGCAGGCCGCCGTCGATTTCGCGGGTCACGGCAACCTTGTCGCCGGACACTTCGACTTTCGAAGCGAAGGTGCCTTGGGCGTAACCGCTCAGGGCCGCCAGCATCTGACCGGTCTGGTTGTTGTCGCTGTCGATGGCCTGTTTGCCAAGGATCACCAGCTGTGGCTGTTCCTTGTCGACAACGGCTTTCAACAGTTTGGCCACGGCCAGGGAGGTCAGCTCTTCAGCCGATTCAACCAGGAT
>NZ_JBWKTH010000065.1:0-1253 GCF_059420225.1 Pseudomonas sp. GW821-FHT04D07
TGTGGTGGTTTAATTTCCCCGGACACCCCGATAGGTGGAAAATGCATCTATCGAGGAGTTTTTCATGACCGACAAGCGCAGGACATTCGACGACAGCTTCAAGCTGCAAGTCGTGAAAATGATCACAGACCAGGGGTTGGCCGTTTCACAAGTCTGCCGGGATCTCAATCTGGTTGATTCGGCTGTTCGACGCTGGGTCCAGCAGTATGAATCGGAACAGTTGGGACAAGCTGGGATCGGTAAACCGCTGACACCTGAGCAGCAGCGTATTCGGCAGTTGGAGCAAGAGAACCGGCAGCTCAAGATGGACAACGATGTCCTAAAAAAAGCTACAGCCTTCTTTGCCCGCGAGCTGAAGTGACCTACCGCCTGGTTCGACAGCTGCAACAGAAGGCTTATTCGGTGGTGCACGTCTGTCGGCTGCTGGGCATCAGCCGCTCCGGCTTTTACGAGGCCAACAAACGGGCCCAAGCGCCGGCACCGATTTGCCCAGTCACGGTACAGCTCAAGGCTTCGTTTAGCGAAAGTGGCGGTTGCTACGGCAGTCGCCCGTTGCGTAAGGCCCTGCACGCCAAGGGGATGGAGATAAGCCTTTATAAAGTCCGCCGCTTGATGCGAGCTAACGGTCTGCGCTCAGCCTGGAAGCGCAAATTTGTGCACACGACTGATAGCAATCACGATCTGCCGATCGCCGAGAATGTGCTGAATCGCCAGTTCGAGCCCGAGGCGGTGAACAAGGCGTGGGTGGCGGATGTGACCTACATCCGGACCCGCAGCGGCTGGCTGTACCTGGCCGTGGTATTGGACTTGTTCTCACGCAAGATTGTGGGCTGGTCCATGGCGCCGAACATGCCTGCCGAGCTGGTATGCAACGCCATGCAACTGGCTATTGCTCAGCGCCAGCCGGCACCGGGACTGATCGCCCATTCGGATCGGGGTAGTCAGTATGCAAGCGCGAGCTACAGAGCGTTGCTGGAACGAAATGGTATGCAGCAGAGCATGAGTCGCAAAGGTAACTGTTGGGACAACTCCGTGATGGAGCGTTTCTTCCTGAGCTTGAAAATGGAACGTGTATGGCGCCGTGACTACGCCAACCATGGCGAGGCAATACGTGACATCACCGAGTACATCGTTGGGTTTTACAACAACGAGCGACTGCACTCGAAACTGGGGTATCTGCCACCGACCGTTTACGAGCGGGCGATGGTGTCAAAATTACCTATCGAGGTGTCCGGAATTAGTTGACCACTACA
>NZ_JBWKTH010000066.1:0-1234 GCF_059420225.1 Pseudomonas sp. GW821-FHT04D07
AGCAGCGGTTGAGGTGACTCAGCACCCCGGTGGTAGAACTCGGTCGATTAATGCACCGCCGCCTCCTGATTACCCATAGGCTGGCGACGGTAGGTTTGGTCGTTTTGCAGCAGCACCCAGACGATACGCAGGTTGCGATTGGCCAAGCGCACGGCTGCGCCTTTCTGGCCATGACGGCTTAGCCAGCATTGCAGTCGTTGGTCGTCTGGATGTTCGGAATCGGGCCGTACCTGCCTCAGTACCGCATGCGCTCCCTGGATCGCCAGACTGCGTAAGTAGGCATCGCCGCGTTTGCACATTTTCCCCAGCCGGGTCTTATTGCCGCTGCTGTTTTGCTCCGGCACCGTGCCGAAGTAGGACGCGAACAGGCGTGCATTCGGGAAACGTTCAGGTTCGGTCTGCTTGGCTAACAGCGCCGTAGCGATGATCGGCCCTATCCCACGTACCGTCATTAGGCGCTTTGCCGTCTCGTCTTCGCGCGCTGCGGTCTCCAGGCGTGCGGTCAGCACATTCACGCGCTCGCCCAGATGACGCCATTCACCCAACATTTCGTCGATCAGCTCACGCAACGATTCTGGCAGCGGTTGTGTGGCGTCTTCCAGTATCCGCGGAACGTTGCGGCTGAGGGCAAGCTCACCTTGCGCCATGGCAATACCTTGTTCAAGCAGCAAACCGCGGATCTGATTACTCATGGCGGTGCGTCGGCGCACGTAGCCCTGTCTGGCCCGATGCAGCGCCTGCATGGCTAGCTGGGCTGCGGTTTTGATCGGCACAGCGATGATCAAGCTGTCTCGACCCGCACGCAGAATAGCCAGCGCATCATTACGATCGTTCTTTGCGCCGCTGCGATGCTCGGCTACGCGCTGTGCCGGCAGGATCCGCGCGAGGTTCCCCTGCGCCTGTAGGATTCGCGCCCACGCTTGGGCACCGGGGCCTGTTTCCATGAGCACTGTCACGGTGTTGGGCAGCTTGTACAGGAACGCAAGGAAGGCCTCGCGGGACTTGATCCGCTCCTCGTATTTGACTTGGCCAAGGGCGTCTTCTCCAGCTACCTGGAACACGTTTTTGGCAAGATCCACCGCCACTGTCGTGCAAGCAGACAGATCGGCAGAAGACAAGGAGTTGGTTTTGATCGTATGCTTTTTCATGGGCTCGCCCTCGCTGTCGTTGGCTTCATTAGAATGCCACCGTGGCGCTACAGACGCCTCGGCTTGGGCGAGTCCATCCAATTACA
>NZ_JBWKTH010000067.1:0-880 GCF_059420225.1 Pseudomonas sp. GW821-FHT04D07
CGAACTGTCATTTCTGACAGTAGCCAGCCTGGTGTTTACGGCGCCCAATAAACCCCATCGTCAACCCGATAGGAGTCCCGCCATGACCCGCTCGGTCGTCGCCCTGCCGCTCGAGGAAATCGACATCCCCGACAAGAAAAGCCCCCTGCCGCCCATGCCCGCGGACACCTGGGGCATCAGTCGCGCCGCGGCCGTCGACCTCTGGCCCCATGCCGGCTTGCGGGTACAGATCCCCGCCTGGGACATCATGCACATCGGCGACAGCGTCGTGGTCAGGCTCGATACCAACACTGTCGCGCAGGGCAGCATTATCCAGGCTGACGAGGTCGGCAAGCCCGTGACGCTGTTCATTCCCAGCGCACGCCTGGGGGACGGGGGCTATTTCATCGTGGACTATGTGGTCACGCGGCCGAGCAACGATCCTGATTTTTCGCCCCGCACCAAAATCTACGCCAAGCTCGACCTCCCCGGCGGCAAGGATGAGAACGGCAGCATTCCCGGTCATTCCGAACTGCATATGGAGATCCCCGAAGAGATTCTGTTGGACGGCGTCGATGCCGATACGCCCTTCGTGCCGATCACCATCAAATCCCCCGTTGCCGGGGAGCCGCCCTATCCCAACATTGCCGAAGGCGACCGTATTTTCCTGAGCTGGGGGGGCGTGTATGTCGAACATGAGGTGACCTACGACGAAGCCTTCAACTTCGAGACCTTTCCGATCGAGGTCATCGTCGACAAGGCGACGATTGACGAGGGCTTGGACTCCGACGGCCTACCGGTGGCCTTCGAAATCTACGACGTGGTCGACAACCGCTCCGAGGACTGGAGTGCCGAAATCCGTATCGTGGTCGACACCGGCAGCTCGCGGCTCGACGCGCCG
>NZ_JBWKTH010000068.1:0-839 GCF_059420225.1 Pseudomonas sp. GW821-FHT04D07
GCCTACTCCGCGGCCTTCCCGGCCGAAGCCAATGAGTTGGTGCGGCGCCTGAGCGGCGAGCTGCCCGCCGACTTCGCCGAAAAAGCCTCGGCCTATATCGCCGAAGTCGCGGCCAAGGGCGAAACCATCGCCAGCCGCAAGGCCAGCCAGAACGCGCTGAACGCCTTTGGCCCGTTGCTGCCTGAGTTCCTCGGCGGTTCGGCCGACCTGGCCGGTTCCAACCTGACCCTGTGGAAAGGTTGCAAGGGGGTCAGCGCTGAAGATGCCAGCGGCAACTACATGTACTACGGCGTGCGCGAATTCGGCATGACCGCGATCATGAACGGCGTTTCCCTGCACGGCGGCCTGGTGCCTTACGGCGCGACCTTCCTGATGTTCATGGAATACGCGCGCAACGCGGTCCGTATGTCGGCGCTGATGAAGACGCGGGTGATCCATGTCTACACCCACGACTCCATCGGTCTGGGCGAAGACGGTCCGACCCACCAGCCGATCGAGCAACTGGCGAGCCTGCGTTGCACGCCGAACCTCGACACCTGGCGTCCGGCCGACGCGGTGGAATCCGCCGTGGCCTGGAAAAACGCCATCGAGCGCAAGGACGGCCCTTCGGCGCTGATCTTTTCCCGGCAGAACCTGCAACATCAGCAGCGCGATGCGGTGCAGATCGAATGCATCAACCGCGGTGGTTATGTGTTGAAGGATTGCGCGGGCGAGCCTGAGCTGATCCTGATTGCTACCGGTTCGGAAGTGGGCCTGGCGGTGCAGGCGTACGACAAGCTGACCGAGCAGGGCCGCAAGGTCCGTGTGGTGTCGATGCCGTGCACGAGCATCTTCGATGC
>NZ_JBWKTH010000069.1:0-745 GCF_059420225.1 Pseudomonas sp. GW821-FHT04D07
ATCAATCCCAGCTCAACGCCCCGCCAGTCTGATACTCGATCACCCGCGTCTCGAAGAAGTTCTTCTCTTTCTTCAAGTCCATGATCTCGCTCATCCATGGGAACGGGTTGGTCGTACCTGGGTATTCTTCCTTCAAACCGATCTGCGACAGGCGACGGTTGGCGATGAACTTGAGGTAGTCCTCCATCATCGCCGCGTTCATGCCCAGCACGCCGCGCGGCATGGTATCGCGGGCGTATTCGATTTCCAGCTGGGTGCCCTGCAGGATCATCTGCGTGGCTTCTTCCTTCATCTCGGCATCCCACAGGTGCGGGTTCTCGATCTTGATCTGGTTGATCACGTCGATGCCGAAGTTCAGGTGCATGGATTCATCCCGCAGGATGTACTGGAACTGCTCGGCCACGCCGGTCATCTTGTTGCGACGGCCCATGGACAGGATCTGGGTGAAGCCGCAGTAGAAGAAAATCCCTTCCAGCACGCAGTAGTAGGCGATCAGGTTACGCAGCAGTTCCTTGTCGGTCTCGACGGTGCCGGTCTTGAATTCCGGGTCGGAGATCGAACGGGTGTACTTCAGGCCCCAGGTGGCCTTTTTCGCCACCGATGGAATCTCGTGGTACATGTTGAAGATCTCGCCTTCATCCATGGCCAGCGATTCGATGCAGTACTGGTAGGCGTGGGTGTGGATCGCCTCTTCGAAGGCCTGGCGCAGGATGTACTGGCGGCACTCGGGGTTGGTGATCAGGCG
>NZ_JBWKTH010000070.1:0-710 GCF_059420225.1 Pseudomonas sp. GW821-FHT04D07
TCAGGCTAAGGTAAAATTTGTGAGTGACTCTTAAGAGTTTTGCGAATTTTCGGCGAATGTCGTCTTCACAGTATAACCAGATTGCTTGGGGTTATATGGTCAAGTGAAGAAGCGCATACGGTGGATGCCTTGGCAGTCAGAGGCGATGAAAGACGTGGTAGCCTGCGAAAAGCTTCGGGGAGTCGGCAAACAGACTTTGATCCGGAGATGTCTGAATGGGGGAACCCAGCCATCATAAGATGGTTATCTTGTACTGAATACATAGGTGCAAGAGGCGAACCAGGGGAACTGAAACATCTAAGTACCCTGAGGAAAAGAAATCAACCGAGATTCCCTTAGTAGTGGCGAGCGAACGGGGACTAGCCCTTAAGTGGCTTTGAGATTAGCGGAACGCTCTGGAAAGTGCGGCCATAGTGGGTGATAGCCCTGTACGCGAAAATCTCTTGGTCATGAAATCGAGTAGGACGGGGCACGAGAAACCTTGTCTGAATATGGGGGGACCATCCTCCAAGGCTAAATACTACTGACTGACCGATAGTGAACTAGTACCGTGAGGGAAAGGCGAAAAGAACCCCGGAGAGGGGAGTGAAATAGATCCTGAAACCGTATGCGTACAAGCAGTGGGAGCCCACGTTGTTGGGTGACTGCGTACCTTTTGTATAATGGGTCAGCGACTTATTTTCAGTGGCGAGCTTAACCGAATAGGGGAG
>NZ_JBWKTH010000071.1:0-691 GCF_059420225.1 Pseudomonas sp. GW821-FHT04D07
ACCACCGCTTTCATCGCCTGGGGCAACGGGTCGTTGATGTTCGACAGCTGGCGCCAGTCGCCGACCCCGCCGGCCATCACCATCACGCCGAGAGCGAGGAACACCAGGGTCAGGATGCCACCGACATAGGCCTTGGGAATGGTGCGCTTGGGGTCCTTGGCTTCTTCGGCGGCCATGGCCGCGCCTTCGATGGCGAGAAAGAACCAGATCGCAAAGGGGATCGCGGCGAAGATGCCGGGGATCGAGTCGATGCTGAAGCTGGTCGAGCCAGACCAGCCGTTGAGCACGAAATTGCTGAAGCTGAAGCCTGGCGCGACGACGCCCATGAACACCAGCAATTCGGCGACCGCGAGCACTGTCACCACCAGTTCGAAGGTGGCGGCGATGCTGACGCCGAGGATATTCAGGCCCATGAACACCACGTAGGCGCCGACGGCGGCGAGGCGTGGGTCGAGGTCCGGGTACTGGACATTGAGGTAGGCACCGATGGCCATGGCGATGGCTGGCGGGGCGAAGACGAATTCGATCAGGGTGGCGATCCCGGCGATCAGCCCGCCACGTTCACCGAAGGCCCGGCGGCTGTAGGCAAAAGGCCCGCCGGCATGGGGAATGGCGGTGGTCAGCTCGGTGAAGCTGAAGATGAAGCAGGTGTACATGGTCGCCACCAGCAGGGTGGTGACGAGAAAGCCCA
>NZ_JBWKTH010000072.1:0-557 GCF_059420225.1 Pseudomonas sp. GW821-FHT04D07
ATCGGCCGCAAGCGGCCAGTCACTCGGAAGAGAGCGATTTCGTGGGATCTGGCCGATTGCGTCGTGTAGCGTCGCTCGAGCTAATGGGTAGTCTGATGATCAAAGGCTGTTCCAGTGCATGATGAACTGCGTCGAGACAGCACCGATCTTGATCCAGCAGAACCCGCCAGGGCGATAGTTACTGCACGTTTTTCAGCTTGATTACATCACCGGAGACTTTGGTGGTGTAGCCGCTCAGGACCCAGGCCCAGAACCAATTTTCCTGCACTTGCGTATTGATCATCGCATCGCCCCCCTTGGCCTCGATTGCAGCGTTCTGGGCGCGGACGAAACGGCTGTTCTGGCGGATCGGAATCACACCGAACAACATCAGGCCAGTGGCGGTTGCTTCGCTGTGACCCACCACGGTGTATTGGCTGCTGTCATAGTGCGGCGAGGTTATCGGGGCTCCGGTGCAACCCGCCAGAATCAGGCCGAAAACACCACCGGCTACAACTTTACTGAGGTACTTCACTGAACAACTCCATGGCAGAAATCCCAGGATCCAATTCCGGGGG
>NZ_JBWKTH010000073.1:0-515 GCF_059420225.1 Pseudomonas sp. GW821-FHT04D07
GCCTCCTTGATAATCGGCGCGTCGAGCCGCGAGCTGCCGGTGTCGACCACGATACGGATTTCGGCGCTCCAGTCTTCGGAGCGGTTATCGACCACGTCGTAGATTTCGAAAGCCACGGCCAGACCGTCAGTGTCGCCGGCGTCGTCGATCACATCCCGGCCAACGGTGACGATGATGGGATTATTGTCGGGATCACGAACTTGCTCGAGGGTCACGGTCTCCCAGACAAACACGCCCCCCCAGCTCAGCCGAATGCGGTCGCCTTCGGCGATATTGGGATAAGGCGGTCTCCCGGCAATGGGGGATTTGATGGTGATCGGAACGGAGGGTGTATCGGCATCGACGCCGTCGAGCAGAATCTCTTCGGGGATCTCCATATGCAGTTCGGAGTGACCGGGAATGCTGCCGTTCTCATCCCTGCCCCCGGGGCGATCGAGCTTGACGTAGATTTTGGTGCGGGGCGAAAAATCGGGATCGCTGCTGGGCCGCGTGACCACATAGTCCACGATGAAATG